>NYWQ01000071.1 GCA_002685115.1 Flavobacteriales bacterium | reverse complement strand
ACACCAACCCCAATAAATTGACCTAATATCTCACTTAAAACCTCCATTTGTAATGCTCCTACAAGTTTCCAAAACAAATAAGTTAATGCCAAACCTATAAATATTTTTATGGCAACGGTACCTCTTACCAGCTTGAATAGCTGGTAGAGTAGGGTACTTACTAAAAATATATCTAGTAAATCGAGCAGGTTAAAATCTAAAAATCCCAAAAGCGTTTTAATTTTTTAACAAGTTAGTAATTTTTACCGCTTCTACCGCAGCTTTTACGTCATGTACTCTTAGTATAGAAGCTCCATTTAGTAAACTAGCGGTATGTATCACGGTACTTCCATTAAGTGCTTGCGCTGCAGTTGTTTTTAATAACTTATAGACCATAGACTTGCGCGATGCACCAATAAGTAATGGATGCTCCAAACATTCAAAAGATTTTAAATGCTTTACAATTTTATAATTTTGCTCCAGGTCTTTTGCAAAACCCAAACCAGGATCAATAATTAAATCGTTTAAGCCCAATTCGTTTAAGCACTTTATTTTTACTTGTAATTCACTTAGTATATCGAGTATTAAATTAGTGTATGTATTAAGTGAAGCCATAGTTTTGGGCGTGCCACGCATGTGCATTAAAATATAGGGTACTTGTGTTTTTGTCACAACAGAGAACATATTTGGGTCTAAATTTCCTCCCGAGATATCATTTACCATACAGGCGCCTATATCTACAGCTTTTGATGCGACATCTGCACGAAAAGTATCAACTGAAATTAAAAGTTCTGGAAACTCTTTAACCAGTAATTCTATGGTAGGAACCAATCGACGTAGTTCCTCTTCTTGAGAAACAAATGGAGCTCCTGGTCGAGATGAATAGGCACCTATATCTATAAACGTTGCTCCTTCATCAAGCATTAAAGCTGTTTTTGCAACGAGTTCTTTTGAATTTGATGTTCTACTTCCCGCAAAAAAAGAATCGGGGGTACAGTTTATTATGCCCATTACCTTGGGTTTACTCAAATCAATTAAACGCCCTTTGCAATTGATGGTTCTTTTCAAAGAATAAATTTTTGTTTCAATAAAGAAACGATTAAATTAGCATCAAAAGTAAAAAATATTATTCTTTACATTCAATTCAGATGAGTAAAACCTCTCAACAATACGATCAAGTCATTAAAACATGTTCTGAACTTTTCGAAAAGAAAATGAAAGACTATGGAAGTGCTTGGCGAATTCTTCGATTGCCATCGCTTACCGATCAAATTTTTATAAAAGCACAGCGCATAAGAAGTATTGAAAATAATGGTATACAGCGCGTTGATGAGGGAGTGTATGCTGAATTCATTGGTATTTTAAATTATTCGATCATTGCTCTTATTCAACTTGATAAGGGCGTTGCTGAGCAACCCGACCTAAATGTAGCTCAAGCCTTAGAATCTTACATGCATTTTGCGAAAGAGTCTAAAGAATTAATGGAAGCCAAAAATCATGATTATGGCGAAGCTTGGAGAGAGATGAGAGTAAGTTCTTTAACCGATTTAATTTTGCAAAAATTATTACGTGTTAAGCAAATAGAAGACAACAAAGGAAAAACAGTAGTGAGTGAAGGTATTGATGCCAATTATTACGATATGGTAAACTATGCCGTATTCGCCTTAATTCATTTAGAAAATCAATAATATGCAAAAATTAACCACCATTTCGCGCACTCTTGTTGGTGCTTTATTTATTGTTTCAGGTCTTGTTAAAGCAAATGATGCTGTAGGTTTTTCATTTAAACTTCACGATTATTTTGCGCCAGATGTGCTCGATATACCCTTCTTTTTAGACTATGTATATCCACTGGCTGTTTTTATTTGCATTGCCGAAATATTATTAGGTTTAGCCGTTCTGGTTGGAGCTAAAATGAAACTAACCGCTTTCTCTTTACTGTTGATGATTTTATTTTTTGACGGTTTAACATTTTATTCGGCTTATTTCAATAAAGTAACTGATTGTGGTTGTTTTGGCGATGCCATTAAACTTACTCCTTGGGAATCATTTGCCAAAGATGTAGTGCTAAGTGTACTTATTTTTATTATTGTGGCTTTTCACGCTAAAGTTAAGTACCAAACAAATAAAGTTAACGTAAAGATTTTACCAGCGGCACTTGTTCTTGTAGGTCTCTTCTCTCATTATATATTAGATTGGTTTTTACCTGTTTATTTTACCCTCATTTTGTTTGTTTTAACCTGGCTTGTAAACAAATTCTTACCCAAAGAAATTAGAGAATGGACTTTAGCTACTTTGGCTTTAATTACATGTATTGCTTTTTCTTACCACACCTATTCTCATCTTCCTATAAGAGATTACCGACCTTATGCGATTGGTAAAAACATTGCCGTAGACATGGTTTTGCCAGAAGGAGCTCAAGCTGATGTATACGAAGATGTTTGGAAGTATGAACTTAACGGCATTGTTTCAGATTACACGACCCAAGACAAACCTTGGGAAATTCAGGGCGCTACTTTTGTGGATCGAGAGACCAAACTTATTCTGGAAGGTGACCATCCACCAATTCATGATTTTTCTATTGAATCGGATGCGCTTGGAGATGTAACAGATAGTATTTTAAAAGCCTCTAATGCCGTTTTATTTGTGATGTACGATTTGACTAAATCAGATGATGAAGGCCTTCAAAAAGTTGAGAAAATCATAAATGAACTCGAACAAGAAGCAGTATCTATTGTAGCCATGTCTGCAACTACCGAGTCTCAAATGCTATCCATTTGTCAAGAAGCTGGTGTTTCTATTCCATTTTTCTTTACCGACGAAACCACTTTGAAAACCATTGTTCGTGCCAATCCGGGTATGCTTTGGTTGCAAGAGGGAACCATTGTAAACAAATGGCACCACAACGATTTTCCGTCTGCTGACGACTTAAAAAAACAATACTTAAACAACTAATTTGTTAAAAGCCATTGCATACAAACTCGCCTATACACTATTGGTTGTATGGGGCGTTTCTACCTTGGTTTTTTGTTTGTTTTCCATACTACCCGGAGATCCTTCTCGGATGATGTTAGGTCAGAGAGACAATGAGCAGATGCGTTTGACCATTCAGAAAAAATATGGTTTTGACAAACCCTTACTTCAACAATACGCCTACTTTATAAATGATTTAGTTCCAATATCTATTCACAGTACCAATCCGGATGACTTTAGCAATTTAGCTAAACATGCTTATTCGGTCGTTGGTTCTATTCATACGAAAAAGTTCGATGTAGTTCTTAAAGCTCCCTATTTAAGAGAATCCTTTGTTCGAAAAGGGGTATCAGTAAGCTCTATTATTGCCAATACTTTACCCAACACTTTTGTTTTAGCCTTAACATCAATGAGTTTTGCTTTGGTTTTAGGTATTTCTTTTGGACTTGTATGTGCCTTGTATGAGCATAAATTTATAGATCAATTTTTATCCAGTACAGCTGTGTTTGGTATGGCTTTGCCCTCCTTTTTTTCTGCGATTATTATTGCTTGGTTGTTTGGCTATGTTTACCAAAAACACACGGGCTTGTCTATGACGGGAAGTTTGTATGCGGTAGATGATTACGGTAGTGGAGAAACCTTGATCTTAAAAAATTTAGTACTCCCAGCTTTTACGCTTGGCATTCGTCCTTTAGCTGTTGTTTTACAGTTAACTCGCAATTCAATTCTCGATACGCTTCAGGAAGATTATATAAGAACTGCCCGGGCCAAAGGCCTTTCAAATTTTAGGGTTTTAATTTTTCATGCACTTCCCAATGCGCTTAACCCAGTTATTACTGCTGCATCCAGTTGGCTGGCTTCTATGTTAGCTGGAGCTGTTTTTGTTGAGTTTATTTTTGGTTGGAATGGTATTGGTAAAGAAATTGTTTACGCACTTGACTATTTAGATTTACCCTTGGTAATGGGAGCCGTTTTAACGCTCTCTATTTGCTTTGTCTTTATTACCATCTTTACAGATATTCTCTATTATATTTTAGATCCGCGTATTAAATAATTCTTTTTTTAATAATTATATAAATATTTATTTATATATTTAAGTGTAATTTTTTCCCAAGGATTTAAAAATGGTTAATTTTTAACAATTTAATATATGAGTATTGGGAGAATTAGAATTTTAGCTTTGCTTTGCGGTCTTGTATTCGGTTTTGTTATCGGAGATTTATTTGGGAACACAATCCTATATGTATCACTAGGTTTAATTGTTGGTTTTTTTGCACCAAGTTTTTTTAAGAAAAAAAATAAAAAAAAGAACTTTGAAATTTACCCCACATTAAGCACAAGTTCTGTTCATTTAGACGTGTACAGTACACCAAAAAATACAAGCTATTACATCACTTCTATAAAGGGTGAAACGGTGTTAAAGGGAAGTATAAACAATTGGTACAACACATTAGATGTATCCAATTTACCAAATGGGAATTACATTGTTTCTGTTGATTTTAATGGCGTTAGAAGTCGTGGTAAAAAATTCATTAAACTCTAATATATACAACAATCCCTTAAATTATAAGCATTGTAGAAGCATGAACAAACAGGATTAGTGCACTAAATAGGAGGATGTTTCTCTAATTGTATGTAGATTGAGTAATTTAGGATCCAGAATAGTATTTAAAACTGTATTTTTGAATTCAGATTTTCAACAAAACTGAAAATAGTTTTTTCAATTTGTTAGCGTATTAAACCTAAAGATGAGAAACAGAGTCTTTTATTACGTATCCAATTATGCCTACAATTTCTTGCCTGTATTTTTCTTCAAAAAAAAATACAAAAAACTGCTGGATTTTGAACGTAGTTGCAATCCAGGTGAATTAAAATTTAGACTCGATTATTACCTCAAAATAACCGATAAGATCCGTTTGCCAGACACAGCTGTTTCGATTAAAAACTTTAAAAAAACGAACGGAACAGGCTACTATCTGGATTTAAAGGAATTTTTACATTATTTTAAGAAAAACACGCTTTTTGCTTATTATTTTGGTGATAAAACCTCCGTAAACAATTATCCAACCTTAGTAAAGGCTAGAACGATTGAAGGCGACAACGCAAATTCCATTCTATTTAAATTAAACAAAAACCGCCATTTTTATTTTGTCAAAGATTCAATTTCATTTTTAGAAAAAAAAGACAGTTTGGTATGGAGGGGTGGTGCTTATCAAAAAAATAGAATTGCCTTTGTTCAAAAATTTTGGAACAAGCCCAATTTTAATGTCGGACAAACCAACGTGCCTCGAGCCGATTTGCCATGGCAAAAAACACGAATGTCTATACCAGAGCAGCTCCAATATAAATTTATTTTTTGCCCAGAGGGCAACGATGTGGCTACCAACTTAAAGTGGGTTATGTCTTCCAACTCTTTGTGTTTTATGCCAAAGCCTAAATTTGAAACGTGGTTTATGGAAGGACTTTTAAAACCAAATATTCACTACGTTGAGATCAATAGTGATTTTTCTGATTTAGAATCTAAAATAAAATACTTTTCCAAACATAACGATGAGGCATTGCAAATTATAGAGAACGCACACAAGCATGTAGCTCAATTTCAGAACACCAATTTTGAAGACCTGCTTTGCCTGAAAGTTTTAACAGCCTACACAAGTCTAAGCAAGCAAAAGGATGCTTTAAAATTTTTACGCAACTAAATTATTTTTTGGTTGACTTACTATTTTAGGCTACTTTTGAATAGGAATTGAGTTTTTTTTTGCTGTTAATGTATAATACCGTCTCATAAAAGTATACCCTATTTTTAAATCAATCCTTTTTGTCTTAGTGACCTTAAATTCCTTCTACTATTCATTCATTTTACTTTACACTTCATTTTTTAAAGGTTCTTAATACTAGAAAATTTAGCTTAAATTTGAGCAATATAAATTCAATTACTAGATATAGATATGTCAGACGATAAAAAAGTCATTTTTGGAATGCACAAAGTTTCCAAAGTTATTCCAAGCGGGAAACAAATTATTAAAAATATAAACCTCTCTTTTTTTTACGGTGCTAAAATCGGTATTATTGGTTTAAACGGTTCTGGTAAATCTACTTTGCTTAAAATTATTGCAGGTTTAGATAAGGATTTTAAAGGAGAGGTCTATTCTGATAAAGATTTTTCTGTTGGATTATTAGAGCAAGAACCCGTATTAGACGAGAGTAAAACTGTAATGGACATTGTTCGTGAGGGGGTGCAGGATATTGTGGACGTGTTGGACGAATTTAATGCTATTAACGACAAGTTTGCAGAACCAGATGTAATGGACGATCCCGATGCATTTCAAAAACTAATTGACCGTCAAGGAGAGTTACAAGATACTATAGATGCCAAAGGAGCTTGGGAGCTAGACAGCAAACTTGAACGTGCAATGGATGCACTAAGAACGCCAGATGGTGATGCCTCTA
This sequence comes from Flavobacteriales bacterium, assembly GCA_002685115.1. GTDB lineage: Bacteria > Bacteroidota > Bacteroidia > Flavobacteriales > UBA7430 > UBA6772. Next base: position 8,156 of record NYWQ01000071.1, on the reverse strand, counting down.
TAGCAACCCTGTCTGGAGGAGAACGAAGACGTGTGGCTTTATGTAGACTTCTACTTAAAGCTCCAGATGTACTTCTTTTGGATGAACCTACCAACCACTTAGATGCTGAATCGGTACACTGGTTAGAGCAACACTTACAACAATACAAAGGAACTGTAATTGCCATTACACACGATAGATATTTCTTAGACAATGTTGCTGGCTGGATTCTTGAATTGGATAGAGGAGAAGGTATTCCGTGGAAAGGAAATTACTCAACTTGGTTAGAGCAAAAATCAAAACGTTTGGCTCAAGAGGACAAACAAGCCTCTAAAAGACAAAAAACATTAGAGCGTGAGTTGGATTGGGTTCGTATGGCTCCCAAAGCGCGTCATGCCAAAAGCAAAGCTCGTTTAAATAACTACAAACAATTGCTTGCGCAAGAAACTAAGGATAAAGAACAAAAATTAGAAATCTTTATCCCATCAGGTCCTCGATTGGGTACCAATGTTATTGAAGCCAAAAACGTAAGCAAAGCCTTTGGAGATAAATTACTTTACGGTGATTTGAATTTTAATTTACCACCCGCAGGAATAGTTGGTATTGTTGGGCCCAATGGAGCGGGTAAAACCACCATGTTTAGAATGATTATGGGTCTCGACACCCCAGATAAAGGAACCTTTGAGGTTGGTGAGACGGTTAAGGTTTCTTACGTTGATCAAGACCACAAATCTATAGACTCAGAAAAAACAGTTTTTGAAAATATTGCCGATGGCCTTGACAATATTGAATTAGGTGGCGTAAAGTTAAATTCCAGAGCCTACATTTCACGATTTAATTTTGGCGGTCAAGATCAAAATAAAAAGGTGAGTGTACTCTCCGGAGGGGAGCGCAACAGATTGCATTTAGCTATGGCTTTAAAGCAGGAAGGAAACGTTTTGCTGTTAGATGAGCCTACCAACGATTTAGATGTAAATACCCTTAGAGCGCTAGAGGAAGGTTTAGAGAATTTTGCCGGTTGTGCCGTAATCATATCACACGACAGATGGTTTTTAGACAGAGTTTGTACTCATATATTAGCTTTCGAAGGAAATTCTGAAGTTTATTACTTTGAAGGTTCTTACTCTGATTATGAAGAGAATAAACTCAAGCGCTTGGGCATTTCAGAACCGAAAAGAATACGATATAAAAAGTTAATGAATGACTAATAGGGTAGACATATTAGCTATTGGAGTTCATCCTGATGATATTGAGTTGGGCTGTGCTGGAACTATATGCAAGCAAATAGCATTAGGCTTTACTGTTGGAGTTATTGATTTAACCCGAGGTGAACTTGGTACAAGAGGTTCAGGCGAACTTAGGTTAGTTGAGGCAGCAAATGCGGCACAAATTATGGGCCTAAAGTTTAGAGAAAATCTTGGTTTTGAAGACGGATTCGTATTTGCAGATCAAAAAGAATCTCAGCTTAAATTGGTAGAAATGATTCGTAAATACCAACCTAAAATAGTATTGTGCAATGCCATAGAGGATAGGCATCCCGATCATTCTCGTGCATCTAGTTTAGTATCTACCGCTTGCTTTTTAGCTGGATTGTCAAAAATAGAAACCCAAATTGAAGGCCTCAAGCAAAAAGCATGGAGACCCAAACAAGTTTTACATTACATNCANTGGAAAGCCNTACAACCCGATTTNGTTATNGATATTTCNTCGCATATGAAAACGAAACTTGAGGCNGTTATGGCNTACAAATCACAATTTTACAATCCGGAATCTAANNCAGTTGATACTCCTATATCTTCTAAACAATTTATAGACAGTGTTAGTTACAGAGCTTCGGATCTAGGAAGACTTATTGGTGTAGATTATGCCGAAGGATTTACCAGTGAGAAATTAGTCGGTTTAAATTCTTTAGATGCTTTAATCTAATAGTTTTCTTTTTTTTATGGAGTAGGCACTATTGTTTTAAATTCTAAATTTCCGCTCCGCAGAGATTACTTGTGATAAATAGCTTAAATTTGCAAACAGTACTTTGTTTAGTTACTATTTAAATATCGAAACTATATAATTTTATGAGTCAGGATAAATTAATTAAAGATATCAATACAAAATATCAAGATTTGGGTGAAAATCCAGATCCATATTTATCTGGTTTACGTTATACCAACCCCGTTAATTATTGGGATTACTGTGAAGTAGATACTTTACTAACGCTCCAAAAGCCAAAAACTTTTTTACAAGATGAAAATGTATTCATCATGTATCATCAAGTAAACGAATTGCTCTTTAAAATGATCCTTTCTGAAATTGAGCAAGTTTCGAACGAAGACTCCATAACGCTCGATTTTTTTGTAGCTAAATTAGGACGTATCAATCGTTACTTTGATGTACTTATATCCTCTTTTGCCATAATGAAATATGGTATGGATGTGGATCAGTACATGAAATTTAGAGATGCCCTTACACCTGCAAGCGGATTTCAATCTGTACAGTACCGTAAAATTGAAATCGCTTGTACAGATTTAAACAATCTTTTAGACGCTCGATACAAAGAAAAAGCAGACGAAATAATTGGGCTGCAATCCAAAATAGACCACCTTTATTGGCAAGCTGCCGGAAAGAACTACAAAACAGGAAAGAAATCTTTAATGCTTTCCATGTTTGAAGAAAAGTATGGCAAAGAATTATTGGCTACTGCCAAAAAATACGAACATACCAATCTTAGAGCCGTATACAATTCGTTAAACGAAACAGATAAGAAAAGTCCAAAACTAATTAAGGCCATGAAGGCTTTGGATAATAAAATTAATATTAAATGGACCATGACGCACTACCGTACCGCAGAACATTACCTAGAGTCTAGCGGTAAGCCTGTAGCAGCTACGGGTGGTAGTCCATGGAAAAAATACATGCATCCCAAATATCAAAAGAGAATTTTCTTTCCAGAATTATGGTCAGAAGAAGAGCTTGATACTTGGGGACACGAACACAAAGAATAAAAGTTATGGGAGCAGAAGAATTAGATGTTCTTTTTCAAGAACGTATTGACGCAAACGATAAAATAGAACCACGTGATTCTATGCCAGAAGAGTATCGTTCACATTTGATTAGACAAATGTCGCAACACGCACATTCTGAAGTAATTGGAATGCAGCCTGAAGGGAACTGGATTACCAGAGCTCCAAGTTTAAGGGCTAAGAAAATTCTATTGGCAAAAGTTCAAGACGAGGCCGGACATGGTTTGTACTTGTACAGCGCTACTGAAACTTTGGGTATTTCTCGTGAAGAATTGATCGCCAAACTACACCAAGGAAAAGCGAAGTATGCCAGTATATTTAATTATCCGGCACTTACATGGGCAGACATGGGCGCAATTGGTTGGTTGGTTGATGGCGCAGCCATTACAAATCAAGTATCGCTTCAAAGAACTTCCTATGGACCTTATTCTAGAGCCATGGTAAAGATTTGTAAGGAAGAGAGTTTTCACCAACGACAAGGTTATGAAATAATGGCCTCTATGGCTAATGGTACGCCTGCACAAAAAGAAATGGCACAAGATGCACTCAATCGTTTTTGGTGGCCTTCTTTAATGATGTTTGGCCCTCATGACAGTGACTCTCCTAGAACGGGTAATGCCATGAAATGGAAAATTAAAAGAGAGTACAACGATGTTCTTAGAAAAAAGTTTATTGATAAAACGGTTTCTCAAGCCAATTTGATTGGATTAACTATACCAGACAAAGATTTAAAGTGGAACGAAGCCGAAAATTCCTACGATTTTGGAGCCATCGATTGGGACGAGTTTTGGTCTGTAGTTAAAGGTGGTGGTCCTTGTAATGTTAAAAGACTTAACCATCACAAAAAAGCCCACAAAGATGGAGCGTGGGTTCGGAAAGCAGCTGCAGCATACGCAAAAAAACAGGCAACAAAATAAAAAGATGAGCGAAACTAAAGATACTGAAGATACGCAAGGAAAATTGTGGGAGGTTTTTATTCAATCTAAGAAAGGATTACCTTTTAAACATTTTGGATCTGTTCACGCATTCGATAAAGAAATGGCTGTTCAAAATGCACGCGACTTATATACTCGTAGAGGAGAAGGAAAAGGAATGTGGGTTGTTCCTGCAGATGCAATCGTTGCGGTAGATCCTGCAAATGATGCTAGCTTTTTTGAACCTGCCGATGATAAGGTTTACCGTCATCCTACATTTTATGAATTACCCGATGGGATCAAAAACATGTAATAATGGATGATTTAAATCTATCTAAGTTTTGTATCCGTTTAGGAGATCATTGTTTAATTATGGCTCATCGCCAATCTGAATTGTGTAGTAAAGGTCCATTTTTAGAAGAAGACATAGCTCAGATTAATTTAGGCTTGGATTTATTAGGTCAAGCAGAAGCCCTTTTAATTTATGCTGCGAAACTCGAAGGAAAAGGAAGAACAGCCGATGATTTGGCTTTCAGAAGATCGGAACGTCAGTTTCATAATTTTATGCTTACAGAACAGCCAAATACCGACTTTGCATTTGTAATTGTACGGCAGTATTTTATGTCGCTCTATTTACTCAAGACATATCAAGTACTAGCCGAGGTTGAAGACGAGACCTTATCAGGTATCGCATTAAAAGCGCTAAAAGAACTCACGTATCATGAGCGCCATCTTTCTATGTGGATTTTACGTCTGGGCGATGGTACCGATGAAAGTCAGCAAAGAATGCAAACAGCTGTAAACGAACTTTGGATGTTTGTTGGCGAACTTTACGAAGAAGATGCTTTAGATTTGTTAGCTCAGCAGGCTTCTTATGCGCCAAAAGGTGAAGAGATGAAGTCTTTTTTGATGGCTCAAATTACAGCTAAATTTGCTGAGGCTTCGCTTACAATTCCCGAATCTATTTACATGACTACTGGAAGTAAACAAGGAATCCATACAGAATACTTAGGTTTTTTACTTACAGAAATGCAATACTTACAAAGAGCTTATCCCGACGCCAAATGGTAATTTAAGTCAATGAAAATAAACCGCTCTAAAGAATCCATTTACCAGCTTTTAGCTCAAGTTCCAGATCCTGAAATTCCTGTTGTGAATATCATAGAAATGGGAATGATTAGAGATGTGATTGTAACTCCTGAAAAGGTAGAGGTTTTTTTATGCCCCACTTACAGTGGTTGTCCTGCAATGGATATGATTGAATCTATGGTAAAAGAAAAACTTTTAGCCAGTGGTGTTCTAAATGTATTGGTTACGCTGGTTTATAAACCTGCATGGACTACTGATTGGATGAATGCTCAAACAAAAGAAAAACTTAGGGCTTTTGGTATTGCTCCACCAGTGGGTAAAGTACTTTCCAAAAAAAGTTTGTTAGCTAACGAAACTGTTGCTTGTCCTCAATGCCGTTCTGAGAACACTAAAATAAAGAGTATGTTTGGCTCTACAGCTTGTAAAGCATTGTATACTTGCTCAGACTGCTTAGAGCCTTTTGATTATTTTAAATGTATATAAAAAAAAAGACCGCATCAAGCGGCCTTCATCAATTCATTAAAAAATTACTCACTCATAGGGCCAGCTGCACTGGTAACAGTTATTTGATTGATGTCTCTATCAAACAAGTACAAGCCACCTTTGTCGGTACCAATAAGTTTTAATTTATCTAAAATAGTTCTAGCAACAGCTTCCTCTTCAATTTGCTCTGCAACGTACCATTGTAAAAAGTTTTGTGTGGTATAGTCTTTTTCCTCGAGGCAAACATGTACAAGCTCATTAATTAAACGAGTAATTTCTACTTCATGGTCCAAAAAGTCTTGAAAAACATGCGTTAAACAATCGAATATTTTCAGAGGTTCTGTGGTAGCACATATATGCGCTCTTCCGCCTCTTTCATTAACGTACTTAACTAATTTAAGCATGTGTTGTCTTTCCTCATCCGATTGATCGTAAAAAAAGTTAGAAACACCCTCGTAACCTTGAGCTTCCGCCCAAGATGCCATTGCTAAATATAGATTTGATGAATTTGCTTCGGCTTCTATTTGCTTGTTGAGTGCCGCCTCTATTTTCTTATTTATCATAATTTGGCTATTTTAATAACAGTAAAATTAATAATTTTTTCTTTTACTTAAAGGCAATTCATAGCATTGAATGATTCTAATTTACCTCAAATCGATGATGTCGAAATCTGGGTATTTAGTTTCGTCAAACTCAAATGCGTTATCGGGTAAGATTCCAGGTACAAATTTATGAAGTATGTAGGCTGTTTCTGTAGCATTTTTACCAAACTGTTTGATGCTTTTTATCTGATGTAGTGCAACATCAATTAAAAGTTCAATTTTAATGTAATCTACCTCATCTGGGTTTTCAGGAATAAGTTCTATTACTTGCAGGTTTCCGGATTTTCCCATGAACTGGTATATAAACCCTTTCTCGTACATTTTTAAAAAATTAGAAGGAGTTAATGCATTTTCATCTTCTAAATCAATTTCAGAAATTTGAACTTCTTCATCGTCCGCTAAAATAGTCCACACATTTTCGCCATCACTCATTTGTTCCATTCCCATAAAAGAAAGTAAATATTGTTCTTTCTTTAAGGTAAGCTCTCCGTTACTAGAGTCCTCAATACCTTCGGCTTTGTTACTAAGTTTGTATTCAAATATAATTTGAATTGCATCCATAGCATCTGTTGTTTCGCTCACCTTATCTAAAAGTAATTTAGCTTCTGGATCATTGCTTATTTGAGCAAAGGAAAGGATTTGAAAGGCGAGTAAACTCACTATTAGTAGAGGCGTTTTCATCTGTAAATATTTGTTGCATGCAAAATTACTAAATTATTAATGCACTTCTTGTAAAGATTTGTTAAAACCTATTTTATTTTGATTTTAAAACAGCGATCTATTAAAAGCGAATCATTGGGATTCATTTGTTTTGTACATTTTAAATCTATAAGCGATAAAAATTAGCCGTATTAAACTACATTTGTCGCAACTAAATACGAGTTATTTTGAAGAGTTTTAAAGAATTAGGCGTTAAAAAAGATTTTATAAAAGCTTTAGAGGCTTTGAACATTACCAAACCTACTGAAATACAAACCAATGTCATTCCTTTGTTATTAGAAACAAAAACGGATTTAATTGGTCAGGCACAAACAGGTACAGGAAAAACAGCTGCTTTTGGTTTGCCTTTGTTACATTCTGTAGATCCTTCACGTAAGGAAATACAAGCTCTAATTTTATGCCCAACAAGAGAGTTGGGACAACAAATAGCTAAACAACTTTTTCGTTTTACTAAATTTTCTGACAAAATTTTTACGGAAGCTGTCTATGGTGGCGAAAAAATTGATCGGCAAATTGGATCCTTAAGAAGGCCAACGCACATTGTAGTTGCTACGCCTGGTCGTTTAATAGATTTGCTCAAGCGCAAAGCTTTGTCTTTGTCTAAAGTAGATACTGTTGTTTTAGACGAAGCAGACGAGATGTTGAGCATGGGCTTTAAAAAGGAACTCGATCAAATTTTAGATTTTGTTCCTCAAGATGCAAACAAGTGGTTGTTTTCTGCAACCATGCCACATACTTTAAAAGAAATCATAAAAGAACATATGGCTGCAGATGCTCCTCGTATTGAAGCGAGCAGTAAAAAACTAGTAAACGAAAATATTCAGCACAAATACTTTGTTTGCGACGAAGAAGAGAAACTTCATGTACTCGTTCAGTTTCTAAAATCACAGCATAAAAACAGAGGTATTATTTTTTGCAAAACCAAGAAGGCTACTCAGTACTTATCCAAGCAATTAATTGCTAAAAATATTGCTGTAGACGCCATCCATGGAGATTTATACCAAAAGGAACGCGAAAAGGTTTTGAGGGCTTTTAAGAAAGGGAATCTTCAATTAATTGTTGCTACGGATATAGCTGCAAGAGGTTTAGATATCGATGCCTTATCCTACGTAGTACATTTTCAGCTACCAGAAAGTGAAGCGTACTATACCCATAGATCTGGTAGAACCGCTCGGGCAGGTAGGGAAGGTGTTTCTATGGCTTTTGTAACTGCATTTGAACGAAAAAAGTTAATGGACTACGAAAAAACGTTGGGCATTAGCTTCGAAAGAATTCGATAATATTGTATTTCGTTTATTGACCTCTTAGGTCAAAGTGATCACTATTTACCATATCTACCCATTTTTTCATTTTCT
>NYWQ01000070.1 GCA_002685115.1 Flavobacteriales bacterium | reverse complement strand
CGAACCATTTAAAAAAATTCAGAAAGAGTATTTTAACTACACATTCAGTCTTTCTAAAAACGAAAGTTCCTCATTTAAAGCTGCTAAAGAAATAGTTACATTTATAAAAGAGTGAGCGCTACGACCAAAATAACAGGTATTATACCCACGTATAACGAAGAATTCAATATTGAGGCAGCGATTGATTCGCTTTCATTTGTTGATGAACTTATCATTATCGACTCTTACAGCACTGATAAAACAGTTGCACTTGCAAATGCAAAAGGAGTACGCTTGGTGCAAAGGGAGTTTGACGATTTTTCGAGTCAAAAAAACTACGCAATAAACCTGGCTAAACATTCTTGGATCTTTATTTTAGATGCCGATGAAAGGATTCCATCCCAATTAAAAAAGGAAATCCAAACGGAACTAACTAAAACAGATACAAGCGCTGCCTATTGGATAAAAAGGTCTAATATATTTATGAATAAGCGCATAAAATACAGTGGTTGGCAGCACGACAAAGTAATTCGATTGTTTAAAAAAGAAACCTCCAAGTACGATGGTAAATTAGCGCATGAAGAAATACAAACGGAAGGAGAGGTTGGTTTTCTTGAAAACAAAATAGAGCACTACACCTACAAAGACTTTAATGAATTTGTTAGAAAAAACACCTTTTACGCGCAACTGCAAGCTAAAGATTTGGCAAAAAAAGGTAAAAAGGCCACTCTTTTTCATTTTATCGCTAAACCGTCCTTTCGATTTTTCAAACACTACATCCTTCAAAAAGGATTTCTTGATGGCATAGAAGGCTTTTTTATAGCAAGTTTTTACGCCTACACCACTTTTATAAGATATGTTCATCTGTGGTTACTTAACCGCAACCTAAACTAAATGCTCAGCAAGTTACAATCAAAGCCTATTCTTTTAAAGATATTGAGTTCAAAGCCTAATATAAATTCATATTTTTGAAAAAAATGAACCAAAGCTCAAGTTTCAAAACAGTAAAAACCTTTTCGTAAATGAACATTGGATACGATGCAAAACGAATATTTCTTAACCATTCAGGTTTAGGTAATTACAGCAGGAATCTTTTAGATATTTTGGCAAAAAAGCATCCAAAAACACAATTCAAACTGTATACTCCAAAACTAAAAATGCATGAAGGAGTTGCATTTATAAAAGGATTAGACAACGTAGCCATAAAAACGCCTGATTTTTTATTTAAAGGGATTCTTTCTTCCCTGTGGCGGTACTTTTATGTCTTAAAACAGGCTAAAGAAGATCAAATTGAAATTTACCATGGACTGAGCAACGAAATCCCCTATCTAAGAAAAAAGACGGGCATTAAATTAATTGTTACAATCCACGATCTTATTTTCTTAAGATACCCAGAACAATATTCTTTTATAGATCGATTTATTTACAATTTAAAAAGTAAATATGCATGTAAAAATGCGGCTAAGATTATTGCCATAAGTGAACAAACAAAAAATGATATCGTTCAATTTTACGGAATTGATGAATATAAAATTGAAGTAATTTATCAAAGTTGTCATAAAATATTTAAAAAACCTGCTTCAATAGAGTTGCAACTAAATCTTAAAATCCAACACAATTTACCGAGCAACTTTTTACTATACGTAGGAAGTGTTAATGAACGAAAAAACCTAATGACTATATTAAGGGCATTAAAAACGCTGCCTTCTCATAAATTAGTTGTCATTGGTCATGGGGGAGATTACAAAATAAAATGTCAAAAATTTGTAGAGGACAACGAAATGAACGATCGTGTTCAATTTCTTAAAATAGATGACACTCACGAATTGGCCGCTATTTACCAAATGGCAAGAATAATGATTTACCCCTCTGTATTCGAAGGTTTTGGCATTCCAATTATAGAATCCTTGTATTCAAAAACACCGGTAATAACCTCACGAGGTAGTTGCTTTGCCGAGGCAGGTGGCCCCTCAAGTATCTATATTGATCCAAAAAACGAAATTGAATTAGTCAATGCAATCTTAAAAATAGAAGAAAACCCAGAAATTAGAACCAAAATGATTGAAGATGGTTGCAAGCATATTCAACAATTCTCTGAAGAAATGGTGGCAAAAAAAATGCATCAACTCTACGAAAATACCATTAAAATATAGCTCTTTACAAACGAATTGAAAATGATCGAAGAAATACTTAAAGCTACAGAGGTGCTTAAAAATGGAGGTGTTCTATTGTATGCTACCGATACCATATGGGGCATTGGATGCGATGCTAGTAATGCTGAAGCGGTGAAAAAAGTTTACGCTATAAAAAAACGTGATGAAGCGAAAAGCCTTATTGTTTTGGTAGACAACCATACACGGTTAGAACGAACTGTAGAAGAAGTTCCAGAGGTTGCTTGGGACTTGATCGAATATACCGAAAAACCGCTAACGATTATTTACGACAAACCTAAAGGAATTGCACAAAACGCAATAAATAAAGACCAGAGTTTAGGTGTTAGAATCGTGAAAGATCCGTTTTGTAAAGAACTGATTAGAAGACTAAACAAACCCATTATTTCTACCTCTGCAAATATCTCTGGAGAAAAAACAGCTACTTGCTTCCAAGAGATTAGTGAAGATATTAAGAATTCTGTCGATCATATTGTAAATTTGCGTCGTGACGAAAAAAATTTAAATCAAAGTTCCATGATCATTAAACTAGATGCTTCGGGTTTAATTGATATCATTCGTAAATAAATTGAAAGAATACCTAAAACATAAAGTATTTAATTGCATTTCTGAATGCGCTGACGAACTAGGCTATGAGACCTATGTAATTGGTGGCTATGTAAGAGATCGTATTTTAAAACGGAAAGAACCAAAAGACATCGATGTTGTATGTGTTGGGTCTGGAATAGAATTAGCAAAAAAAGTAGCCAAAAAGCTACACGGCAGACCACAAGTTCAAGTATTTAAAAACTTTGGAACCGCAATGGTATTACACGGCGATTTGGAACTTGAATTTGTTGGAGCCCGAAAAGAATCTTACAGAAAAGACTCCAGAAAACCCATTGTAGAAAACGGTTCTTTAGAAGACGATCAGAATAGGAGAGATTTTACTATTAATGCACTTGCACTATGCCTAAACAAAAATCGGTTTGGCGAATTGGTAGACCCATTTAATGGAATTCAAGATTTGGAAAATGGAATCATTAGAACTCCTTTAAACCCAGACATTACCTACTCTGACGATCCTTTAAGAATGATGCGTGCGGTTCGTTTTGCTACGCAACTTGATTTTTCAATAGAACAAGAATCTTTACTTGCGTTAAAAAGAAACTGCAAACGTTTAGAGATCATTTCACAGGAGCGTATTACTGATGAATTGAATAAAATCATAACAGCAAAGCAACCGTCTAAAGGATTTAAACTTCTTTTTAATACCGAACTACTGCACCAATTTTTTCCGGAATTTGTAGCCTTGCATGGCGTTGAGACAATACAAGGTAAAAAGCACAAAGACAACTTTTACCATACTTTAGAAGTTTTAGAGAATTTAGCTAAAAACACAAATGACTTATGGCTTCGTTGGGCTGCATTACTTCACGACATAGCTAAGCCACCTACAAAAAGATTTGAAGAAGGCCATGGATGGACATTTCATGGTCACGAATTTTTAGGTTCTAAAATGGTTCCTAAAATATTTAAAAGACTCAAACTTCCGCTGAATGAGAAAATGAAGTATGTACAAAAATTAGTGCTACTTCACCTCCGCCCTATTGTATTGTCTAAAGATATTGTAAGTGATTCGGCAATTAGACGATTGTTGTTTGATGCGGGAGAAGATGTAGAAGATTTAATGCTGTTGTGTGAAGCCGACATAACTTCTAAAAACGAAGTGAAAGTAAAACGATTTTTAAACAACTTTAAAATAGTACGACAAAAACTAAAAGATATTGAAGAACGCGATCATATAAGGAATTGGCAACCACCAATATCTGGAGAACTTATTATGCAAACCTTTAATATGGAACCTGGTAAATTAGTCGGTGACCTAAAGAATGCAATTAGAGAAGCAATTTTAGACGGAGTTATAACAAACGAGTACGAGAAAGCTTTTGAATTTATGCATACAAAAGCGAAAGAATTAGGATTAAAAGAGCATTAAAAAGGATTCGTATATTTATAAAAAAATTAATATGACCATTTACGGTTTTCGTGTCATTCTTGACTTCAAACAAGCTGACATATTTAGAGACATTGAAATAGCAAGTGATTCAAATTTTGAAGACTTGCACAACAGCATTGTACAAGCATTTGCTTTAGATTCCGGTGAAATGGCTTCATTCTATAAAAGTGATGAACATTGGAATCAAGGTGATGAAATTAGTCTGTTCGCTGTTGATGAAAAGGCATTTGTAATGTCTGATTGGGAATTACAACAGATATGTACAGAAGTTGGAGACAAGTTTCTCTACATTTTTGACTTTCTTAACATGTGGACTTTCTATGTAGAAGTTATGGAAATTAACGAGCCTAAATCAGGCGAATCTTACCCAAGAGTAATTTACTCCGAAGGGATTATGCCTGGAGAAAGAGAAGATATACAATTTCAAAGTGAGCATGATGAGTCAGCTGAAGAAGGTGGCCTTTTTGACGATGATCTATTTGAAGATATAGACGACTACGAGCAATACCAGTAATTTATGAAACACATACAAGACTTATTAGAACAACAGGATCTTTTTTTTAGCTCAAAAAAGACGCTCTCTATTGAATTTCGAAAAAAAAGTCTTGTAAAACTTAGAAAAGAGATAAAGCAGAATGAAAACGCAATTTTAAATGCGTTGTACCAAGACCTTAGGAAGCCTAAATTTGAAGCCTACACCTCTGAAATTGGATTGGTGATTAATGAGCTTGACTATTTCATAAAAAACATAGCTAAACTCAGCAAACCAAAACGNGTNAAAAGTGCTTTGTTAAACTTCCCCTCTNCCGACTNCATCTACAGCGATCCCTATGGNAGAGTATTGATTATGGCGCCNTGGAACTACCCTTTCTTATTGGTTATAAATCCNCTAATTGCGGCCATTNCGAGTGGTAATTGTGTGGTCTGTAAACCATCNGAAGAAACNCCNAACACNGCNGCTGTTATAAAAACCCTAATAGCTAAAACATTCAAACCCGAACATATTGAGGTGATTGAAGGTGGTTTAGAAATAAATCAATTTTTACTAAAACAAACCTGGGATTACATCTTTTTTACCGGCAGCACAAGGGTTGGTAAAATTGTACTAAAAGCTGCTGCAGAGCAACTTTGTCCTGTTACACTAGAACTAGGCGGTAAAAGCCCTGTAATTGTCAATAAAGATGCATCGCTTGAGTTAGCCGCAAAAAGAATCATTTGGGGTAAATTATTTAATGCTGGGCAAACCTGTATTGCACCAGACTATATATACGTTCATGAAGCTGTTAAAGAGAACTTGGTTACTTACTTAACAGAAGCTATTAAAATTGCCTTAAAAGAAGAACCTCAAAAAAGCAGCAATTTTGCCAGAATAGTTAATACAAAACATTTTGATAGAATTACGAGCCTTCTGGATCAGGAAGAAGTTGTATTCGGCGGAAAGTTTGATAAAGAGGACTTGTTTATTGAACCAACCTTAACAAATTCTTCATGGGATTCTAAACTTATGCAGGAAGAAATTTTTGGACCTATACTGCCAATTTTAACATTTTATGACCTTGAAAAAGCAATTCAAACAATCAACAAAAAAGAGAAACCATTAGCAGCCTATTATTTTGGGAATCGAAAACAAGACAAAGATTTATTTTTGAATTCACTATACTTTGGAGGAGGCTGTATTAATGATACATTAATTCATAATGCAACTAAAAACTTACCCTTTGGAGGTGTTGGCGCTAGTGGTATTGGAGCCTACCACGGCGCAAANAGCTTCGATTGTTTTAGTCATCAAAAAGGAATTGTAAAAAGAGGCACATGGNTAGATGTTCCNNTACGATACAGANCTTACGAATCGAAACTAAATTTGGTTAAAANGCTTTTTAAATACTTTTCTTAATGTCAAAGTACCTCATTGTAATTGCAGGGCCAACTGGAATTGGTAAAACCGATCTATCCATTAAAATTGCCAAGAGATACAACGCAGAAATACTCTCTTGTGACTCCCGTCAATTTTTTAAAGAAATGAGCATAGGAACGGCTGTTCCAACTAAAAAAGAACTCGAAGAAGTAAAGCATCACTTTATTCAAAACATAAGTATTGAACAAGAATATTCTGTTGGGAAATTTGAGTTAGATGCGCTAAGAAAAATCAACGAAATACACAACACCAATGAGGTCGTTGTAATGGTTGGTGGTTCAGGTTTGTATATAGATGCCGTATGCCGTGGCTTAGATCACTTTCCTGATGTACCTAAAACCCTAAGAGATGAGTTAAATCTTAAACACGAAAAACAAGGCATTGAAGTGTTAAAAGAGCAGTTGGATGCTTTGGACCCTGAGTATTATAAAGAAGTAGATCAGGCTAATCCACACAGAATAATTAGAGCTTTAGAGATATGCATCCACACAGGAAAAACATTTACATCCTTCAGGAAACAACAACAGAAAGCCAGACNATTNAAAACGNTTAAACTTANNCTTACCAGAGATAGAGAAGAACTGTACGANAGGATTAACAAAAGAGTTGATTTTATGATGGCTGAAGGATTGTTGGAGGAAGCACAAAACCTATACAAACACAAAGAAAATAACGCATTACAAACAGTTGGATACAAAGAGTTGTTTGCTTATTTAGATGGCGAATGGGACCTTGAAACAGCCATTTTAGAAATTAAGAAAAACACAAGGCGATACGCCAAAAGGCAAATGACTTGGTACAGACGAGACTCGAATTCAATTTTCTTTGATCCTTGCGATAAAAAAGGTATTGTGAAGTATATAGAATCTCAAATTAAAGCGTAATTTTCAAACCATCTTCCGCTAAAATAGTATTTTCAAACACCTCTCTAGCTTCATCTAACAATACATTTAAATTTGTGTACCTAGCAGAATAATGACCTATTAAAAGTTGTTTAACAGACGCTTGCTTAGCTATTAAAGCTGCTTGCTCTGCTGTAGAATGTTGAGTTCTCTTAGCTAATTTATCCAAGTCCTTGGTAAATGTAGCCTCATGGTAAAGTAAATCAACACCTGTAATACTTTCTACTAAATCAGGATAGTAAACCGTATCTGAACAATACGCATAAGATATGGATGGATTGGGTTCTAAAGTTAACCTTGAATTTTCAATNANTGTACCGTCTTCTTGCGTAAAGTCGNCACCCTCTTTTAAGGAATTTANAAAATATACAGGAACTTCAAATGCATCAATAGCTTTGCGATTNATTTTTCTTTGTTTGCTTTTTTCCTTTACTAAAAAACCGCAAACTTCAATACTGTGTTTCATCGGAAACGAAAAAACTTCTATACAAGTATCCTCAAAAAGAAGTTCTTGGCGAGCAAAATTTAAGGCGTGAAAATGCAATTTGTATTTAGGAAAAGTTTTAGAGGCTTTTAATTGTGTGTGGATAACATTTTCTAAATCACTAGGGCCATAAACATGCAATTCATTCTCTCTGCCAAGTAAATTAAATGTAGAAAGCAATCCTATAAGACCAAAATAATGATCACCATGTAAATGAGAAATAAAAATACGATTGATTTTCTGCATACGAATTTTATTTTTTCGTATTTGCACCTGGGAACCTTCACCACAATCTATTAACAGGGTACGATTTTGAACTTCTACAATTTGAGAGGTAGGATTTCTGTATGAAGTTGGCGAGGCAGAACCGCAGCCTAAAATGGTTACTTCAAAGCTCATTATTTAGTGTTAAAAATTGACCACAAATCTAGTGAAAAAAAAGCGCCTTTTAGCTATGGCCAAAAGATGCTTTGGTGAATTAAAAAGAATTAATTCGAGGGAAAATAAAAATTTACTTCTGCATCTAATTTAATCTGATAACCTTCTCCTGGATTTAAATCTCCAATACCATTAAAACCAAAACTTGGAAGATAAGCTGTACCGTCAAAAGTTTTAACAATTATTATGTTGTCGTTAATTGACGAAAGCATCGTGATCAAATTTGCGGGTGTGTCTCTTAAATAACCCAGTAGGTTCCATCCTTGGCTTAAGTTAACCGTAACGTTCTCTGGAACAACTTTAGTACCCGAAACAGATAAACTTTCAGCTTGAGCTAGTTTTATTAAATAAGCCTCACCAACAACAGCATCGCCAATAGCATTAAAATTAAAGTCTGGTAAATAAGCTAAGCCGGCTGCGTCTTTTACAATAATTGTACTTGCTAAAATTGGGGCAACTAAAGAATCTATTGATGGAATTTCAGGTTGTATATACGTAGAAAATATAAACCAACCTGAAGGTAAATCAAGAACCTGAACATCCGTTGTTGAGTATTCGCACAAATCGTCATCAATTGTAGCCAATGGATTGTAATTTAGTGCAGCGGAATCTGTACATCCTACAACAGTTTGAGAACAGCTACCGAACTGACCTTCAAAAGGAGCACCACCTTCAAGCAAGACTTGACCATTAGCAGCTGAGATAGACCATGACACTTCTACTTGCCATTCACCACCACCACAGGTTACATTAATACAAGATTGAGAAGAATCATAACACAACACAATGGTTTCTTGTGTTCCTACATTAGGCGCAGATGTGGATAATGGAGTCAATTCTATACCATTTACACTCAATACATTTCCATTCCAGCCATCACCGTAAGAATCTGATAGGGTTACGTTAAGCGTTTCACCTGTCGTACAATTGCCCTCACAATCATAGCCCTCAGCAGGACCACTACCTCCACAATCTCCACAAGAATCCAATGCTGCACAAGAACCATCATCAGTGGTTGCATTTTCATTGTAATTGCAAGCAGTATCATCCGTACAACCCGCTTGAATGTCGGCTGCCCAAATAATCATTTCCATTGCACCGTTAAAGTTTTCTTCACAAGCGTCAAGAATCTGACTCTCAGGCAACTCAAATCCACCACCTGAAGCAGAACTAGGTCTTAGCTCATAAGTGTACCCTAAAGCACCTAAACCGTCGTAAGACCAGTCTGGCATAGTTCCACTTGCTAAATAAAGCGCTCCGTTGGCATCGCCAACACCAAAAGTAAACGAGTAATTATTTGTATTGGAAATTGCATCGTTCATGAGGTTACCTAAACTTACAATTTCTGCATGATCGGGAGTTTGGGTATTGGAATATCCCCAAGGACCGAGTACCAGTGCAGAATAAGAATGAATGTCTAAGTGTCCTACAAGATTAGGAACGGATTCCATATAATTTTTTAAAACCAAGGCTTCAGTTGCAGAAAAAGGAGCTAAACCGACATATATATCCGAAGAAGGTGAGGTACTTGTACTTTCGCCACCATTCCAATCGGCATCCCAATTTCTATTTAAATCTGTCCCTATAGAACCGTCTGAATTGGGTTGTCTGTTTTTTCTCCAATATCTGTCTGTAGTATGAGAATAAACATACCCATCTGGGTTTACAATGGGAACAATATAAACATCTACTATATCAATTAAGGTTTGTGTAAAAGTATTAGCTACATAGTCTTGAGCCAATTGATCGGCAAAGTAAGTAGTTGCCATAACGGTAACCCACTCTCGAGCATGCTGACAACCGTTAAAAAAAACAGCAGGCTTGTCTGTACCACCCGTACTAAACTTTACTCCTTTAATGGCTCTACCTTCGTAAGAATCTCCTAAATCTATTAAACTTGCAATGGGACTAGAATTGGCTATTTCAATAAGTTTACTTTGAACCTCATCGTAAGTTCTGTAAATAGTGTACCAATCCTCTCCGTCTCTTTGAGCGCGCAAAGTTTCCATCGCAGCATTGTCTTGATCTATTTTCT
>NYWQ01000069.1 GCA_002685115.1 Flavobacteriales bacterium | reverse complement strand
GGTTAAGACGTATTAGTTTATCAAATATAGATTATTTGAGTTTTAAAAAAGAAATAGCTGTCAAGTTATTTTTAAAAATAACCTGATCTATAAGGCTCCCCTTGTTGGTTCTAATTCGAACCGCTTTTGGAAGGATCTTAAGAAATTTAAAGAATGAAAAAAGCCACCCTATTAGAGTGGCTTTTTATTTATTTCAAATTTGGATTCTGTCGCATTAATTTGACGACTACTAAAAACTCTAATTGAATTAGAGATTATGCGACAGAACTAAGACTTAATACTTTTTTGATTTTATACGGTCTTGGCATTAGTTACTTCATCTATATATAATTTTATTCTTTTCGCGCCACCTATTCTTTTATCTAAAACCACAATAAGAAATAAAAATATCCCCAAACAAATAACAGTAATATTATCAATTATCTTTGAGTGCTCTATGTAGTTTAACACTTCAAACAACCCAATTTCATTTTCACTATCATCCATTAATGTTGCGATAAGATTCCAGGTAAAATGAAAAGAAACTACAGACCATATAGAACTAGTATATACATAAATATACACAAGAATATAGCCTATAAATACTATCCCTAAATACCAAAACCAAGATGTTTCAGTCATATCAAAACTACTCCAATGGATAATAGAAAACAATACTGAAGAAATGAATGCAGAGAGATGAAAGCCAAAGTGATTTTTCAAGAAAGTATTGAATACCAATCCTCTAAAATAAAACTCTTCCCAAACACCAACAATTAATAAGGTAAGGACTAAACTCAACAACGGTTCTTGAAAATCGTTTTTTAAACCAATAAATCCAATATCAATTCCGAAGATAAGTTTGGTAATTAGCAACACTAAAGACATTATCCCAATTGCTAGACAAATACCTGAGAAAAAATTAAAAATAAATTCTTTTAACCCAAATCCGTATTTTTCAATGTGTAGGCCGTTTACTTTTCTATTAAAAATCTTTACTGCAAAGTAAACGCCCATTGGAAAGAGAACCATAAAGATATTGCCAATTAGTTTTTGGTCGATTCCCTGAAAATAATTTCCAATTCCAATTATTGTAATAAATTGAAAAATCAATCCAACCATTGATAGCAATATAATACCAAATGTTTTTAGTTTGTTTTTCATAAGAGTTTTCTTACATGTTCTATCGCATAAATATGCTAAAGATGGATTCTTTAACTTTGAGTGTTTGCATTAAAAAGGTCATTTATTTTTAACCTGAACTTTAGGGCTCCCCTTGTGGGTTCTCGTTCGAAACGCTTTTGGAAGGGTCTTAAGAAGTTTAAGCAACGAAAAGCCACTCTAATTAGAGTGGCTTAAATTAACAACCTAAAAAAACTTATTTTACAAAACGTTTTACAACTTTACCTGAAGAATATTTATCAAAAATAATAATCCCATGACTGTCTGCGGCAACTCTTTTACCGAGAACATCTATAGAATACTAGTACTCTGCATTGTCTTCCAAGAGTAAAGACTCATGGATAGAAAGGCCTTCTTCAGGAATAAGCACAGCATTAATCACATGTACTACACCGTTGTCGGCTTGTAAATCTGCTGTGGTAACCATTGCGTCACCAATATGTACCATTTCCATAGGGAAGGTAACTTCAAGCGCTCCACCTGCAATTGTTGGTACCATCATGCCATCGTAAAGATCTGTTGAAAGTGCTAAACCAGCATAAACATGGTGTGTCAAAATGGTTGTTAATTGTCCTGAAGGATCTTCTAGTAAAGTTGCAACTAAACCTTCTGGCAACAAAGCAAAGGCTGCATCTGTTGGCGCAAAAACCGTAAAGGGACCATCTCCACTTAGAGTCTCAACTAATCCTGCTGCTCCAACTGCTGCTGCTAATGTTGTATGGTCTGGAGAACCAACAATAATATCAACTACGGAAGATGGAGCTTCAAAAGACATACTGAAATTATTTGGAAGCTCCATATTGTCTTTATTTAAAATCCCTTGAGCAACAACTTCATTATTAGCGGGTCTAAAGTAACCCCATGGAATGGATGATTCGTCCATGCCAAGACCAATAACAAAAGAAATGAGATCATCAATAGATATAGGTCCAAAAAGAAGGTAACCGTCCATTTCTTGTGCAGTGAACTCAATTCCATTTTCTGTAAATACAGAAAAATCAACATCGGTATCTTCAATAATGAAGAAAAGATCTTCATTGGTCATTTCCATGTTTGGGTACATCGTTTCAAAATCAATGTTGCCAATTCCGGGGAAAACATCTTCGAAACAAGTAAATGCATCTGGATTTTCAACTTCTGTTACATCAAAACACAATTCTGAAGTATTCAAACCAAAGGGAAGAGATTGTACAAAGCCATCGTCTAAAGAGCCTGTCAACAGAACCCCATCGGGACTGTTGATGGTAAAAGTAATTCCACCCCATCCGTCTCCCCAAGAGTCGAACATATTAAACTGCGAACATCCGTCTTCTAAGCAAACAGGTGTTAATCCGATTGTTCCTTCATACTGCTCTAAACTCCAAGATATTTCATCTTCAAAACCAAAGCCAGCTGTTTCAAATTCTACAGTAGCTATAGAAGTACCTTCTTCACATGTAATAGGCCATTGAGTTGGGTCTTCACCCCACATCCAATCTCCATTGGCTACCGCTAAACAAAACTCTTCTAATGCTCCAGATGCCTCTGCATTTCCGAAATCCATATACAATTCACTAGCTTCGGGATAATTGTATATGCAATCCCAACTAAAGTAACTTTGAGGCTCTGGTAAATTTGAATCGTTCCCTTCATTTAACCAATCCTCTGCTTCAGCACAATTTAAAGATTCAATGTATTCATAAAATGCTTCAGGATTGTTTAGTAAATCTAATGTATCAATAACGATCTCCTCTCCATTACAAATAATAAAGACATCTTCTGAGTCAATACTATTATCACATTCTCCGTAAGTGAAATCAACACCTGCACAAGCGGCAACACAAGAATTAGCGTAAGGCAAACCATCGGAGCCACATACTGGTTGATTAACTGGTTGACATACACAATCGTATTCACAAGAACCGTCGTCTTCCAATGCTGTAGCATTAAAATTAATGGCTAATTGATCTGTACATCCGAAGATTTGGTCAACACCTCCATTCGCCCAATCTTGTGCTTCAGCACAATTTAAAGATTCAATATATACATAGAATTCTGCAGGATTGTTTATGAGATCTAATGTATCAATAACAATTTCTTCACCATTGCAAATAAAGAATA
Organism: Flavobacteriales bacterium; assembly: GCA_002685115.1. Lineage (GTDB taxonomy): Bacteria > Bacteroidota > Bacteroidia > Flavobacteriales > UBA7430 > UBA6772. Next base: position 2,288 of record NYWQ01000069.1, on the reverse strand, counting down.
CGCCATCAGAATTAGATGGGTCATCTCCATCATTATCTGGACTGGTTACATTGTCTAAACTATCGCAAAATTGATTTAAAGCTTGATTTACTTCGTTAGAAAATAGACCACCACCTGCTGTATAAATTTCATAAGCTCCTGGATATGAATCGAAGCAATCCCAATTGTTAAAACCATTTTGAGCAACAAGAGCAGTTGTTAGTAAAGAAAATAAAATTGTAATCTTTTTCATTTTGTATATTTTTTAGTTTAAATTGTTATGCAAATGTATGGGGGAATAATTAGAAAAAAAATGACCTATGTTAATTAGCTTCTTTTTTTTATTCTAATTCTACTCAAACTTTCTTTTGCTATGCCTAAATAAGAAGCAATACAATAATTAGGAATTAGTGATTCTATATCAGAATATTTTACTTGAAACTCTTCGTATCGAGCTGATGCGGATAACATTAATTGATCTAAGATTCTTGTTTCAAGAGCAGATACACGATTCTCTAAGTTTTGCCTGTGTAATTTATCCAATTCCGGGAATGTTTTAAGTGCATGATAAAAGTCATCTACTGAAATCTGAATTATATTTGCTTCTTTAATACACTCTACTGTTAATTCAGACAATTTATTATTGTGAGTAGATCTGTAATCAGATAACCACCAATTTTTAATAGCAAACTGTAAGGTGTGTTCATTGCCATGTTTATCTAAACTGAAAGAACGCAAGCATCCATCTTCAACAAAATAAATTGAATCGACTTTATTACCTTGACTTAATAAAACATCTCCTTTTTTAATTTTTTGATGTGTAGAAATAGACATTACATATTGCTTAGCTGCAAAGCTGAGGTCAATTTTGTTAGATAAATATTTAATTAATCCATTCATATCAAGTGATATTACAAAGACTATACCATAAAAAAGATGTTGTGGGTTCATTGGCATTAATTTAACTAATACCAGAAATAAAAAAAAGGTCATTTATTTTTAAAAATAACCTGATCTATTAGGCTCCCCTTGAAGGTTCTCGTTCGAACCGCTTTTGGAAGGATTTGAAAAAATTTAGGGAATGAAAAAGCCACTCAGAGTAGAGTGACTTCTCAAACTAAATCCCCTAGGATTATGAAAAACTTATATCATTCTAAACGCTAAAACCTTACCAATTATTAGTGTGTTTCATTCAATAACATAATATTAACATATAAAAAAGGTCATTTATTTTTAAAATAACTTGACCTGTAAGGCTCCCCTTGCAGGTTCTCGTTCAAACCGCTTTGGGATGGATATGATGATATTTAGTTATCATAATCATGAATAAATTTAATGTGGGGACTACTAGCAATTAAGTTTGGATTTGTCCCTATTCTTCCCTCAGGAATTTCATGATTAATATGCTGGTAGTAATTTACCCAACTTAGCATTGGTTTGCCTGTACTGTCGTTAAATGTCATAGGATTGGTAATAAAGGGCATAGAGTCTTTGGCTAAACGTTGGGATGAAAACATTTTATACACTAACTCCGAGCAATAATAAGAACTATCATCCCAAGCAAAAACCTCATCATAAGGAGAATTAATTCTCTCCAACCCAAAAGTAATAGCATCAGAAATATATGCATTATAGTTGCGCTCTAATCTGGCAACGGTAGTTTGATATTTATTGAATTTAGTTTTGTTTCTATTAAGAAACTGGTCAAGGGATGTAAGCGTTACCCCTTTTTTTGGAATAGCCTCTATAACAAACCATTTATCCTCTTTTTGCATTGCCAAACCAACATGCGAATAACTTTTAGAAAGTGATGTTGCTGTTACTGATTTAATTGCATTATCAATCTTATCTGACCCAGTATTTTGAAATAGTAAATCCCCTTGTTTTAGTTCAAAAACTGAATTTTTATTTTCATTACAAGAATTTAAACTAAGTAAGAATATCAAAAAAAGAGGAAGAAGTATAAAGTCTTTATTCATAATTAAAAACTAATTTTTTTAAGATTAAATTGAAAATTAGTTCAAAAGTATTCTAATAAATTTAATTTTCAACTATCTAAAAGAGATGAAGAAAAGAATAAAAAAAGTACAACTCAATAATAGGATTTATGACTTACAAAAAGTAAAAATAAGTAGAAATTATGATATTTAAGCTCGCTAGATTTTAAAATAGTATAGCATTTTTATAACCATTTAAATAGAGTCAAATTTCCAAAATTTATCCTGAGGTAAGGGTGCCGAGTACGTTATTTTCGACTCTCCCAAAGAAGTTGGAAAGGTAATTTTCCATGCATGTAAACAGATGGATAA
>NYWQ01000068.1 GCA_002685115.1 Flavobacteriales bacterium | reverse complement strand
AATTTTCATGAAAAAAAATTTTATTGGTTAATTTGAAATCAACTAAGCTAGTTAGAAATAACCGTGCCAATTATTGAAAAACAATAAATAATGATTGATATATGTTTAGATAAAAAACTTAAAAGAAAGACTTTGAGGTACAAAAAAGACATACAATAACAAGTATAAACACAAACAACTAAGGCAAAGAAGTGATGCCGGGTAATGAATTAATTAATCTTTTTGTGTAAGCCGATTTAGAATTTGTGAGCAAATCTTGAGCTAAAATTGACTCTTCAATTTCACCTTGGTTGAGGACAATAACTCGATCACAAAAATGTTTAACAATCCCTAAATCATGAGAAATAAAAAGATAACTTAAAGAGTAGGTTTCCTTTAACTCGTTCAACAAATTTAAAATTTGGGCTTGAACCGAAACGTCTAAAGCAGAAACAGATTCGTCGCATATAATTATTTTAGGCTCTAAAGCTAATGCTCTGGCAATTCCAATACGCTGCTTTTGCCCCCCCGAAAACTCATGAGGAAATCTATAATAGTGTTCTGGTTTTAAACCCACATTAGAAAGTAGCTCTTTTGCTTTTTGCCTTCTTTCTTTGTTTGAGATTCCAATACTGTGTACTCGCATCACCTCAACCAAAGCAACTCCTACTTTTAATCTAGGATTAAGCGCACTTGCTGGGTCTTGAAAAACCATTTGAATTGCCTTACGGAAGGCTAATGCATCTAGCTCAAGTAATTTTTTAACAGAATCTCCATAAAATTTAATGGAACCACTGGATTGATTTTCCAACTGTATGATGCATTTACCAAGTGTACTTTTCCCACTACCCGACTCGCCAACAATACCTAAACTTTCTCCTTTGTACAAGGACATAGTCACCTTATTTAAAGCGACAATATCATTGCTTTTTCTAAAGAAACCAGAATCCTGATATACTTTACTAAGCGCATCTAATTCTAAAATTGGAGTTTTGGTATAAAGCTCTTGATGTTTGTCATCAACCTGTTTTATATTCAGCTCATTTTGAGCGTAAAAATCTTCTATGTTAAACGATGGGTTGTCTAAAACATCGGATACAGTGGCTAATGTTTTTAAATTTTTATGCATTGCAGGACGACAAGCTAACAATGCTTTTGTGTAGGGATGAGTAGGTTCAGCAAACAGTTCGTTTGCAGGTTTACATTCTACAATTACGCCATTTTGCATCACTGCAATGTGATCAGCTACCTCACGAACCAATTCTAAATCGTGGCTAATAAACAAACAACCCATCTGGTGTTTTTGCTGGAGCGATTTAATTAAACCCAAGACTTCTTTTTGAACCGTAACATCTAAAGCAGTAGTGGGTTCATCTGCAATCAAAACTTTAGGATTACATGACAAAGCCATTGCAATCATTACCCTTTGCTTTTGACCTCCAGACAATTGGTGTGGAAAAGAATTGTAAATTCGATCTGGTTCTGGGAGTTCAACAGCGTCAAACAAGTCGATGCAACGAGCTCTGTTTTCAGATTTTGAGAGGTTTAAATGATGTTGAATCACTTCACAAACTTGAGCTCCACAGGTCATCGATGGATTTAAAGCCGTCATGGGTTCTTGAAATATCATAGCAAGCTCTTTAGCTCGAAAAGTTTGCATCTGAGATTCTGTTAATTCATGAAGCGCTATTCTATCGCCAGCATGAGCATACCAAATTTCGCCCGAATCCATGTTCTCTAGGCCGTTCGTAATTAATTGCATGGCCATTAAACTGGTAACAGACTTACCAGAACCAGATTCGCCTACTAATGCTAAAACTTCTCCTTTGAAAATTTGTAAGTCTACGCCTTTTAATACTTGAATACGTTCTTTACCTTGGCCAAAAGACAAAGATAAATTGGAAATATGTAGAATAGGTTTTTTAATAATAGGTAGTGCTTTGAACTGATTTACGAGGCATCTCAAAAATAAGCAATAAATTAGAACTACTCATTTTAAAAACAAAATAGATTCAATTAAAAGGGGGTTTCAAAAGTCACAAGAGGCTCCAAATAAATATTCAGAACGCCACTCTTTTTCTTGTTCTCCAAAAGTGTATATTTGAGGCTATAAATTTTAGTATAAAAAGTTAATTGATAAATAAAGATACCATACTATTAATTGGAGCCTCTGGTCAAATCGGTACCGATTTGACCATGAGCCTCAGGACTATTTACGGAGCTTCTCATGTGGTGGCTTCTGATATAAAATCAGCATCTACAGAAGTCATGGAGTCCGGGCCATTTGAACAACTAGACATCATGGATCCAGTTCGACTCAACGAGATTGTTCTTAAATATAAGGTTACTCAAGTTTATTTATTGGCCGCTCTTTTGTCTGCAACAGCAGAAAAAAACATCGAATTAGGTTGGGCCTTAAATATGAGATCTTTATCTCATGTACTAGATCTAGCCAGACATGGAAAGGTTAAAAAAGTTTATTGGCCAAGCTCAATTGCTGTTTTTGGACCTACAACACCTTCAGTAAATACGCCGCAACACACCGTTATGGATCCCAACACTGTTTACGGAATTTCTAAACAAGCAGGAGAGCGATGGTGCGAATACTACCACCAAAAATTTGGAGTTGATGTAAGAAGCATTCGTTACCCAGGTTTAATAAGCTGGAAAGCTAAACCTGGTGGTGGAACCACAGATTATGCTGTTCATATTTTTCATGAAGCATTAAAATACGGCAGATACGAATCATTTCTTTCAGAAACAACTAGCCTACCAATGATGTATATGCCCGACGCAATTCGAGCTACACTTGAGTTAATGGAGGCTCCTGCGGATAGCATTAAAATTAGATCGTCTTACAACGTAGCAGGAACTAGCTTTAATCCGGCAGAAATTGCGGCTGTGGTAAAGCAATACATCCCGCATTTTGAAATAACATACAAAACAGATGAACGTCAAGCTATTGCTAAGAGCTGGCCTCAATCTATAAACGATTCTTTAGCAAGAGAACATTGGAATTGGAAACATGAATATGACTTAGGTAATATGGCAGAAGACATGATGTTGAACCTAAAGAAAAAATACAAATAAAACGGTAAACCATGCAAGACTTAAGTCTATACAATACACTCACTAGAAAAAAAGAGGCCTTTAAACCTATTCATAAAAATAAAGTTGGTATGTACGTTTGCGGTCCAACGGTATACGGAGATGCACATTTAGGGCACGCTAGGCCAGGTATTACTTTTGATGTAGTATTCAGATACATGCGACACCTTGGCTATAAGACTCGATATGTACGTAACATAACAGATGTAGGACATTTAGTGAACGATGCCGATGAAGGAGAAGACAAAATTGCAAAAAAAGCACTTTTGGATCAATTGGAGCCTATGGAAGTTGTTGCTCATTACACGCGCTCGTACCATAAAGACATGGCGCTCTTAAATACACTACCTCCAAGTATAGAGCCAACTGCAACAGGACATATTATTGAGCAAATTCAAATGATCGAAAAAATCATTGCAAATGGATACGGCTATGAGGTAAAAGGTAATATTTATTTTGACGTAGTTAAATACGATAAAGACCACGCGTACGGAAAATTGTCAGGTAGAAATATTGAGGACATGATCTCCAATACACGAGAGCTGGATGGGCAATCTGACAAAAAAAACCCGGTAGACTTTGCGCTCTGGAAAAAAGCATCAGCAGAGCATATCATGCGCTGGCCCTCGCCATGGTCTGAAGGTTTTCCTGGATGGCATCTGGAGTGTTCTGCTATGAGTACAAAATACTTAGGCGCTAAGTTTGATATTCATGGAGGTGGAATGGACTTGGTTTTCCCGCATCACGAAGCAGAAATTGCACAATCTTGTGCCAGCGATGGTGCGGAAGCTGTAAACTACTGGATGCACAACAATATGATTACCATTAACGGACAAAAAATGGGAAAATCGTTGGGAAACTTTATCACACTCAGCGAATTTTTTAGTGGTGAGCACGAGAGCTTAGAGCAAGCCTACCAGCCAATGACGATCCGTTTCTTTATACTTCAAGCGCACTATCGTTCTACCGTTGATTTTTCTAACGAAGCACTTCAAGCCGCAGAAAAAGGAATGACCAAATTAATGAACGCACTAGATACACTGGATGGAATTGAGGTTGACAGCGATTCAAGTGTAAATGTTGAAGACTACAAAAATAAATTCTATCAAGCAATTAACGACGATTTTAACACCCCTATTTTAGTAGCACACTTATTTGATGTTGTAAAGCAAATCAATTCTATAGCTGCGGGAAAAGGAACTTTAAATAAAACATCAAAAGAAGANCTCATTCAATTAATGTCAGATTTNTGCTACGATATTTTAGGCTTGCAAAAAACAGTAGCAGAGTCGCAAGATGGACTTGCAGACGAAGTAATGGATGTAGTACTCGGTTTAAGAAAAATAGCAAAAGAAAATAAAGATTGGTCAACAGCCGATTTCATTCGTGATGAATTGGGAAAACTTAATATTACCGTAAAAGATTCAAAAGAAGGTGCCAGTTGGGCNAAAGAATANAANTACCTTTTCAAATTTACAGCCAAAACGACAGCGGGGCTTTTTAGTTTTCTAACAAATTCGATAAACGCACAACTTTAATAATCAAATGAAACACCTACTTATTGCGCTGCTTACACTTATACTAATCGGCTGTACTTCGGAACCAAAAGTTAAAAAAGCGAAAAACCCAAAGAAAAAAGTGGAGGCTCCGATTTTTAACCAAGATTCGGCTTACAATTTTATAGCAAGCCAAGTTGCTTTTGGTCCTCGTGTTCCGAACACTAAGGGGCACATAGCCTGCGGCGAGTACCTAATAGAAACACTAAGATCGTATTGCGATACCGTAATTGTTCAAGAAGCGCAACTAACCGCTTTTGACGGGAATGTATTAAATTCTAAAAATATCATTGCCTCTTTTAAACCAACAAGAGCCAAGCGAATTATGCTTTGTGCGCATTGGGATACCCGTCCTTTTGCAGATCAAGATACAGAAGACACAAATAAAGCTATTGATGGCGCAAATGATGGCGCTTCTGGAGTAGGAGTACTTTTGGAAATAGCGAGGCAATTTTCGTTAAAAAAACCCAACATTGGAGTAGATATTATTCTATTTGATGCAGAAGATTATGGCCAACCAGCTGTAAGTGATTACCCGAGAATGGAACACTCTTACTGCTTGGGGTCTCAATACTGGGCTACCCACCTTCACAAATCGAATTACTTTGCAAAATACGGAATCTTACTCGATATGGTTGGGGGTAAAAATGCGGTATTTACGCAAGAACTTGCCTCGCTTACCTTCGCGCCAAAGGTGCTTAAAAAGGTGTGGAATACTGCAGCAGAATTGGGCTACGGAAACACTTTTCAATTCAAAAAAACAAACCTAATCATCGACGACCATTTGTACATCAATAATTTGGCACAAGGAAGAGTTCCCACAATCGACATTATAGAATACAATGAGGTTACCGAAAGTCACTTTTACGAACATTGGCATACGCACAAAGACAAGTTGGAGAACATTGACAAGAACACGCTCAAAGCAGTGGGTCAAACTGTGCTTCAAGTTGTTTACAATGAATAAAATAGACCCGAAAATACTGTAAAGCTTTTGCTATATTAGTAGGCAATTGAAGATCCGATTATGACACCAGAAACCAATAAAAAACTATTTCTATTTGATGCATTTGCACTTATATACAGAGCTTATTTTGCCTTTGCCAAAAACCCCAGAATAAACTCCAAAGGGCAAGATACATCTGCTGTATTAGGTTTGGTAAACACGCTGATGGAAGTTCAAATGAAAGAACAACCTACACATTGGGCTATTTGTTTCGACACGTCCGAACCCACCGAAAGACATCTAGAATACAAAGAGTATAAAGCGCAACGCGAAGCGATGCCCGAAGGCATTTCCACAGCGCTGCCCTATATTTTTAAACTGATGGAAGCGTTAAACATACCGGTAATTGCAAAACCCGGATTTGAAGCGGATGATGTGATTGGAACGCTCGCTAAAAAAGCAGAAAAAGAAGGTTTTACAACCTATATGATGACGCCCGATAAAGATTTTGCTCAACTTGTATCCGATAATATTTACATGTACAAACCCCCAAGAATGGGAAATGGNGCTGAAATTTGGGGAATACCTCAAGTACTCAAGAAATTTGAAATTACGCGTATAGAACAAGTCATTGATTATTTAGGTATGATGGGTGANGCCTCTGATAATATTCCTGGAATACCAGGTGTAGGAGACAAAACTGCAAAAAAACTATTAGGCTTATACGGAAGTATGGAAGGCTTGTACGAAAATACACACGAGCTTAAAGGAAAACAAAAAGAAAAAGTTGAAGATAATAAAGAATTGGCTTTTTTATCTAGAAAATTAGCCACAATAAACTTAGCCGTTCCTGTTGATTTTGAAGCAGAAAACCTANANAGAGTTCCTATGAACAAGNAGGCTGTAAAGGAGCTTTTCTTNGAGTTAGAATTTAGACGNTTGGCCGAAAGATGGTTTGGAAAAGAGACCACAGAAACAACACCAACAGAAACAAACACCAAAACCAAAAGTTCAAAAAAAACAACAGATACGGCACAAACAGATCTATTTGGAAGTAATGATGCTAATGAACAAGACCTGTTCACATCAGCCTACAAAACTCTAGAAAGCGAAAACCCTAAGTATAAATTAGTAGATAGCATAGAAGAATGTAAGGCTTTGGCTGAAAAATTAGCCATATTAAAGTCTTTTGCTTTTGATACCGAAACGACTTCTTTGAATGCGCTTAAAGCAGAAGTTGTTGGGATTTCATTTAGTTTTAAAAGCAAAGAAGCCTACTACGTTCCAATAAGCAATGATGAAAATAGTCGAAAAGAACGCTTGGCTCTTTTTAAACCGCTCTTTGAAAATGCTCGCATAGAAAAAGTAGGACAAAACATTAAATACGACCTTCACATTCTAGCGAATTATGGCATAGAATTGAAAGGGACGTTTTTTGATACCATGATTGCGCATTACTTGCTAGAGGCAGACATGAGGCACAATATGAATGTACTGGCAGAGACGTATTTAAACTACTCGCCNGTAAAAATTGAATCGATTATTGGAAAGGGGAAATCGCAAGTAAACATGCGCGATATCTCACCTTCAAAAGTTAAAGATTACGCTTGCGAGGATGCTGACATTACTTGGCAATTAAAAGAAGTATTTGCCCCGAGACTTAAACAAGAAGACGTATACGAACTCTTTACAAGTATGGAGATGCCTTTGGTTTCTGTACTCGCTAAAATGGAACGAGAAGGGATTAACTTAAACGTTCCGGGCTTGCAGGTTTTTTCAAAAGAATTAGAAGAAGCCGCTTTAAATACGCAAACAAAAATATTTGATCTGGCTCAAATGGAGTTTAACATCGCATCTCCTAAACAGTTGGGCGAGGTACTTTTTGATCATTTAAAATTAGACGACAAGGCTAAAAAAACAAAAACTGGGCAATACTCTACCGGCGAAGAAGTCCTTTCGAAATTAAAAGACAAACATGCTATTATTGAGCATATTTTAGATTTTCGCTCTTTGCAAAAACTAAGATCTACTTATGTAGAGGCACTACCAGAGTTAATTAACCCTTCTACAAATCACATACATACTTCCTTTAATCAGGCTGTTGCGGCTACAGGACGATTGAGTTCTAACAACCCGAACTTGCAAAACATTCCTATTCGAACCGAAAAAGGAAAGGAAGTACGTAAAGCCTTTATTCCTCGAGACGAAAACCATATTTTACTAGCAGCAGATTATTCTCAAGTAGAACTGCGTTTAATTGCCGAGATGAGTGAAGACCCCGTAATGATGGATGCTTTCCAAAAAAAACTAGACATACACGCAGCTACTGCCTCCAAGGTTTTTGGAGTGCCTTTGGAGGAAGTTACAAGAGAAATGCGATCAAATGCCAAAACCGTAAACTTTGGAATTATTTACGGTGTATCGGCCTTTGGATTAAGCCAGCAGTCTACCCTTTCTCGTAAAGAAGCAGCCGAAATTATTAAAAATTATTTTGCTACGTATCCGAAACTCAAAGCGTATATGGATGCAAATATTGCATTTGCTCGAGAACATGGGTATGTAAAAACGCTTATGAATAGAAAGAGGCGTTTAAAAGACATCAATTCTAGAAATGGTATAGTCCGAGGCCACGCTGAGAGAAACGCCATAAACGCTCCCGTTCAAGGCTCTGCAGCCGATGTTATTAAACTTGCTATGATTAAGGTTCAAGCAGAAATTGAGGCGCAAGGCTTGCAATCAAAAATGATTCTGCAAGTGCATGATGAATTGGTTTTTGACGCCCTTAAAACTGAAGTTCCTCAATTAAAAATACTTATTAAAGAAGCCATGGAAA
>NYWQ01000067.1 GCA_002685115.1 Flavobacteriales bacterium | reverse complement strand
CAATTACCTTGACCACTAATAAGAGGGTATCGATAAGAGAAAGGCTGAGCCATCAGAACCATTGCTTCATATGCAGCGCTATCTCCATGAGGATGAAATTTACCAATCACATCTCCAACTGTTCTAGCAGATTTCTTATATTTTGCCCCCGCATTAAGGCCAAGCTCTGACATTGCATACAGTATTCNNCNNTGCACCGGCTTAAGACCGTCGCCTATGTTAGGAAGAGCTCTGTCCAAGATAACGTACATAGCATAATTAAGGTATGACTCCTCTGCATACTTTTTCAGGCTTATTGATTGGTTTTTATCTTCTGNTTTCATAGGTTTAANCTTTTGCTAGGCTCCCNTTTTTTTCAAGCCATTCTTTCCTGTCAGGAGCNCTTTTTTTTGCTAGNAATAAATCCATAACTGAATTTGCATTATCATTTGGTGATATGGTCAAACTAACTAGTTGTCTNGATGCTGGATCCATTACAGTCTCGCGTAATTGGGATGGATTCATTTCNCCAAGTCCTTTAAATCTTTGAATATTAATTTTGGGCTTGCCTTTTCTAGATTTTAAATCTTTAACTATAGTATCTCTTTGAGATTCNTCTAGNGCATAAAAGACTTCTTTTGCACAATCAATCCTAAATAAAGGTGGCATTGAGACATATATTCTTCCTTCTTGAACAAGAGGTTTGTAATGCTGAAGAAATAATGCACAGAGTAATGTTGCTATATGCAGCCCGTCAGAATCAGCATCAGCAAGTATACAAATTTTTCCATATCTAAGAGCGCTAGTATCTGGATTTCCAGGAAGCACCCCTATGGCTGTTGAAAGATTCTTTATCTCTTGTGATTTAATAATTTCGGCACTTTCTAATTCCCAGGTATTTAAGATTTTTCCTCTTAAAGGCATTATTGCTTGNAAAGATCTTTCTCGAGCTTGCTTTGCTGATCCTCCAGCTGAGTCTCCTTCAACTAAGAACAATTCAGTTTTGTTAAGATCTTCGCTATTACAGTCNGATAACTTTCCTGGAAGTGCTGGGCCTTTAAATGATTTTTTTCTTTCAACAGTTTTTGATGCTTTGGCTCTTAGTTGAGCAGAATTAATAGCTAGTTCCGCTATTTTTTCACCCTCTTCAGTATGCTTATTAAACCAAATGCTTAAAACATCCTTGGTAACTGAGCTTACAAAAGACATATGATCTTTAGAATCTAATCTTTCTTTAGTTTGTCCTGCAAATTGAGGATTCTGAAGCTTTGAAGAAATTATGAAAATTGAATTACTTACAACATCATCTGCAACTATCTTTAATCCTTTTGGTAACAAGTTTCTATATTCACAAAATTCTTTTAATGCTTCTAATAAGCCAGACTTAAAACCGTTNAAGTGAGACCCNCCTTGAANCGTTGGAATTAGATTGACGTATGTCTCATTTAGTAATTCTTTTNTNGGANTTTTTGACCAATTTANTGCAAATTCTACTTCTTGNATATCTGAAGATTTTGAACAAAGAATAGATTCTTCAATTAATAATTCTATATCCGAAGATGATTCAGATAAATATCCACTTAGACCATTTTCATATAACCATCTAATTTTTTCAGATTTTTTTTCATCTATAAAATCTATTTGAAGCCCTGGACACAAAACAGCTTTAGCTTTTAATAAATGTTTAAGATGTTTTTTTTGTATTTTTTCAGACTCAAAATAACTAGTATTTGGGAGAAACCTAATAGTTGTTCCAGAATTCTGAACTCCAACTTCACCTATTTGATGAAGTTCTTTCNTTTTTTCACCATCTGCAAAATCAATTTGGAATTCTTTGGAGTCTCTTCTTATCTTAACTTCAAGCTCAGCTGATAATGCATTTACCACAGATACACCTACTCCGTGCAAGCCGCCTGAGAAATTATATTCCTTGCCTGAAAATTTAGCGCCAGCATGAAGCTTGCACATAATAAGTTCTACTCCAGAAACTTTATGCTCAGGATGAATGTCAACTGGCATCCCTCTCCCGTCGTCAGTAACTTGAATAAAACCGTCTTTACATAAAGTTATTTTTATCTTGGAGCAATGGCCTGATAAAGCCTCATCTACTGAATTATCTAAAACTTCTTGAACTANGTGGTTTGGACAACTGGTGTCCGTGTACATTCCGGGTCTTTTTCTTACGGGGTCTANGCCTGATAATACTTCGATGGCTTTAGAGTCATATGAACTTTTATTCAACTTACTTTGCCTTGTATGTTAATGAAACTTGTTCTATTTGAATCATAATTTAACTGATTGAACTTATTGATGATATTCTACTCTAAGATCAGTAAATAACTTTTAATATTTAGCATTAATTATCACATTTTTAATTAAATGATCTTAAAAAAGCCTTTATTGACAATCAATAGGCAAAAGGTGTTAAATGTTAACACTGTAAACATCAAATTAATTAATGACAAGTTTACTTTACATATATAAAATAGTACAAATATGAAAAANTTAATTCTTACGTCTCTTTTTTTAGTATCAGGGATTGCTANATCTGAAAGTATAATTGATATCTACAATGAAGCTTTAGAAAACGATCCTCAGTATCGAGCTGCAGAATATTCTCTTTTATCTGGCAAAGAAATAGTTGTTCAAGGCAGAGCTGGTTTGATGCCAAGTGTTTCGATTAGTGGAAGCACAAACTGGAATGAATCTTATCAAGGTGGCATTTTGAGTAACGAATATAATAGTTTTTCTTCTTCTGCGCGATTAAGCCAACCATTGATAAGACTAGATACATGGTTTCAGTATAAAAGATCTCAATCCCTAACTAGTGCAGCTGAAGCTGATTTTGGTTACGAGCAGCAAAGCTTGGTAGTAAGAACTGCAGAATTATACTTTGGGGTATTACGAGCTATTGATAATCTTAATGCGGCTAAATCAGAAGAAAAAGCTATCAAAAAACAACTTGATCAAGCTCAACAAAGGTTTGAAGTTGGTCTCTCTGCAATTACAGGCGTACAAGAGGCTCAACTAGCATATGATTTAAGTTTGGCTTCAAGGATAAGGGCTGAGGGTGAAGTCTTCTCAGCAAGAGAAGCTTTAAATGCTCTTATAGGAAGAGAGGTTTATAGTATCGATTCTTTGGGAAATAATTTGCCTGTTGTAAATCCTTCTCCAGCTTCCAAACAAGATTGGGTTAATCTAGCTATTGAGAATAACTATAGATTAAAAGCTGCAAGACTAAGAAGAGATGCGTCAAAAAATTCTGCAAGAAGTGCGGCATCTGATCATCTGCCAAAATTAGATATTGTTGGGAATATATCTAAATCAGAAACAAATCAATATAGGTATGATGATCTTGATACAGGTGGGCTAATAATTACTGTTCCTAGCGAAACTGAAAGAAGATCTTATGGAATCCAATTAAGTATGCCAATCTTTCAGGGAGGTGCTGTTAATTCAAGAAGAAAGAAAGCCTATGCTGATTATGATAAATCTATTGAAGATACTCTTTTTATTGAAAGATCTGTTATTCAAGAAGTCAGATCACAATATTCAAATGTTATAACCTTAGTTGCAAATGTNAATGCTCAGGAACAAGCTGTTGTTTCAGCAACGAGTGCACTTGAAGCAACAAAAGTAGGCTATGAAGTTGGCACCAGAAATATAGTAGATTTACTTCAATCAGAAAAAAATCTATATAGTGCTGAAAGAAATCTTGCCAATGCTAAATATGATTATATTCTTGCGAACTTAAGATTAGGCCTTTCTGCAGGAAATTTAAAACCTGAAAATATTGCTGATATAAATAATTTTCTTAATTAATGCCTGAGCTACCTGAGGTAGAAACAACACTNAAAGCAATTAAATCTTTTGAAAAAGAGGTTTTAAATTCTATAAGTATTCACAATCCATATCTTAGATGGTTAGTTGATAATAATATTAATAAAAAAATAGCAGGGAAAAAAATAAAACAAATATTTAGAAGGGCTAAATATTTAATATTTGACTTTCATGATTATCAGCTAATCGTTCATTTAGGTATGTCAGGAACTTTAAGGATAATANATAAAAAAGATAATTATTTTAAAAAGCATGATCATGCTGAATTAACTTTTTCTAAAAATAAATTGATTTATAACGACCCACGAAGATTTGGTTCTATTCATGTTACTAAAGACTATAAAGAGCATTTCTTAATAAAGAATCTTGGGCCTGAGCCTTTATTAAAAGAATTCTCTGCCGATTATTTATTTAAAGCTGCCCAATGCTCAAAGACTAATATTAAAAACTTCATTATGAATCAAAGGAATGTAGTAGGCATTGGGAATATTTATGCNTCAGAAATATTATTTAGATCTGGANTAGANCCAAGAAGAATTTCNAGCACNGTCACTAAAAGTGAGTGTGGTCAAGTTACTAAAAACTCTAAGATCGTCCTNGAAGAAGCTATAAAAGTTGGCGGAACCACTTTGAAAGATTTTTTTTCAGCTGAAGGATCNGCTGGCTATTTCAAAATTCAGCTTAATGTTTATGATAGAGAAAATAAAAAATGTGTTAACTGTAAAGAATTAATAATTCGAATTATTCAAAACCAAAGAGCATCCTACTTTTGTAAAAAGTGTCAGAACTAGACAAGAAGTTTTGCTTTTAGAGCTTGATCAATATTTGGATGAACAAATCTAGACACATCGCCTTTTAATTCAGCNATTTCTTTTACAAGACTNGANGAAACATAAATTAATGTNTCTTTAGGCGTTAAAAAGATACTCTCGATNTCAGGAGCTAGAGATCTATTCATGGTAGCTAATTGAAANTCATACTCAAAATCTGCTACAGCTCTAAGACCTCGGATAATAGCGCAAGCTTTGTGCTCTCTTGCTAATTCAACGGTTAATTTTCTTGAAAAACTAACTGTTTCTATCTTTGGATGNTCGGAATAAATGGACTTTGTGAGTCCAAGCCTTTCTTCGAGTGTAAAAAGAGGTTTTTTAGACTCACTTTCAGCAACAGCAAGAATGACTTTATCAAAGATACCGCATGCTCTTTCAATAATATCCATGTGACCGAATGTAATTGGGTCAAATGAGCCTGGATATATAGCAACTTTCATGTGTTGATCATACTAAACATTATTTATATAGCAAAATTTTTATAAACTGGTTTTTTTTAAATTATCTATTAAAAAATTCTTTTACCGTTTCATCAGCAATATTTTGAAGAAATTTCTGATCTTTATAACTAATAGCACCAAAATAATTGTATTCAACTTCTGAAGATGGTTTCTTAAATATGGTTGCATACAAAACGCATGCTGATAAGTATGTACCTAAAATATCAGGGTGAGTGCCATCAAAAGATTTATGAAGCTTGATATCAGGCTTTGCCTTATAAGCATTCATANAAGCTATTCCAATNGGNGCNACCATTGCATCATAGTCATTGGCTGCCTTTAAGTAGGTATACCTAATTTTNTCTATCATTTNTGGATCATACAACTCATGTGGNGNGACATATGCATGGATCATATAAAGTAATGCTTCTCCGCCATTGTTCTTGATTTGTGCAATCATCTTCTTTGCATTTAGGTTAAAAGATCTTCTTGAGTCTTCGTCTAAAACTTCTCCGCTTCCACCTTGCAAGATTACTAACTGAAAACTTTCATTGATGCCAATATTTTTTGAATCTAATAAATGATTTAAATTATGATGTGATAAACGCGATCCACCTATAGTGGCAGATTTATATCCGAAGAAATCTTCTCTTTCAGGATTCATTTCTTCTGCCATTCTTCTTAAATGATTATGGAGACTGTCGTTATAGTAAAGGTAACTATTTCCTACAAAAAGAATTCTTTCAGGATTTGAATTTTTTAACGATAGTACTTCGGCTTCTAAGAAATCAAATGATTCTGAGTAAAGCATAGAGAAGCTAAGAGATAAAATAAAAGTTGCTATATATTTCATATTTATTCCAATTTAAGGTTGTCTAATTATTTCTATCATTTCTATTACTTCTTTTGGCGGGGGTTTTGTATAAGCAGATACAACA
>NYWQ01000066.1 GCA_002685115.1 Flavobacteriales bacterium | reverse complement strand
TTTACAACATTTGAGATACATCCATACACACCTTCTTGTAATGGGTTCCCTATTTCTGGGTCCGTAACTTCAGTCATTAAATCGTACGGATTAGACCAGCTCGCTCCACCATCTTGCGAACGCATAATGTACATGTGTCTGTAATGCTCAAGGAAAATTTCGTCATCAAAATTACCTATATCAATTTGATCTTGATAAAAATATTCAATAATACCAGAGTACGTTACGTAAATGTCTCCATTTTCTGCAATAGCTGAACTCGGGTGGCTTGTAAGTGATGTTCCATAGCCAGCAATTAGAGCTCCACCATCTGCACCAGCTAAAATATCTAAAGTGTCGTTGCCGTTTTCATCAATAATAGCAGTAATCATTACTTCTTCTTGCGTTGTTTCATTCCAGTAAACAAGTCCATCTGTTAAAGGGTAATAGGAGTAGGCTCCTTCTTCATCGCCTGGTTCGTTAGAATTAGAGTATTCCATTAAACCATAAAAGATGTGAGCATTGCCATTGTCGTCAAGAGAAATACTGAACGTTTGGTCTGAGTTTTCAATACGACCGTCAAGTTCTGGAAAGGTAAGTGTATCTACTACATCAGCATCCGTCCACATCGGAATTGGATGTTCTTTAACGATTGTTTTAGTCCAAGTAGTTCCGTTGTCAGTAGATTTCATTAAAATAACATCCGTCCAAGCATCACCTAGTACAAAAGCTACTGTATTTCCTTTTACATCCAATGCATAGGCATCTCCTCCAAAACCAGTATAAAATTCTGGTCCTATTTCTGGGAGTAGAAGGTCAATAATATCAAAACTCTCTCCTCCATTTTGAGAGCGAGAATATGAAACGTAATTTCCTGTAGATACCCCAGCTGTTTCTGTCATGTCGTACGTATGCGAAATGATATGAACACTTTGTCCATCAGCACCACCAACTTTCATTCTAGGCCAACCGTTCCCGTAAGTTACGCCACCATCACTGTTTGGAAGTAGATTCTCGGTCCATTCTCCAGTTCCTTTAGTTCCTCTCCTGGCTATGTTCGTGAAAAGATTGTCTTCTGAAACTGCAGGAACGTGACTTGTCACAATTTCGCCACCATTTATACCCGCAATAGAAGGCCAACCTGTACGTTCTTCTTCAATTCTCGATGCTGGCATATCCATCCATGATATACCGTCGAAGTAATTGTACCCAG
This sequence comes from Flavobacteriales bacterium, assembly GCA_002685115.1. Lineage (GTDB taxonomy): Bacteria > Bacteroidota > Bacteroidia > Flavobacteriales > UBA7430 > UBA6772. The sequence goes on along the minus strand of NYWQ01000066.1, from coordinate 5,692 downwards.
TACCTCTGTTAGGAAAGTTGGTTTGTATATCCGGGCTCATCGTCCAAGTAGCAGAAATTGATCTGTCATTATGAACAAACAATCTATTTTGAATGGAACTGTTTGTTTGCAGGTCGTAATAAGTTTCACCAATGATTTGCTCAGACATTCCATTGCTGAAAAGTATAAATTCAGAAGCTGTTGGTGCATAATCACTTTTTACAGAGTTTAAGTTAACAAATGAACCTTCGTGGTTTTTGTTTGTAATAACTTTTTCAGCTTTAATTAAGTGTGATGGGATGATTTGTCTTAAATTTTGACCTATACCTAAGATAGGTAAAAATAGTAGAGCAAATGATAATTTTGTTTTCATTTTGTGGTGGGTTATAAGTTTTTTGTAAATATAACAAAAAAACCCGTTTTATTAAAACGGGTTTTTTAATATTAAAAAGATCTATTTTTATTTTTTCACAAGACTTTTTGTAGTTACTTGATTTGTGGTTTCTACTGACACAAAGTAAACACCATTGATAAGCTCTTCTATGGATAGTTGTGTGCTTTCTCCATTTATCATTGTTGTTTTAACCACCTCACCCAAAACATTTGTAATAATTACTTTTGCAATTTCTTTATTGTTTCCAAGGTTAATGTTAATCCTATTAGAGGCAAGGTTTGGGTATATACTTAAATCTGAAGTAGATTTTGTAATTTCTTTAGTTGCTAAAGTTTCAAATCCCTGCACAGGAATTGTCATAAATACAATGCTGTTTTTTGTAATCGGATCTTCGTCGTATTGAATATGTAATCCTGGGTAAACATCTCTTTGGTAGGTCAAGTAAATAGTATCGTTTACAACATTTGAGATACATCCAAACACACCTTCTTGTAATGGGTCCCCTATTTCTGGATCCGTAACTTCAGTCATTAAATCATATGGAGTTGATCAGTTAGTACCTCCGTCTTGTGAGCGCATGATATAAATATGTCTGTAATGCTCAAGGAAAATATCATCTCCAAAATTACCTAGCTCAATTTGTTCTGGGTAGAAATATTCAATAATACCTGAGTACGTTAAGTAAATGTCTCCATTTTCTGCAATCACCGAACTTGGGTAGCTTACAAGTGATTTTTCATACTTTGCAATCTGATAATTTCCCTCATCATCAATTTGAATGTCTAGCGTATCATTACTGTTTAAATCCTGAACGTAAGTAATTTTTTCTTCTGTTTTGGTAATTTCATTCCAATAGGCCAAGCCATCTGTTGTATAATAATACGTGTAGGCTCCTTCTTCATCATTTGGGTCGTTAAAATTAGAGTATTCCATTATTCCATAGAAAATATGTGCGTTTCCATCATTGTCTAGTGAAATGCTAAATGAGCGGTCTGTGCTTTCAATTCTACCATTATAATCAGGATAGTTCAAGGAGTCTACTATAACACTGTCCGTCCACATCGGAATCGGGTGTTCTTTCACGATTGTTTTAGTCCAAGTCGTTCCGTTGTCTGTAGACTTCATCAAAATAACATCAGTCCAAGCATCGCCAAGTACAAAAGCTACGGTACTTCCTTTAACGTCCATGGCATAAGTATCAGCATCAAAGTTAGTGTAAAATTCTGGTCCTATTTCTGGTAATAGACGATCAATAATATCAAAATTCTCTCCTCCATTTTGAGAACGTGAGTATGTGATGAAATTACCTGTTGATACTCCTGCAGAGTCAGTCATATCATAAGTATGCGAAATGATGTGAACACTTTGCCCATCAGCTCCACCAACTTTCATCCTTGGCCATACATTTATGTAATTTGTATTAGCATCGGTGTTTGGAAGGTATTTTTCCGACCATTCGCCTGATCCCTTTTCGGTTCTACTAGCTATGTTTGTAAAAATATTTGGATCTTCATAAACGTGACTTGTCACAATTTCGCCACCATTTATACCCGCAATAGAAGGCCAACCTGTACGTTCTTCTTCAATTCTAGATTCTGGCATATCCATCCATGATATACCGTCGAAGTAATTGTAACCAGTACCTCTGTTAGGAAAGTTGGGTTGTATATCCGGGCTCATCGTCCAAGTAGCAGAAATAGTATTGTCATCATGAACAAACAATCTATTTTGAATAGAATTATTTGTTTGAAGGTCGTAATAAGTTTCACCAATGATTTGTTCTGACATTCCATTACTAAAAAGTCTATACTCTGATGAAGTAGGCGCGAAATCCAATCTTTTTGAGTAGAGATAATTATTTTCCTTGTTGTCTTTTCTATTTTTTGTTTTAATTCCCTTGTTGGCTTGTTTTACTCCNTTAGGAACCAATTGTTTTGATGTTTGACNAGATGCAATTCCTGANATTACAAAAGCGAAACAAATACAGATNATCTTTCTCATANNTTTTTTATTATATTTATATATTCANATATATAANTNCTACTTAATTAATTGCAATTTATTTTAATAAATATTGAGCCTATATTTTTTGTAATTTGCAATCCTCAATTTTAGATATGAAAAAAATATTAATTGCCAACAGAGGAGAAATTGCGCTAAGGGTTATGCGTACAGCTAAAGAAATGGGAATCAATACGGTAGCCGTATATTCTGAGGTTGATAGAGTTTCGCCTCATGTTCTTTATGCAGACGAGGCAGTACTTCTTGGTCCAGCAGCTTCAAGTGAATCGTATTTACTAGGCGATAAAATCATATCTTTATGTAAAGAACTAGGGGTGGATGGTATACATCCTGGTTATGGCTTTTTGTCTGAGAATGCCACTTTCGCTCAAAAAGTAAAGGAGGCAGGGATAACTTTTATAGGTCCCTCTCCACGATCCATGGAATTAATGGGCGATAAATTATCGGCCAAGGCTGTTGTAAAAAAATACAACATACCAATGGTTCCAGGAACTGATGAAGCTATTGAAGATGTTGAAGCTGCAAAGAAAATTGCTCAAGTTATAGGTTTTCCTATTTTAATTAAAGCCTCTGCTGGTGGCGGAGGAAAAGGAATGCGAATAGTAGAACGAGCAGAAGATTTTGAAGAACAAATGAATTTGGCTGTGAGTGAGGCAGTTTCTGCTTTTGGAAATGGTGCCGTTTTCATTGAAAAATATGTGGCTTCGCCGCGTCATATTGAAATTCAAGTTTTAGCAGATAAATTCGGAAACGTAGTTCATTTATTCGAACGAGAATGTTCTATTCAGCGTCGTCATCAAAAAGTTGTTGAGGAAGCACCCTCTTCTGTTTTAACTCCAGAACTTAGAGCTAAAATGGGCCAGTGTGCAGTAGATGTGGCTAAATCATGCGATTACGTGGGTGCGGGTACTGTGGAGTTTTTATTGGATGAAAATCATGAATTTTATTTTTTAGAAATGAATACCCGTTTGCAAGTCGAACATCCGGTTACTGAGATGATTACTGGAATAGATTTGGTTAAACAACAGATTTTGGTTGCTCGTGGCGAAAAACTATCTTTTTCTCAAGAAGATCTTTCAATTTCAGGTCATGCAATTGAGGTTCGTGTTTATGCCGAAGATTCTAAGAATAATTTCTTACCCGATATTGGAACATTGTTAACCTATAAGCGTCCAGGTGGAATAGGAGTTCGTATTGATGATGGCTTTGAAGAAGGAATGGAAGTGCCTATTTATTACGATCCAATGATCTCTAAACTAATTACGTTTGGTAAAGATCGAGACGAAGCAATTTTTAGGATGAGTAGAGCTGTAAAAGATTATGAAATCTCAGGTATTCAAACTACTTTAGAGTTTGGTGCTTTTGTGATGAACCACGAATCTTTTATTTCAGGAGATTTTGATACCCATTTTGTTTCGAAGCATTTTAACCCAAGTTTACTTAAAGAGCCATCTCAAGATGAGCTTGAAGTTGCGGCTTGGTTTGCGGCTAATTTTTTTAATGAATCCCAACATTCAAGATCTTTAGAAACTCAAGTTCCTAAATCTAAGTGGAAGCAAAACAGACTCTAATGGCAAAAAAAATAAAAACCCAATCGGTTTCCATTTTAAACCGCAAGGCACGATTTGAGTTCGAGCTTTTAGAATTCTTTACCGCTGGTTTACAGTTACAGGGTACCGAGATAAAATCTTTGCGTGAAGGTAATGCCAACCTAGCAGAAGCATATTGTTATGAAAAAGAGGGTGAAGTTTGGGTTACTGGAATGTTTATAGCTGAATACAGTTACGGCTCCTATTTAAATCATACGCCTAAGCGTTTGCGTAAGTTGTTGCTTAACAAAAAGGAAATTAAAACCATTGCCGCTGCTTTGCAAGATGTAGGTATTACCATTGTGCCTTTAAAGCTCTTTGTAAACCCTAAAGGTTGGGCTAAAATTGATATTGCTCTGGCTAGAGGTAAGAAATTACACGACAAAAGGCATGACCTTAAGGCTAAAGATGACAAGCGACAAATGGATCGAGCAATGAAAGATTTTAATTAAGACTAAGTTTCCTCTGTTTTAACCAGTCTCTTTACCCAATCTCGGGGAAGGGTAGGGCATGTATCTAATTTACCAAACCACTTATAACGATTTTTAGCGATTACAGTGTAAATTCCATTTCTTATAAATTTGGGAATAACTAAAAGAATACTAGCTGCTTTGTATCCGCCACCTAGTAAAATTAAGCTCTTAATAATAGCCGTAGATTTGGTGTATGTTTTTTCATTGTATTCCAAAACAATAGAATTCATCGATTTGAATTGAGATTGATTTGATATAAATCCAATTTTAAACACCTCTTTTTTATCTCTATTAATTAGAAATTTCATACTTCTGTTACACATAATGCAGTGCCCATCGAAGTAGAGTGTAGCTTTATTATTTATTTCAGGAGCGATATCTTGCTGTATTGAGTTGATTGATCTTCGAAAATAATCTTTACAAGATAGAGCCCATTTTTAAATTCAGTTAAGTCGAATTTACTGCTGTTGTAACTTTTTAAAACTTCATCGCCATCTAGGGCAAATACAGTTGCATTAGATACTAGTTTATTTGTTTTGATGTTAAAAATACTTTGTGAAGGGTTTGGGTAAATAACTACGGAATTTTGATTGGATTCCTTCAAAGTAAAACTACTTAGCTCACTACCCCATAACAAATGAACGCCGCCTGTAAATACTCCAATCAACATGTCATTCCAGCCATCGTTATTTAAATCGTAAATTGCTGGTGCGGTTTTTATGCTTTTGGAGTATAACTGCATGTAATCTGAAACAATTTCAAAGCTACCATTTAGGTTATCGTCTATGGTATTGTAATGGTATAGTGCTCCCTTTTCTGTACCAACAAAAAGCTCGAATCCATTTTCGGAGTCAACAACATATGGCGTAGTGTAGGCAGTATTGTAAATTGGGTCTGTTAGATCAATATTTCCTAAAGTATCGTTTGTCAAAACAAAATTAGCATTGTTTAGATCTCCTTGGTTTTCGTAGTAACTTATGGCACCTTGTCTTGAGCCTATAATGAGGTCTAAATCTTCATCTCGATCAATATCCACTAAAAAAGGTGATGCAAAACTACCTACATCAATGTCAAAGTACTCTATTGTATTTATATAGAATTCTGCTTGATTACTTGTATTGGGTATGTTTTTTAATAAATGAATATTTCCATTTGAATCTCCTACAATCATGTCTAGGTCACCGTCGTTATCTAAGTCGCCAAATGTAGGGATGATGTTGTTCTCAAAATTAAGA
>NYWQ01000014.1 GCA_002685115.1 Flavobacteriales bacterium | reverse complement strand
GCCATTTTTGCAACATGAATACCAAAACTGTGGGCCGAGCCACCTGGCTTTAGCTTGCGCATAAACAATATTTTTTTTCCTACTTCTTTAACCGATACGTTAAAGTTTTTGATACGATCAAAACGGTCTGTCATTTCATTAAGTTCGTGGTAATGTGTAGCAAATAAGGTTTTAGCTCTGGTTTTGCTTTCATGCAGGTACTCTGCAATTGCCCAAGCAATTGAAATACCATCATAGGTACTGGTACCTCTTCCAATTTCATCTAATAAAATTAAACTCCTGTCGGATACATTGTTAAGTATACTCGCTGTTTCGTTCATTTCTACCATAAAAGTAGATTCGCCCAGTGAGATATTATCGGAAGCGCCAACACGGGTAAATATCTTATCCACTACACCTATAGAAGCTGCTTTGGCGGGAACAAAAGAACCCATTTGAGCCATCAATACAATTAAGGCTGTCTGCCTTAGTAAGGCTGACTTACCCGACATATTTGGCCCCGTTATCATTATGATTTGTTGCGCATCGTTGTCTAAATAAACATCGTTGGTAATGTAAGACTCTCCTATAGGCAGGTGCTTTTCTATTACAGGGTGTCTTCCGTCTTTAATATTTAACGTAAAACTATCGTCAAGAACAGGTTTTGTGTAGTTGTTTTTTTGTGCAATAGATGCAAAAGAAAGAAGTACATCAAGACGTGCAACCAAATGAGCATTTCTTTGGATTACCGGAACATAATCTAACAAAGAAGCTACAATATCATTAAAAATATTTTGTTCGAGTGTATAAATTTTATCATTTGCACTTAATATTTTAACTTCAAGTTCTTTTAATTCTTCTGTAATGTAACGCTCAGCATTTACTAATGTTTGCTTGCGAATCCACTCTTGAGGAACCTTGTCTTTGTGTGAATTCCGAACCTCCAAATAAAACCCGAATACATTGTTAAAAGCAATCTTTAAAGATGGGATACCAGAAGCTTCGGACTCTCGAACTCTTATTTGCTCTAAATAGGCTTTTGCAGAGGTAGAAAGTGCTCTTAATTCGTCTAGTTCTTCGGATACTCCAGTAGCAATTACATTTCCCTTTATAATTTGAACTGGTGCTTGGTCTTGCAATTCATTACTTATTTTCTCACGAACCAAATCGCAGGGATTTAGCTGTTCTGCAAGGTCTTTTAAACTTGGATTTCCCGATTTTTTACAATGCTCCATTACAGGAACTAAGGCGTTTAAAGCCGTCTTTAGTTGTACCACCTCACGAGGGCAAATTCTAGTGGTAGCTACCTTGGATATTAGACGCTCTAAATCTCCCATCTGCTTAATTTGAGCGCACAACTCATTGGCCATTTCATAGTGATCGCAAAAATGCGCAACAATATTTAACCGGTTTTGAATGGCTTTTTGCTCTTTTAATGGCAGTACAATCCACCTTCTTAGCATACGTGCCCCCATCGGAGATGTTGTGTGATCTAATATATCTAAAAGAGATACACCTTTGATACCAGTAGATTGAGTGAGTTCTAAGTTTCGGATGGTAAAATTGTCCATCCAAACATAGTTTTCTTCTTCAATTCGGTTAATCGTAGAAATATGACTCACCTTATTGTGTTGGGTTTCATTTAAATAATGAAGTGCAGCTCCGGCTGCAATAATCCCTAAATCGAGTTGATCAACACCATAACCTTTAAGCGATTTGGTTCCGAAATGTTTGAGTAATAAATCTTCTGTATAGGTTTTAGTAAACACCCAATCTTCTAATGTAAACGTAAAGTAAGCATCAGAGAAGCGTTTTGAGAAAGCTGCTTTGTGCTGTTTTTGATAAATCACCTCGGAGGGAGAAAAACTTTGGAGCAGTTTATTTACATAATCCCAAGATCCTTCGGCAGCTAAAAACTCTCCAGTAGACACATCTAAAAAGGATACCCCAGCTTTATCTTCCTCCATATGAATGGAGGCTAAAAAATTATTTGAGCCTAGTTCTAACGTTTTATCGTTGTATGAAACACCAGGAGTGACCAATTCAGTAACGCCTCTTTTTACAATTTTCTTGGTTTGTTTGGGGTCTTCCAATTGATCGCAAATAGCAACTCTGCATCCAGAACGCACTAATTTAGGTAAATAGGTATCTAAGGAGTGATGTGGAAAACCTGCGAGTTCAATTTTTGAGCTACCGTTTGCTCTATTGGTTAAGACAATTCCTAAAATCCTAGAAGCCTTAATTGCATCTTCGCCAAAGGTTTCGTAAAAATCTCCAACACGAAACAAGAGTATTGCATCTGGGTACTTAGCCTTAATTCCATTGTATTGAGTCATCAATGGAGTTTCCTTCTTCTTTTTATCTGCTTTTGCCAAGGCTATTGCTATTATATTGGTTAATTTGCATTTGTTTTGAACAAAGTACCAAGGTATTAATTCTACCCGAGAAGGAGATGAAAAAATTAAAAAATAGCGAGCTTAATAGGTTGAGTGTTGATGAGTTTAAGGAAAAGAAAAAACTTCCTATCCTTGTTGTTCTTGACAATGTTAGGAGCCTAAACAATATTGGATCTGTTTTCCGAACATCCGATGCTTTTCTTATAGAAAAAATATACCTCTGCGGAATTACTGCTAGACCTCCGCATAAAGACATTCATAAAACTGCATTAGGAGCTACCGAATCGGTTAGCTGGACTTATGTTGAAAATACAATCGATTGCATTACAAATTTAAAAGATGAAGGGTACGAGTGCATTGCGGTTGAGCAAACCAAGAACAGCGTAATGCTCAATAAATTTAAACAAACCAAAGCAACAAAAATAGCCGTTGTTTTTGGCAACGAGGTTAAAGGCGTACAGCAAGCTGTAATAGACCAATGCAATGCATGTATAGAAATACCTCAAATGGGCACCAAACATTCTTTAAATGTAGCTGTAAGCGCCGGTATAGTTCTTTGGGACCTTTACAAAACGATGCTTGAATAAACAAAAGCAATACTTAAAAACTAAACCAAAAAAAAGGCTTCCATTTGGAAGCCTTTTATTATATAAATTTAAACTAAACTACTCGATCACAAATTCTACGCGACGGTTCATTCTAGTTAAGTTATTAGAAATTACTTGGCCATCTGCAGTTGTTTCTGTTACCTTAACAGACTCGTTAGCTAATGGAGCTTCTTCTCCTTTAGAATCGGCAGACAAACGAGAAGAATCGATATTAAACATAGAAGTTAAAGCATCGATCACAGCGTTTGCTCTTCGCAAAGCTATTTTGTGGTTGTTTTCAGAATTACCAACAGCATCTGCATAACCAACAACTTTTAATTTATAATTTGGGTTGGCTTGTAAAAGTGAAGCTACAGCTGCCAATCTTTCGTAGTTAGCATAAGATACTTTAGAGGAATTAAAGTCAAAATAAACTGCTGGCATGAAAGCACCTTTAGCTCCTTTAATTTCTTTTCCTTGGAAGTTTACAGTTGCTCCAGATTCCGTATTAGGCTCAATGTCAACAGAGTTTGCTACGCCATCTTTATCAGAATCTAGTTCACGACCTTTGGCATCTACCTGCACACCACGAGCAGTAAATGGATCTTCATCTGCGTAATCAGCTATACCATCCATATCAACGTCTAAAGCGTTTCCTTTTCCGTCTACAGCAACGCCTTGTGGAGTGTTGTTGTCTACATCAAAAGCATCTGAGACACCATCACCGTCAGAATCAATAGAAAGACCTTCGATTTCAGTTTTCACAGTTGCAATATCACCATACATAGCATCTAAAGGATTGTTCCACTCAGTAGAAACTTCCTTCTTCGTAAATCTATAATTTAAACCTACACTAGTAGACATAAATGAATTGATCGTCTCTGGAGTTAAAGATGATGTATTAAGGTTGAGTAAAAAATCTAAATCTAAAGAATTAGTTAAAGAATATTTTGCTCCTGTACCAATATTAGGTGTAACAGCTCTTTCTTCATAATTCATTACGTTGAAACCAGCAGATAAATAAAATAGAACATTACTTGCCGCACCAACAGATACATTGGTTAAATTGATTGTAGTGTTAACTGTAAATGCGTTAAAGTCAATGGTATCTAAATCATTTGATAAAGTAGATATATTGTAACCTAGATTAACACCAACTACTGGACTAATTTGTTTAGAGTACTTTAAACCATATCCAAAATCAACGTTACTACCAGCAGAAAGATATTGATACGATAGGCCGTTTACACCAATAGATGCGTCGTTAATTAGTAAACCTTTTATGCCTGAGTTTTGAGCAAAAGCACTGGAAGTGATCAGCAAAGTTGTGAGGGCTAGGTTCTTGAAGTTAATCATGTTTTTGTATTTAAAATAAAGTTAATTAATTAGATTATTGCATAACACTATTGTATTGCACAACTGCAAATATAATAAAAATGCACTTACCTACAACATTATTCTATGCACTCCTTTGCTGTATTCTTTATTCAAACAGGATACAATGGATTCAAAATCACTGACAGAATTCACAAAGTCAATTTTTGTAGTATTTAGTAACAATACAGGAAAGTCTGTCTGCTGGTTTATAAACAAAAGATAGCTCTCTTGGATTTGTGCTAAATACGAATCCTCTATCTTCATTTCGTAAGCCCTGCCTCTAGCTTTTATGTTAATCTGCAAACGATCTACATCAGAATATAAATAAATATACAGACTGGGTTTAGGTAGTTTTTGGTGAATTATTGAAAATAGACTGTTGTAAAGATTGAACTCATCTTCTGGCAAATTTATTTCTGCAAATATTAGAGATTTTGACAAATAATAATCTGAAATAATTGATTTATGAAATAAATCTCTGGAGTTTAGTTCGTTTTTAAGCTGATGATAGCGTTCTGCCAAAAAAGACAATTCTAAAGGGAATGCGTGTTTTTCTGGATCTGAATAAAATTTTGGCAAAAACGGGTTGTCGGAAAATTCCTCATAAAACGCTCTTGCATTCAAATAAGCAGATAACTTTTGAACAAGTGTTGTTTTACCAGAGCCTATATTTCCTTCAACTACTATATAAGGATAGGGTTCCATATAATTTAATTTCAGATTGATCTTCGCATTGTAAAAGTAGGTCATTCAAAGTTACATCCAATAACTCATGCACCCAATTTGGAGCAATATCAACCATAGGTTTTAATACAAATTTCCTTAAACTCATTCTTGGATGAGGGATTTGAAGTTTTACATGATCAATTACAATACCTTCAACTAGTATAATATCTAGGTCTATTTCTCTTGCTTGGTACTCAGCNGTTAACGAGCGANTTCTTCCAAGATTAGATTCAATTTTNAATAAGNATTCAAGAAGTGCAATCGGTTCAATAGAGGTAAGCAAACANAGGGCATTGTTTAAATACGNTGCATCAGTATAGCCCCACGAAGCTGTTTCGTAAACTGGAGAAATGGCTAAAATGGAACCTAGTTTTCCCTCTATTTGAGCAATCGCATTCTCTAAATTAGTGATTCGAGCACCCTTATTAGAGCCTAAACTTATAAGAACCTTGTGTTTCATAAAGCTCTTTTAACTAACTGCTTTTAATTGTCTTAATTTTCTAACTGACAATTTTTCTTCAGCATACGCTTTGGTAATGATAAATTCTTTTTGATCTGAAGAGGGAAGATCAAACATAGCATCAACCATAATAGCCTCACATATAGACCGAAGTCCTCTTGCGCCTAGTTGAAACTCCTGGGCTTTGTCTACAATAAAATCATAAACGTCTTCCTCTATCTTCAAAACAACACCATCCATCTCAAACAACTTTCTGTATTGTTTTATTAAAGAGTTTTTAGGTTCTGTAAGTATATTTCTTAGTGCTTCGGTATCTAGCGGATTTAAATGAGTAACCACAGGTAGGCGACCAATTAATTCTGGTATGATCCCAAAACTTTTCACATCCTGAGGTGAAACGTATTGCAATAAATTGGTTTCATCTACTTGAGCTTCTGTAGCATTTCCAAAACCTAGAGCATTGGTATTCATTCTATTTCTGATGTGACGTTCTATGCCATCGAAAGCGCCACCACATATAAATAAAATGTTTTTTGTATTCACTTTAATGTATTTCTGATCCGGATGCTTACGCCCACCTTGCGGAGGAACATTTACCACAGTACCTTCAAGCAACTTGAGCATGGCTTGTTGAACGCCTTCTCCAGAAACATCTCTTGTTATAGAGGGGTTGTCGCTCTTGCGTGCTATTTTATCGATCTCATCAATAAATACAATACCGCGCTCGGCTAGTGTCACATCGAAATCACAAGCTTGCAGCAATCGAGACAAAACGCCTTCTACATCTTCACCTACATAACCAGCTTCGGTGAGTACAGTGGCATCTACTATAGTAAAGGGTACATTTAGCATTTTTGCGATGGAACGGGCAAGCAGTGTTTTTCCAGTACCTGTTTTACCTACCATCATAATATTAGACTTCTCGATTTCTACATCTTCCTTGTTAGTCTCTTCTTGTAGCAACCTTTTGTAGTGATTGTAAACCGCAACTGCAAGTACTTTTTTAGCATGGTCTTGCCCAATAACAAAAGTATCTAAGTGGTCTTTTATTTCAATGGGTTTTAAGAGTGTTAAATCCTGTTCGAGCTCTTTTTTGGAAGCGTGTTCCATTTCCTCAGAAATTATTTCATGAGCTTGCTTTATACAAGCATCACATATATGGCCCGTTGTACCGGCAATTAAAACGTCTGTTTCTTGCTTTGTACGTCCACAAAATGAACAATTTATTCCTTGATCTTCCATTATCGAATAAAGATTAAACTATTTTTTTAACTATACTAAAGTTCACCATCTCTGAGCTCAACTTTAAGTTGATGCTCTAATGATTTAAATATTTTTAAAATCGCCTTGTCTACCACTTTATCAGTAAGTGTTTTCTCCTCGTCACTAAACAAGAAACTTAAAGCATATGACTTTTTACCTTCGGGCAACTTAGCGCCTTGATATACATCAAATAAACTTACTTTTTTAAGAATATTTTTATCGGTACGTAAAGAAATGGCTTCGAGCTCAGAAAAAAGCACTTCATTGTCTAGTAGCAAAGCCAAATCCCTTTTAACTTCAGGATATTTAGAAACTTCTTTGTAAGTAATCTTTTGATCTTTTAACAATTCTAAAATCGCCTCCCAACTTAAATCAGCATAATAAACGTCTTGCTTTATTCCGAAAGGCTTTAAAATACTAGAGCGTACATTTCCAATTTCTACTACTTTTTTCTTTCTTATTTTATAAACTAAACCTTCTGCATAAAAGTCGTTTTGAATAGGACTTAAAGAGATTCCATCATTTAAACCGAGGCGTTTAAGTATTTTTTCTACAATTCCTTTTAGATAGAAAACATCAACTTTATCTTTAGAGGAATTCCAATTAGATACTTGTTTTTTACCTGTACTCCAAAGAGCCAAATGCCTTTCTTCGTGATGTTTTTCGCCAAATTTATTGTACGTTTTACCAAATTCATAAAGAAGAACATCTGCTTTTTTTCGATTGATATTATAGGCTAAACTTTCCAAGCCACCAAATAGTAAGGTTTGACGAAGTGCATTTAAATCCTGACTTAATGGGTTCAATAAAGAAATTTGTGCTTCTTTTTTTAAAGACTCAATACCATTGGTATAAGAAGCCTTTGTAAGTGAATTACACATCGCCTCATTAAAGCCACTTGAGCTAAGTAAATCGGCTATTCGCTCTTGTAGTTTGTGTGCGTCTGGCTTTGGATTTATAGACAAGGATGCATTAATTCGTCCAGTCATTCCAACCGTATTGTAGCCATAAATACGGAGTATTTCTTCAATAACGTCTACCTCTCTGGTAACATCAGCTCGGTATGGAGGAACGGCTAAACTAAATCCTTTGTCAGATTCTTTAAGAATATCAATTTCTAAATTACCGAGAATTTGTTTGATGGTATTTTTATCGATTACCTCACCAATCAAACGATTGCATTTGTCAAAAGTAAACTCAACCTTAAAATGCGCTATTGGCTTTGGGTAAATATCAATAAGAGCAGAACTCACTTTACCACCTGCAATTTCTTGAATTAATAAGGCAGCACGTTTTAGCGCCCAAATAACCGTATTAGGGTTTACCGATCTTTCGAAACGGAACGAGGCATCTGTATTGAGCGCATGACGCTTGGCTGTTTTACGAATTGCTACGGGATTAAAGTAAGCTGATTCTATAAATACAGAAGTAGTTTTAGAGGTTACACCAGACTCTAAACCTCCAAAAACTCCAGCGATACACATCGGCTCTTCACTGTTGCAAATCATTAAATCACTTGAATCTAGTTTTCGCTCTTGCTCATCAAGAGTCACAAACTTTACATCTTTTGCTAAGGTTTTTACCTTTATTTTATTGCCTTTAATTTTTGATGTATCAAAAGCATGCAGAGGATTTCCTGTTTCATGAAGCACATAGTTCGTTATGTCAACTATATTATTAACTGGGTTTAAACCAATAGCCTCTAACCTGGTTCGCAACCATTTTGGAGATTCGGCTACCGTAATACCTGATAGGGTAAGCCCTGCATAACGTGGACAAAGCTCACTATCCTCAACCTCTACTTCAATAGGGAAATTGGTGTTGTTTATTTTAAATTTCTCTAAAGAAGGTTTCTGTAATTCGACCTCTGTTCCTATAGAATGTAAACCAGCTCTAAGGTCTAAAGCAACTCCAATGTGCCCCATAGCATCAGATCTGTTTGGTGTTAAACCTATTTCAAAAACAGTATCTGAATCTAACTTAAAATAAGAACTCGCAGGTGTACCATTTTCAGCTAAAACATCTAGCTCCATAATACCATCATGCCCGCCTCCTAAACCTATTTCATCGGAGCTACAGAGCATACCTAAAGACAATTCGCCTCTTATTTTTCCTTTTTTAATCTTAAAAGGTTCTCCTTTAGCATCATACAATACAGTTCCTACTGTTGCAACAATCACCTTTTGGCCTTTAGCTACATTAGGAGCACCACAGACAATCTGAAGCGTTTCTACTCCTACATCAACTTTCGTAACCTTTAACCTATCGGCATTAGGATGCTGATCACAGGAAAGCACCTCACCGACTACCATGCCTTTAAGACCTCCTTTGATACTTTCAATCTCATGAATACCTTCAACCTCAAGACCTGTATCGGTTAAAACCTTTGCACAATCTGTAGCGTTTAGCTTGACGTTTAAGTAGTCTTTGATCCAACTGTATGATACCTTCATAATGATTCTGTTTTTCGCTAAAATTCAAAAGTACGGATTGTACAGGAAATAGAATATTTAAACCACAAAAAAAGGAGCCAAAAGGCTCCTTTAATATTTGATCTGTTTTTCTAGTGGGCTATAATGAGCTTTTGAATGTCTGTATTTTTACCATTCACCACAAAAGAATAAAAATAAACACCCGAACTAAACTCATTTAATTGAATAGATTTTAAAGATGATAAAACATCATTGTACACTTCATTACCTAAAACATCAAATAAAACAAAATCTACTGCTACTGAAGAATAACTGTTTACGTATAAAACATCATTAGCAGGATTTGGATACACACTAAAATGGCTTTGTGTTTCTTCTAGACCAATAGATGGAGGGATTGAGGTGTAAATTACATCTACACAGGTTTTAATAGACGAATCAGTAACTACAGAAAAACAGTAGTTAACTGTGAAGCTAAATTCATATTCAGGCATTACAAGGTAAGCTGAAAAAGAGCTATTTACTTCACCAGATGACATGAATAGTGAGTTGGGTGAAACATCAGTTGAAGGACCGTAACAATATTCACCCCAACAAAAATAATTAGTATAATTTGGATTATCCTCAGATGTAAATTCACTAAATGCTGGTGATCTCGTTACGATTACCTCAGCATTTAAATTTGTATTATTTGTAATGTCAAAATCTAATTCCATTTCATAATATTCCTCATGTGGCTCATAATAAATATCAGGAGAATTAATAATAAAATTTTGTGAAATAGCTACTGAGGTTCCAATAGTAAAAAATGCAAGTAAATTTAAATAATCTTTCATAAAAACATCTAATTATATAACTAAATATATTTCAATTTTTATGCCAAGAATTTTTGCTCGCATTTCAGTATTGGGATGAGTTGATTAAACCAAGTAATTACATCCTATATTTTAATACAGTAAATGTGTGCTTTTTGCCAAAATAATCGAATTTAAATTCACAAAAAAAGGAGCCAAAAGGCTCCTTTGTACTAAAATACAAGATTTTTAGTGGGAAATTACCAACTTTTGAACTTCTGTATCTTTACCA
>NYWQ01000065.1 GCA_002685115.1 Flavobacteriales bacterium | reverse complement strand
TGGATGCCATTGTTGGTAAAACAGTTTCGGTTCATTATACCGGTCGTTTAATGGATGGTACCGTATTCGACTCTTCTGTTGAACGTGGTGAACCCATAGACTTTAAACTTGGTGCTGGTATGGTTATTAAAGGTTGGGATGAAGGTATTGCGCTCCTTAAAGTTGGTGGCAAAGCTACTTTTATAATTCCGTTCCATTTAGCTTACGGAGAAAGAGGTCATCCTCCTGTTATTCCTGCAAAAGCTACTTTAGAGTTCGATGTTGAATTGGTTGATGTGAAATAACATTTTATATCCTATGAATACTTTAAAAAAAAACTTGCTTAATGCAGGTTTTTTTTTGCATAATTTTAAGCTAAAACTATTCTAGATACCTTTATTTTAAAAATAAAAAAAATAATCAATGCACGCATTGATTATTTTTTTGTATACTTGTAAGGCACTACAACTAAAATGCATTATTATGAAAGGAGGGTCTTTTATTTACCATAAAACCGCAGCTTCGGCTGTATTTGTTCCAGAGGATTTTAACGAAGAACAATTGATGATAAAAGAAATGATCATCGATTTTATTCAGAAGGAAGTAAAGCCCAACTTAGAGGAGATAGATTCTATGATAGACAAGTCTTTAATGCCATCTTTATTAAAGAAATCTGCAGCATTAGGGATGTTAGGTGTAAATATAGCTGAGGAGATGGGCGGCATGGATCTGGATATGGTGACCACACTTATATTTGGAGAAACTACTGCGCATGGACATGCTTATGCAACAGCAATAGGGGCACACACTTCTATAGGTACTCTGCCAATAGTATATTACGGTACAGAAGCTCAAAAAGAAAAATACCTTCCTGGATTAGCTAACGGTAAATTTATAGCTTCTTATTGTTTAACAGAACCCGATGCCGGTTCGGATGCAAATTCTGGTAAAACAAAAGCCATACTAAATACCGAGGGTACTCATTACCTGATCAATGGTCAAAAAATGTGGATTACCAATGGTGGCTTTGCAGAAATATTTATAGTATTTGCCAAAATTGATGCTGATAAGAACTTATCGGCTTTTATTGTAGAAAAAGATTTTGGAGGAATTACCCTAGGAGAAGAAGAAAAGAAAATGGGAATTAAAGGCTCCTCAACGATTCAAGTATTTTTTAACGACTGTAAAGTTCCAAAGGAAAATCTACTAGGTGAGCGACAAGCTGGTTTTAAGATTGCCTTAAATATTTTAAACTCAGGAAGATTGAAAATTGGAGCTAGTGCCGTAGGCGGCTCAAAGGTAGCTATTGAAACCTCTGTTGCTTATGCCAAAGAACGCATACAATTTAAGAAGCCAATTTCCGATTTTGGAGCTATAAAGCATAAACTTGCGGACATGGCTGTTAAAACTTTTGCAAACGAATCTGCTACCTATCGTATTGGTTATTTAATAGATGAAAAATATCAAAATCTAAAGGATTTAGGCTTTTCGCAGAATGAAGCAAAAGTTAACGCTATTAGAGAATACGCAATTGAATGCTCTATAGCCAAAGTTTATGGTTCTGATGTTCTTTGTTACGTTACCGATGAAGCCATTCAGATTCATGGAGGTATGGGTTATGCTATGGAAACAGGGGTAGAGCGTGGTTATAGAGATTCTCGAATTACAAAAATATACGAAGGGACTAATGAGGTTAATCGATTACTCATTGTAGGAGAATTGATGAAAAGAACTTTTCAAACAAAGGAAATAGAGGTTTTGGCTGCAATGAAAAAGGCCCCACTTTTAGCATTTAAATCTATCCTTACTCCTCACAGTTCTGTTTTACATAAACGAGTTGCAAATTTAAAAACTGTTTTCTTGTTGCTAACTGGAGCTGTTGGAAGAAAGCTGAAAAAAAACCTTATTGAACAACAAGAAATTGTAATGAATCTTTCTGATATTTTAACCGAAATATTTGTTCTAGAATCTACGTTATTGAGAGTAGAGAAAGCTCGATTAAATAAAAACCCTGAAGTTGCTATTTATGTAAATATATCACAAGTACAGGCCTACGATGCCTTTGCTAAAATACGTGTATCTGCCCATGAGGTCATAAATGCGTATTCGAAAGGTCTGGAGAATTCGATGATGAAAAAATGTGTTCGGAATTTAATTCCTGATTATACGATTAATGCGAAAGAGAAGAGACGAAGTATAGCCGATTATTTGATAGAAGAAAGAGGTGATACCTTTAGTTAGCGTCTTTTATTTCTTGTAACATTTTATCCAATGTTTTAGATGTTGATTTTGGAACAGAATTAATGACCTCGTAAAAATGTTTTACTTTAATAGGATCTAAATCATCTAACATAGCATTGTTTAATCTAAAAACAGATACAAGCGATACTTTACGTTTTTCTTGTCCTTTTTCAGTAAGTTTAACTAAAACTTTACGCTTGTCTTTTTTGTCAGAAATACGCTCAACTAAACCCTCTTTTTCCATAGATTTCAAAATCCTAGAAAGACTGTTGGGTTCCATGCCCATTCGAGGTGCAATTTTAGTTACAGGCGTACCGACTTCCTCAAAAATGGAAATGAGCGTAAAACCAACTGAAAGCGTTATGTTATGAGCACTGGCAACTTGATTAAACATTCGAGACATCTCGAACCAAGCAGATCGTATTTTATGAACAATAATTTGTTCGGCATAAATTTCAAAATCATCCATAACGCTAAAATACAATGCAGGGTTAGATAAAAAAATAAAAACAAAGAATTATTTAAGATGAATAAAAAAAACATTGTATTTATTGAGGGTTGTAGAACTCCATTTTTAAAGTCGGGTACCGATTACTTAAACCTGATGTCTTATGATCTCGGGCATTTTGCCATAAAGGGTTTGTTGCAAAAAACGGACTTAAATCCGAAAGAGGTAGACCAGGTTATTATGGGTACTGTTATTTCCAACGTTCAAACCTCTAACGTAGCCAGAGAAGCTGCTTTGAGTGCAGGTATTCCAAACACAACACATTGCCAAACAGTTACTCAAGCCTGTATTTCTGCAAACAGAGCTATTTGCAATGGCATTAACGAAATTTTAGTTGGAAATGCGGATGTGATTATTGCGGGTGGTGTAGAAAACACCTCAGATACTCCAATAGGCTTTCCAAAAAAGATGCGTAACAAGTTATTTGGAGCACAAAAGCTGAGAGGTTTAGGTGGTACTTTAAAGTTTATTTTTTCGCTTCGTTTTTCAGACTTTATCCCGGTAAGACCAGCTGTTGCAGAATACACGACGGGCAGAACCATGGGTCAAGATTGTGATATTATGGCGGCTCGATATAATGTGAGTAGAGAAGAACAGGACGATTTTGCGTACCGTTCGCATCAACTTGCAGGAAAAGCCCAAGAGGCGGGGTATTTAAAAGACGAGATGTGTGAGGTCGCATTAATCCCAAAATTTAAGGCTATTACATCAGACAATGGAATTAGACCATCAGCTAAAAGAGCGAAATTAGCAAAGCTAAGACCTGCTTTCGATAAGAAGTATGGAACCTTAACTGCTGCAAACTCTTCTTTTTTAACCGATGGTGGCGCTGCGTCTCTCATTATGAGTGAAGCTAAGGCAATCGAATTGTCTCTAAAACCAAAATCGTCTATTATAGCATACACTTTTACAGGGCAAGATTTAGAAGATGAATTGTTGTTAGGGCCAGCTTATGCAATAGATAAGGTATTAGAAAAAGCAAATTTAACATTAGATCAAATGGACGTTATTGAATTACACGAGGCATTTGCAGGTCAAGTTCTCGCTAATGTAAAGTGTTTGGCTTCCGATGAATTTGCGAAAAATAAGCTGGGAAGAACTAAAGCCGTTGGTGAGTTAGACCCATCTAAATTAAATAAATGGGGAGGCTCGCTCTCTATTGGTCATCCTTTTGGAGCCACAGGCTCTCGTTTACTTACTACTGCCTCCAATAGATTAATAAAGGAGGGGGGAACCTACGCCTTAATAGCTGCATGTGCCGCAGGAGCTCACGGACATGCTATGATTATAAAAAAATACAATACATAAAATGACAGATCAATATTTAAAAAAAGAAATCAGTAATGGAGTTGCTTTCCTTTGTTTGGATCAACAAGGCTCTAAAGTAAACATTGTTTCACCTACTTTAATAGACGTGTTTGAACAAGTTATAGANGAGGTGATTGCTGATGANTCAGTNAAAGCTGCAGTTTTTATTTCTGCAAAAAAAGATTTTATTGCNGGAGCNGATATTCANTCATTTAAAGCAGATAAGGTAGGCGATTTTCANCCCATTTCTATCAAAGGACACCNATTGTTAGCTAAGCTCGAAAATTCAACAAAACCTTTTGTGGCTGCTATTCATGGAACAGCTTATGGCTTGGGTGTTGAGTTGCCTTTGGCCTGTGCTGCTCGTATAGCTTCAGATCATAAAAGCACCAAATTAGCTTTACCCGAGGTAAAATTAGGTTTGTTGCCTGGTGGTGGGGGTACGCAGCGTTTGCCTCGTTTGATTGGCTTGCAAGCAAGTTTAGATATGATGCTTACTGGGAAAAATGTGTTTGCAAGACGGGCAAAAAAAATAGGTTTAGTGGATGAATTGGTTCCCCATTCTAAATTAATGAAAGCAGCCGAAAAATTAGCTTTAAGTTTAGTAAGTAAACCATTAAATCGGCGACGTAAAACGTCCTTATTTACTAAATTTCTGGATCATACNNCTGTGGGTAGGTCTCTTGTTTATAAAGAAGCTCGCAAAAAAGTGCTCAGACAAACTATGGGTAATTATCCTGCGCCNATGGAAATTATTAATTGTATTGAAGCAGGTTTAAAGTATGGGGCAGCTGCCGGTTACCGTAAAGAAGTTTTAAAGTTCGAAGAGCTCATGATTGGTTCTGTCTCTAAAGAACTAAGGAATTTATTTTTTGCAATGACCAGTAAAAAGAAAAACCCTTGGGAGGAACATGCAAATGAGTTAACTACTTTAGCGTTGTTAGGGGCTGGTTTTATGGGTTGTGGTATTGCCGAAGTAACTCTAGGTAAAGGAATAGATATCGTTTTAAAAGACATTAATCCTAAAACCATACAATCCGCAAAGAAATTACTTTGGGCATCGTTGTCAAAAAAAGTCAAACGAAAATCTCTATCTAAAATTGAAGCTAAAAATGCGATTGCATCTGTTAAAGGNCAGTTAGACTATAACTATTTTAATAANGTTGATGTACTAGTTGAGGCGGTATTTGAAGATATGGGTATGAAGCAGAAGATACTCGCAGAGGTTGAGAAGTATACAAAAAATGATTTTATTTTTGCTACAAATACCTCTGCATTGTCTATTGAAGAAATTGGGAAATTTGCAAAGCATCCCGAAAATGTAATTGGCTTACATTATTTTTCACCAGTTTCTAAAATGCCCTTGTTAGAAATTGTTAAAACTCCTAAAACCTCCGCCAGTACAATTGCTACATGCTACAATTTAGGATTAAAGCAAGGGAAGACAACTATTGTAGTCAATAATGGCCCAGGTTTTTATGTGAACAGAATTTTAGCTCCCTATTTAAACGAAGCGATGTTGTTGCTTGAAGAGGGCGCAGGTATTCTAGAGATTGACAGCGTAATGAAACAATATGGATTTCCTGTTGGACCTTTTGCTTTGTTGGATGAGGTTGGTATTGATGTTGGTGCACATGTAATGACTGGAGATCTTGCAGAAATGTTTAAGAAGCGTGATGGTGCTTTAATGAGTAAGGGGCTCTTGTTAATGAACGATGCTGGTTACAAAGGTCGTAAAAATAAAAGAGGATTCTTGGCTTACGATTCAAAGGGTAAAAAAAGACGAGGTAAATTTAATCCTGCTGTTGGTCAGTTTTTTGGCAATCCAAGGCCAAAAAAATTTAATGCAGTTGAGGTTCAATTACGCTTAAGCTTACTTTTGTTAAACGAAGCCGTTTTGTGTTTGCAGGAGGGTATCATTGAATCTGTTGAAGATGGAGATTTAGGGGCTATTTTTGGTATAGGCTTCCGCCCATTTACTGGCGGCCCGTTTCGCTACATTGATCAGGTTGGTGCAGCAAACATCTTAAAGGAATTAGACGCGCATAGAAATATTTTCGGTGAACGTTTTAGAGCATGTGACATGCTTATAGAATATGCCAAATCTAACAAGAGCTTTTATTGAAGATTTTAAATTTTTATATTGATTTTATTGGAAATAAATTACGAGTTCACAGGTTTTAAATTTGCTTTTAAAACCTAGAGTCGTAATGGTGGTAAAGCAGGTTTATTTTGTATATTTGCATGCAAT
>NYWQ01000064.1 GCA_002685115.1 Flavobacteriales bacterium | reverse complement strand
TTATTGGAGCATCAGAAAGCCTAACCATGGTTTTAAAACCTTTAAGTTGAGCACCGACCATAAATCCAAATTAAATACCAACATTTTGTAGTACATGTAAAATCATAGAGGTTATAGTAGTTTTACCATGACTTCCGCCAATAACTATTCTGATTTTATCTTTAGATTGTTCGTATAAATACTCTGGGTAAGAGAAAAGAGGTAAATTTAGTTGTTGTGCTTTAAGTAATTCAGGATTATCGGCTCGAGCATGCATCCCTATGATAACAGCATCAAGATCTGTTGTAATTTTACCTGGAAACCAGCCCATTGTATCGGGACAAATGCCTGCATTTTCTAACCTCGATTTTGAGGGATTAAAAATAGCATCGTCAGATCCAGAGATACGATACCCCTTTTCCATTAGCGCAAGCGCTAAATTATGCATAGCCGCACCTCCAATTGCAATAAAATGTACTCTCATGTGTTATATTTGTAAAAAGGAAAGATAATAAATCGTTTTGCAATGAAAAAAATTATGATCATGCTAATTACACTACTTTTTTCTTGTAGCAGTGTAAAAGAAAACAATAAATTAACAGCAAATGCTACGCTAAAAATAACCTTAAAAAAAGGGGCATGCTTTGGGACATGTCCAATTTATCAAATTCGTTTGTTCGAAGATCGTTCTGTAAAATACAATGGGATTCGCTTTGTAGAATCGCAAGGAACTTATGAGTGGTATATGGATAGTTCTGATTTTGATAAACTAACTAAATTACTTCAAACCAAGGAACTAAAAACTTCTGGAGAATATAATATGAGAGCTCAAGACCTCCCATTGACGAGTCTATCAATTTACAGCAATAAAAGTACCATTGAAATAAAACACAAAGGTGGAATATCCGATGAACTAAAAGAGCGAATAAAGAGCATTGAATACTTGATAATGAAAAATGCAAGTTGGACTAAATAAATTTAAACGAATGCAAACTCCGCTTTTTAAATAGTCTTAAATTGCAAACAAAAGAAACAATAAAAAATGGCTATTATTCTCATCTTAGATACAGCAACCAAAAACTGCTCTTTAGCTTTATGTGATAATGGAATAATTTTAGAATCTATAGATCACAACAAGGGTAGTTTTTCTCATTCTGAAAAACTGCATGTATTTATAGAAGAACTCTTTACGAACACAGGAAAGAAGCTAAGTGAACTTGATGCTGTTGCTGTTAGCAAAGGTCCTGGCTCTTATACAGGACTTCGTATAGGCGTATCTTCAGCAAAAGGATTGTGCTTCGGTCTAGATATACCATTAATTAGCGTAGAAACACTTGAGGTACTTACCAGAACGTTTCTTTCAGAACATTCCGTTAATGATAATGACATTCTTATTCCGATGATAGATGCCCGAAGAATGGAAGTTTATACAGCAATTTTTAACACTCGTTTTACCAAACTTGAAGAAACAAAAGCACTCATTCTTGAACCCACATCATTTGATCAGTTTCTGAGAACTTCTGCTTGCCATTTTATAGGTGACGGGGCCGAAAAATCATCTAATTTATACCAAGGTGAACATCAGTTTTTTTATCCAGAAATATACCCTTCATCAAAAGCTGTAGCTAAGTTAGTTGAACTGAAATACCAAAACAAAGAATTTGAAGATGTTGCCTACTTTGAACCCTATTACCTAAAAGATTTTGTAGACGGTAAAAAGACTCCATAAATACAGTAAAAAGGGCAGCGAATATTTTCACATTAGCAAAAATTTTAAAATCAATGCTGTATGATCAGTTTCTGTGAATATAGGTTTTCAATACTCACAAAGTAAATACCTTCAACTAAAGAAGAAACATCAATAGTATTGTTTCCTTTCTCGAGATCAAGATCGAGAACCAATTGACCTAAAGAATTGAAAATACCTAGCGAACAACTCGCTGCTAATTCTAAATTTATTGAGTTATACGATGGGTTAGGATAAAGCACACTTTCTAAATTTGTCTCTAGCGTACTTACAGTTAAAGTTGGATTAGTCATTTTGGTAACTCCAGTACTCGTGGCCACCCAAATATTATCATCTACGTCTACAGCAAGAGCTCTTACTCCAGGGCCTACAAGAGCATCTTCATCTGTAAATTCTGTCCATAGAGAACCATCCCAAGCAACAACTCCACCAACAGAAACCAAATAATCAACATATATACCAGCCCAAACATTGCCTTGAGAATCTAATTTAACATCAACTACAGGATTTAAAGTATCTGGTTCAGGTAAAGTAAGTAAAATAGTATGTTGAGCTAACACTTCATTATTTTGATCTAATACAGAGATNCCTTTNGAGGTTCCCACCCACTTTGTATCNTTTTCATCGATGGCAATAGANGNTATATTTTTACTTATCAAACCAGANGANGTATCGTAAATANTNAANTCNACACCGTTAANATGAATTAAACCTTTNAGGCTGCTCGCAAGCCAAGCATCATTATTAGAGTCAAATGTTACNTACTTAATTCCTCCAAATGGCAAACCATCTGACGTTCCGTAGGAAGTCCAAGAAGTACCATTATAAACGGATACACCTGCTCTTTCTCCAACCCAAATATGACCATTTACATCTTCATTAATAGAACTAATTCGATTGTCTCCTAAGCCAGCATTTTCTGTAAAAGATGACCATGTAGATCCAGACAGAACACTAATACCATCATCTGTTCCAACCCAAATATCACCAGAACTTGCCGCATATATTGAAGTCACATAATTGTTAATTAAATGAGTGGTGTCTGACATCCAAACCTCACCATTAAACATGGCTAAACCTCTATTGGTTCCAAACCAAACAGACTGATTGTCATCAATAGATAGGCAGTTAACAAAATTATTCACCAAGCCATCAGACTCAGTATAATGAGTAAATTGTTGACCCATTAAGGGTGAGGAAGCAACAATAAAGAAAAGTAAATTGAGAAATTTCATAGAATATATTTAAAATTTAATAACTTTTTTAGTGGTCAGAGAATCGTTTGATATTAATACACTAAAATACACTCCAGGTTTAAGTCCTTTAGTTGAAATAGTAGTTTGGATTATACCAGCAGTAAACAATTCTGAATAAAGCAATCGCCCTANTGCATCGTAGAAACTTAGCATTGATTTCGCTTGAGATTCAATCNTAATAAATAGAGTTTCATTAACGGGGTTTGGGTGCACATCCAACACTAAATTGGCCGTTTTAGGTATTATTGTAGCACTGTCATTTGAGGTATTAAAAGTAGCAGATGAAAAAGTGAAAGAACCAGTTCCATTGGGTTGTCTAGCATAAGAAACATCATCCAATTGTTGGGGGAAAGTTAAATAATCTAGAATCGTTGAACCAGCATCAGATAGAAATAGTTGTTCTCCTATAGCGTTTAATTTAAAATTTGAGTGAACACCCGATTGACTCGTTTCTGAATCTGCCCAAATGATTAAATAATCGTCTGGCTGAATAAACATATCAGGCAAGGCCCATTTGTTAAGATCTGAAAGGTCGTCACTTAAAAACAANCCTAAAAGGGCAATNGGTGATTCCGATGTATTGTACAATTCAATCCAATCNTCAAACTCATTTTCATCATCTGATTGGCTTGTTTTNTTAGAAGCCATTANCTCATTAATAACCAAATCACCTTCAGAGAAAGTCCCTGCTATTGTATANAATTCGTAAGCTGCTCTTTGNGGAGAAAATACGCCGGAAGAATCATTTTCNGCAAAAATATAATAAGCCAAATCNGNTCCATGATAAACAACCTGTGCAGTATACATNCNATCTAAAGGGAATTCATCTCCATTAAGNCCAGAGTCGTTCATTGATACAGTTTCGAATAAGGACTTGTCTCCATATCTAAAAGACAAGAGCACATCTGAAGCGTTATTTATTTTACTTGTAATGGTAAGCGTGTCTCCAGTTGCAGGTACTTGCGGATTGTAAGAAATTGAATTTATAGATGGAGCTCCTTGGTACCCATAGTAAGAAGACAAATAAGCAGTACGANCTTCCATAAGATCAACAAGTCCAGGGTATTCAACTAGATCTGTTACTGTAGTATAAAAATTATTTTGAAAATCAGCGTTAGAATAAAACTTGTTGGTATCTGCCAAAACACTATTTTCTATGAATTCAGCAAGAGCTTCACCTCTCGTTACAAAATCGGCATCAAGAAAATTCTCTTCGATAATTGTACGTATGTGTGCTAAATATATTTTTCTGTAACGACTGTATTCAAATAGGTTTCTTAGTAAGGGACGAGGGTAAACAGAATAATCAAAATAATGACTTAACGGGTCAATTGTCTTTGCTTGAGAAATGGTAAAGCCATCATAATAGGAAGAGGCATCGGCTAAACGAAAACTACCAAATGACATGTTTAAATCCCAAAGTATTGGATTAAACCTCCCATGATCATCTTGATACATATAATAGTTTTGAGCATAGCCAATATAACTATCAAAGTTAACAAGTGTATAATTTAGCGCATGCATCCATAAAACTCTGTCTACATTCAACACATCGCTAATTGCATGTTTAAAATTATTTAAGGTATCAATCATACCATAAAAATCGCCCCAACCATAAACAGATTCCATAGTGTAAAGCGAGAAGTAACTAGAACTGTCCATACCAGGTGTGTTACTCAAATTTGAATTTTCACCATACAGGTCAACTTCTTCAGGATTTCCTTTCACTAAAACGTTCGAAGAGGATGTAAAATGCTTATTTAAAAACTCATTATTTACAGCTTCTACATTCGTATAAAGCCCAATGAGTGTATCGTTTATGTAAAGATTAGCAAAATTAGCTTCGGAAGCAGGCATGTATTTTCGAGCAATTTCATAAGATAAAAATTCGCGAACAAAAGAGGGATCTTGAATAACATTACTCAACTTTATCTTATCGATGCCTAAATGCTTTTGCCCCTTAATTCGATAATTTAATTTTATGTTAAACGGGTTTTTAACACGAGTGATACTTGCCGAGCTGTATCCTTTGTAACGAACTCCAACGCTATCGTACTTGATGCCATCGATAAAGACATCGGCTAAAATTCGTTCTTTTTGCCCCTTTATGTAGAGACTATCCAGCACCTCATCCCAATTGGCTTGGTAAAACCTGAGTTTAACTTCTCTGATTTCATCGCCTTTATAGAAAGATTCTTGAGCAAAGGCTTGCATTGAAAATAATAACGATAAAAGAAAACCTATTAATTTAAGGTTCATAATTATTTTCTTAGCGATACTACTTTCAAAGAGGAACCACCTTTACCATCTTCAATAGCTATAAAATAAATTCCATCCTCACAATCAGTAAGATCTATTCGAGCTGAATTTAGTTTTTTAATTAACTGTCCGTATGGATTAACAACCGTTACTGTAAAATTAGTAGTTTGAATTCCTGAAATTGTAAATATGCCAGCCGAAGGATTAGGAGAAATAACTAGGTTGAGTTGAGTTTGCTCTTCAATACTCGTTTCGTTTATTGCACATGGATTATCTAAAAGCGCAATAATGCCCGGGTATTTACATTCGTATCTAAAAGCTTTTGGGGTTCCTTCAGCATTAAATTGCCAAATTACATTGTCTAATGAATCAGCTTCATACATGTAACCAGCACCACCCTGACCAGCAGACATGTTAACAAAAACATTACCGTTGCTCATTCTATTCTGAGAGGATTGACCACTAGCATAGTCTTCGCAAGTATGACGCCAAGTATAGTATGAAGGACCGAATGCTTGACCAGGTATTAAATCATAATTGAATCCATTTAACGGAGTATTTATAGCATCTATAGAAGATACGTTACCACCACCATCGTTATTGTAAAATTGTAAAAAGCCTGAATTGGGTCTGCCATCATTCGTAATCCATCTTACATCATGCACTGCAGAGGGAATTTGTTGAGCGCCAGGAGCGTCATA
>NYWQ01000013.1 GCA_002685115.1 Flavobacteriales bacterium | reverse complement strand
TCCTGATGCGCGGCAAGCAATTATTGATCAGGTAAATAAAGGAACTCTTATGATGCATTATTACGGTCATGGTGGAGAAGTGGGCTGGGCAGAAGAACGTGTTTTGGAGTTAATTGATATTAATAATTGGACGAATTTAGATAATTTAGCTGTTTTTATAACAGCTACATGTGAGTTTTCTAGATACGATGATGCCAAGAGAGTTTCCGCTGGAGAACAAATACTCTTAAATCCTAACGGAGCTGGGATTGCCTTATTTACCACCACCAGAACCATCACAGAGAGTGATGCTGAGAATTTATCCGAGACGTTTTACAAATATGCAATCCCAGAAAGTGCTGGAGAAACACTCAGTTTTGGCGCTATCATGAGAGCAATGAAGAACGATCTTAATTCATCTGGAATTTCTTCTACCAACAAAATGAAGTTTACACTTTTAGGCGACCCATCTTTAAAATTCCCGATCCCTGAAACTAAAATTAGTGTTTTAGAAATTTTAGATGCCGAAACTTTCGAGCCTATTGATTCGGTAAAAGCGCTTTCTCGCGTTATTGTCAGAGGTGCAGTTGTAAATCAAGACGATTCTGTAAATACATCGTTTAATGGGACTGTTAACTCAAAAGTTTTCGACAAGCCTTCTCGACTTCAAACTCTTAATAACGACTACGAATTCTTAGACCCTTTTTACTTTGANCTGCAGCAAAACGTTCTTTATGCNGGAAATGCATCTATAGATAGCGGTTTGTTTGAGTTTGAATTTGTTGTGCCCAAAGACATCTCATATGCTTACGGACANGGTAAAATTTCCTTTTATGCACAAGACAGTATATACGACGCAATTGGTGCTGATGCAGGTNTATTGATTGGTGGTTTCGATGAAAATGCAGCGTCTGATGATTTTGGNCCTGAAATTCAGTTGTTTATGAANAGCAATAGCTTTAGGTCTGGAGGAATTACAAACTCTAATCCGAGCCTGTACGCTCAGGTTACCGATGATTCGGGTATCAATACTACCGGCAACGGAATCGGTCACGACATTATTGCTATTATTGATCAGGACAGTCAGAATTCCATTGTTTTGAACCAATACTACGAATCTAATCTAGATTCTTACCAGTCGGGTACAGTGTCCTATCCTTTTACTGATTTATCCGAGGGTGTTCATACCTTATCTATTAAGGTATGGGATGTTCACAACAATTCTTCCGAGGACTTTACCGAATTTTTAGTAGTTTCTGATGCGGATTTAATCGTTAGCAATCTAATGAANTACCCGAACCCNTTCAGCGATTTNACNNGAATTCATTTTGAACACAACCAAGATGCCCAAGATTTGGAGGTACAACTTGACATTTTTGATATTAATGGCCGATTGGTGAAGTCNATGCAAAACACCCTTTTAAGTACTTCATTNTC
The DNA here is from genome assembly GCA_002685115.1 of Flavobacteriales bacterium. GTDB lineage: Bacteria > Bacteroidota > Bacteroidia > Flavobacteriales > UBA7430 > UBA6772. The sequence goes on along the minus strand of NYWQ01000013.1, from coordinate 22,638 downwards.
TAATACTGAGTTTGTTTGGAATGGAGAATCTACTAGCGGAAGTCCAGTTATCTCTGGTGTTTATTTTTGTAAATTGACCGCCTACAATCCTGTTAGTAAAAAAGAAAATACAATTAGTACACAAATGGTACTAATTAAATAAAATTCGCGTTAATAAATTCTTAAATTTGTTTCGTTAAAAATTTACCTCATGAAAAAAATTACGATTATAGCTTTTGCTTCTGTTTTATTTTCGACNCAATCATCNGCGCAANATGNTTTTGGTGGAAANGATTATTTAGATAANTTAAATACGATATCTACTTCGGTTCCNTTTTTGTTAATTGCTCCAGACTCCAGAGCAGGNGCNANGGGAGATGTAGGTGCTGCNACTNCTCCAGACCAGAATTCCATACACTGGAATGCCTCAAAATTAGCTTTTTTAGAAGAGGCGAATGGTTTTTCAATATCGTACACACCCTGGNTGCAAGATTTGGTTCCAGAAATTAGTTTAAGCTATTTATCCGGTTTTAAACGCATCAATAAAAGAAGTACCCTTGCAGCGAGTTTGCGTTATTTTTCTCTGGGTGAAATTCAATTTACCGNTAATACAGGAGAANCAATGGGNAAATTTACGCCNAACGAATTCGCCATTGACGGCGCTTATGCGATGAANCTCTCAGAGAATTTTTCTTCTGGTTTGGCAATGCGCTATATCTACTCAAATTTAACGGGTGGTATTAGTACGCCTGGAGGAGGCGTTACAAAGCCAGGTACATCATTTGCAGTGGATTTATCTTCTTACTATCAGAGTGATAATTTTCAGGTAGAGGATAAAGATGCTTACTGGGCAGCCGGTATCAATATTTCTAACCTGGGTAATAAAATTTCGTACACAGATGCTGGTGAAGAATTTTTTTTACCAACCAATGGCCGGTTAGGTGCCAGTTTTAATATGGAACTGGACAAGTACAACTCCGTTTCTTTTGCCGTAGATATAAATAAATTACTTGTGCCAACTCCACCAGAATATGCAGTAGATGAAGACAATGACCCTATCTTAGATGAAAATGGAAACCAAGTTATTGCAGCTGGTCAAGATCCAAATGTGGGTACGGTACAAGGTGTATTTCAATCTTTTAACGATGCTCCTGGCGGAATGCAAGAAGAACTTAACGAACTGATGTATTCGGTTGGTATGGAATACTGGTATTTAAAACAATTTGCTTTTAGAGGCGGGTATTTTCATGAGCACGCTACNAAAGGNAACAGAAAGTACTTTACGGTTGGAGTTGGTTTACGAATGAATGTGTTCTCTTTAGATATGGCATTTTTACTTCCTGCCCAACAAGGCCAAAGAAGTCCATTAGCAAATACACTTCGCTTTACCATGTTGTTTGACATGGCTGCACTTTATGCTACCGATAAAGAATAAATCATGAATATTAGAATAGGTTTTGGCTTTGATGTACATCAATTAGCTGCAGGAGAAGATTTTTGGCTTGGAGGTATTTTAGTGCCCCATGTAAAAGGTGCGGTAGGCCATTCTGACGCAGATGTATTGATACATACTATTTGTGACGCTATTTTAGGTGCAGCAGATTTACGAGATATTGGTTTTCATTTTCCCGACACTGATGCTAAATACAAAGGTATAGACAGTAAGATACTACTTAAAGATGTGATGGCTATTGTTAGAGAACATGGGTTTGAGTTGGGTAATATAGACGCTACCATAGCACTCCAAAAGCCCAAAGTTAACCCGTATGTTCCCGAAATGAAAAAAGTTTTAGCAGACGTAATGAATGTGTCTGTTGGGCAACTGTCTATTAAAGCCACCACCACAGAGAAATTAAGTTTTGTTGGTAGAGAAGAGGGTGTTTCTGCTTATGCTGTAGCACTACTGCAAAAGTTGCGTTAATTCCTTTTTAATTAAAACATAAAAAACCCTAGGTTTAGCCTAGGGTTTTTTATGTTTTAATCTTTGTACTGGTTTTGGAATTAGCAGTTATTGGTAATGCTCTGTTGTTATTCTTTGGTTTTTTAGGTAGTGTTCATTTAGTTATTTTGTTTTGGCATTTACTTTTAATTACTTATCCCGGTGGTTTGTTTACCTTACAAAAATGAAATTTAAACTATGCTAATGTTAGTCACAAAAAAAAGGCTTGTCTCAACGAGACAAGCCTTTTTTAAAATTGTAGTACTCTAAATTCTTAGAAGAATAAGCTAAAGTTAACACCTAAGTTAAAGTTAGTTCCTTTAAGATCGTTGTTTTCAATAAATTTGTTAACCTCATCGTATTTTTTACTCTCACCGTTCATGAAGGTAAGGTTCATAAATGGTTCAACTGCAAAGTGTTCTCTCCATACAATTGTGTAACCTAGACCTAAATTAAAGTTTAACGTTTTAGTAGAAGTTTCAACAACTTGTTCTAAATCGTAAGTAGCAAGTACTGGATCCCCATTTACATCGAATTGAGGAACTGCACCTGGTGTATTAGGTTGAACTGTTACACCGCCAAGTGTCCATAATTGAACATTATCTGTTGTAACTGCATCAAATTCTTCGTTACTTACATTTTTACTGCTTAAAGATACTTCAGTAAATAAGTTGTTTGATACGTAGTAACGTCCAAATACGCCTATTTCAGCTGTTTGGTCATTTAATTCATAAGTTGATTTGTCTACATTATCAGTTTGGAAATTTACCAACGCACCAATAGCAATACCGTCTTGTACAAAATATCCTACTTTAGGGGTAATGGCAAGTGTGTTGATGTTTTGCTCAGAAAATTGGCTTCCTGCACCTAACAATACAGTACCTTTACGAGTTTGTGCATCAGTTGTTAGGGTAAATGCTAATACTGCTGCAAGTGAAAGAATAATTTTTTTCATAACTGTTTTTAAAATTTGTTTCCTTTAATTGTCTTGACTTTGAAAGCGTGAATTTACTAAAAAATACACTATTTCAAAGGATTTGTTTATATATTCTTTAGAGTAAACAATGAATTCACTTTTTGAGAATACCATCGCAAAGAAAGTGAATTTTTTTTTAACCCTTTGCTTTACTTAGTTTTATTCTCAATTTTCGTTGCAACTTCCCCTTTTTTAAAGTATTTGTAATTTTTCAGGAGTTTTAATTCTGTGGTTACATCCTTTATCGGATACATTGTGGCGGTAGGTTGTTCTAAAAAATTAATGTTTTTCAAACGATTTTCTTCCATTGTAATAAACATATTGCTGCATATGATTTTGTGAAGTCCTATATTCTCATCTGTTTCATCGTCTACAACGTAGTAAATACTTTCACCATTACCCACAACATCAATAGAGGTAAGTTTGTTATTTTCAAAATTAGCTTTCATGTTTAAACCACTAATTTGGTTTGCCGATACACTGTCTATACTTGAAAGTATAAATGCTTTAGAATTTAGCAAGGCTTGTTTAATTTTTTTGTCTTCAAGTAGCAGCTTTATACTATCTGCAGTTAATTGAAATTCTTCCATCCATAATACCGGTTCATAGTTTAAGTTAATAATCTTTTGATTCGAATTGTAGGTTAAAGAGTCGCTTTGACCTGAAAGTGCTTCGCTTTTAAAGTATACCTTATAATAGGCTTTAATTGTATTTAAATTTTGATTACTTATTAAGGTGTCTGCAGTTAGGTGAAATGTATCTTCTTCAAATGGAAAATGTACCAATACATTACCGTAACTAATGCTTTTGTTCATGTCATCACTAATAAGGCATGTATCTGCATATAACTTAGTGCCATCTTTAAGCTGAGTTATGGCTACTGAATTACTTAATTTAGCCGCTCCTTTTAACCTGTTTATCCAACCGTTTTGGGCTTTTATTTCAAAATCTTCATTGGTAATTATTCCATTTGATGAAAATGTAGCAATTTCAGTGTTTAACCAGTATTCAAGACTGTCAGCCTCTAACGTTTCTTTTTTATCTAGGACCGTAACATCTCCATAAAAGTCAAATTTTTGCTCATTTGTATAGTAAATTCCTTTACGACTCGAAAGTGACTTGTTCTGATGAGTTATGGTTCCTCTTGTATCGAAGTAGCCTTCGTTAGATTTGAAATTAAAATTCAAATCTTCAGATTGAAGGGTCATTTCATTGTGCTTAAATTTAACGTTGTTCTGCATTTCTGCAAGATGATGATTGCCATGGTAGATTAAATAGTCTCCTTCAAGCTCAAGCGTGTCTCCCTGCCAAATTTTAATCCTACTAAATGCTTCAATTCGATTGTCATTTGCATAAAAGTAAGCACTGTCACAATTTAAATACCTGTCTTCATGTTTGGTTCTTACATTTCCGGTTAATACTTGTCTGTCTTCATTTATTTTCTTTTTGTAGACAATTTTATCAGCATTTATAATTTCAATTTGTGTTTGGGCTTGAGCTGTACTAAAAAGTAGAGCCAAGTTTATCAATAAGCAGTATGAGAGTTTTATTTTCATATAAAAAAAACAGCCTCATTTATGAGGCTGTTTTACTATTGTTTGTTGTAAATAGTTTGTGTTCTGTCTGGCCCCACAGAGACAATTGATATCGGCGTTTCCAGCTCTTTTTCTAAGAAATCAATGTAGTTGGTGAGTTCTTTAGGTAATTCACTCATGAGCGTCTTGCCTGTCAAGTCTTCTTTCCAACAAGGGAATTCTTTGAAGATAGGCTCTACTTTTCCATCTTCTATATTGTAGGGTAAATAGTCAATTATAGTACCGTTGTATTTGTAATGTGTACATACTTTAATAGCTGGGAATTCACTTAAAACATCAGCTTTCATCATCATCAGTTCTGTAACCCCATTTACATTAATGGCGTATTTTAGCGCTGGTAAATCAATCCAACCGCACCTTCGAGGTCTTCCTGTGGTTGCACCAAATTCGTTTCCAGCTTTTTGAATTTCTGCACCCGTTTGGTCNAGTAATTCAGTAGGAAATGGNCCGCTACCAACTCTCGTTAAATACGCTTTAAATATACCAAATACAGCTTTTATTCTATTAGGTGCAATCCCTAATCCTGTACAAGCACCAGCAGCTACAGTATTTGATGAAGTTACAAATGGATAAGTTCCAAAATCGATGTCTAATAAGGATCCTTGTGCCCCTTCTGCTAAAACTTTTTTACCATTTTTTCTAGCGTTATCTAAGTAGTGTTCACTATCTATAAACGCTAGTTTTTTGAGTCTGTTAATAGCCTCAAACCACTCTGCCTCCATTCCATCAATGTCGTACTCAAAGTCAAAGTGGTTAAGTAGTTGTTTGTGTTTTGCTACCAGGTTGTTGTAGCGTTCTTTAAAATCAGGTAATTCAATATCCCCAATTCGAAGTCCATTACGGCCTGTTTTATCCATGTAAGTTGGGCCAATTCCTTTTAATGTAGATCCAATTTTAGCTTTTCCTTTGGCTTGTTCGGATGCTGCATCTAGCATTTTGTGGCTTGGTAAAATAAGATGCGCTTTTCTAGATATTAAGAGTTTGTCGTCAAATTTTACATTTAGTTTTTCAAGTCCTTCTAATTCCTTTTTAAATATGATAGGATCTATTACAACACCATTACCAATNACATTCATTGCTGTTGGATGAAATATTCCTGATGGNATGGTATGGAGTACGTGTTTTATTCCGTCAAATTCTAGCGTATGACCCGCGTTTGGTCCTCCTTGGAAGCGTGCAATAATGTCATAGTTAGAAGTTAGCACGTCAACTATTTTACCTTTTCCTTCGTCTCCCCATTGAAGACCTAAGAGCACATCTACTGCCATTTTTTTGTTGCTTAGTTTTGTTTTTCGGTACACTCTTTACATGTACCATACATGTTTAATGCGTGGTGTACTACCTTAAATCCGAGAGCCTCTTCAACTCCATTTGTAATGTTTTGAATACGTGGGTCACAGAATTCTAAAACCTTTCTGCATTCTGTGCAAACCAAATGGTCGTGTTGTTTGTTGCTGAAACTTTTTTCGTATTGAGATTGGTTTTCACCGAATTGATGTTTGCGTACTAAGTTGCAATCTAGTAACAATTCTATAGTGTTGTAAAGTGTTGCTCTACTAACTCTGTAGTTCTGGTTTTTCATCTTTATATAGAGTGTTTCTATATCAAAATGTGCATTGTAATCGTAAATTTCTTTGAGTATTGCGAAACGTTCGGGGGTTTTTCTTTGCCCGTTTTGTCCTAAATAGGTTGTGAAAACCTCTTTTACTTGATCTTGTATTTTTTTACTCATTTGTATAAATAGAAGTCAAAATATTCACGTAAAACTAAGAATTAATTTCTAATTCAGCTCAGTTATTACTTACTTTTAAATTTGCGCTTTACAGAGGTAATTCCTTCTGCTTTTTTTAGGGTTTCTATAACCGAATTTAAACTGTTTTTATCTTGGATTACAACTGTGATTAATCCGTCAAAAATACCATCTGCACTAGTCACATTAATGGATTGTATATTTATTTTTAAATTAGTAGAAAGAATTTGAGTAACCTCGTTAATTANGCCAACTCTATCTATCCCNTTNATGTTTAATANGGCTATTGACTTTCTATTGCTGCTGTCGATCCATTTTGCTTCGAGTATTCTGTAGGCGAAATTAGATCTTAAACGAACTGAATTTGGACATTCATCTCTATGAATTTTAATTCCTTCTCGTATGGTGGTAAATCCAAAAACTTGATCGCCTGGAATTGGTGAACAGCATTTAGCAAAAGAGAATTCAAGTTTCTCTTCTGTTGATCCAAAGACTAATGTGTCGTATTTAACATCCTCTTTTAACTCTAAGCTTTTGGCAGATTTACGATATATTTTACTTTTTAGGTACTGGTACCAACTATTTTTGTTAANAACAAACTCTTTTATGTTTGTATTGGTTAGCTCNCCTGATCCAACTGCAAAGAATAAATCTAAACTAGTTTTAAATTTAAAATAGGCGCAAAGTTCATTAATTGTATTGTCAGTAAAACTAAGTTTAAGATGTTTTAATTTACGTTCAAGAATTTCTTTACCGTCTGCTGCAATTATTTTTTTCTCTTCTTTTAAGGAGCTGTTTATTTTGTTTTTTGCTTTTGCTGAAATAACAAAATTTAACCAAGCCTTTTTTGGTTTTTGGTTTTTTGAACTAATAACTTCTACTTGATCTCCACTTTTAAGTTTGTGACTTAAAGGAACAAGTTTTCCGTTTGCTTTACACCCAAGACATGTGGCTCCCAACTGAGAGTGTATGTCAAATGCAAAGTCTAATACAGATGCTCCTTTTGGCAATGTTCTTAAGTCGCCATTTGGTGTNAAAACAAAAATCTCTTTAGAAAAAAGGTTTAGTTTAAACTCCTCTAAAAAGTCTACGGCATTGGATTCTGGATTTTCAAGTAGTTCTCTTATTTGCGTTATCCAATCGTCTAGATTACCTTCTTTTACTTTTCCTTCTTGTTTGTATTTCCAATGGGCCGCATATCCTTTTTCTGCAAGCTCATCCATTCGTTTCGTTCTAATTTGAACTTCCACCCATTTTCCATTTGGCCCCATAGCAGTTGTATGTAGAGATTCGTATCCATTGGCTTTCGGGGTAGAGATCCAATCTCTTAATCGGTCCGGGTTTGGGCGGTAATGGTCTGTAATGAGAGAATAGGCTTTCCAACAGTCTGCTTTTTCTTCATTTGGTTTGGAGTCTATAATAATACGTATGGCAAATTTGTCGTAAACCTCATCGAATGAAACGCCTTGGCTTTTCATTTTTTTTCGAATAGAAAATATTGATTTAGGTCTTCCTTTTATGCTAAATGACAATCCGTTTTCCTTTAATGTTGATTTTAAAGGCTTNGTAAATCGACTAATNTATTGAATTCTTGCTTTCTTCGTTTCGTTTAATTGTCTTGCAATCTCTTTGTAAAAGGAGGGCTCTGTATGTTTTAAGCCCAAGTCTTCAAGCTCAGATTTTATNGAATACAAGCCCAGTCTGTGAGCTAAAGGGGCGTAAATGTAAAGNGTTTCTGATCCTATTTTTTGTTGTTTATGTGTTGCCATAGAATCTAGCGTTTGCATGTTGTGCAAACGATCGGCAAGTTTTATTAAAATAACGCGAACATCATCAGAAAGTGTAAGTAGCATTTTTCTAAAATTCTCTGCTTGTAAGGAGACCTCTTGGTCTGCCAATCCAGATATTTTGGTTAACCCATCAATAATTTGTTTTATTTTTGGATTAAATAGTTTACCGATATCATCTAACGTATATTCAGTATCTTCAACAACATCATGCAGCAAAGCGCAGCTTATGGATACGGCTCCCAAACCAATATCTTTGGCTACAATTTGGGCCACTGCAATTGGATGGTATATATAGGGTTCTCCACTTTTACGTCTAACGCCATTGTGCGCTTTTACAGCTAAATTAAACGCTTTGCGGATAAGTNTTTTGTCTTCTCTTGTAATATCACTATTGCATGAGCGTAAAAGAGTTTTGTAGCGCTTNACTATTTCTTTGTTTTCTGCCTCTATTTCTNCTTCTGTCATTGCTCTNNATGATTTCTATAAACCTATGAAAATTGTAAGTGTTAAAAAAACAGAAATTCAATATATTAAATTCCCACATCTCATACCCTTTAATTCTTGCTGTTTAAAATGTGTTATTTATTACGTTTTTTAGGTCGACTAGAGCTTGGCTGGTAGTATTTTAGTTTTTACTTCTCCAAAACCAATTCTATACTGATCGTTTTTACAGTGTGCTTTCATGATAACCGTATCGTTGTCATGTATAAATTTTCGAACTGTTCCGTCGGGCATTAGAATTGGCTTTGTTCCTTTCCAAGACAACTCTAACATGGAGCCATACGCTTCTGGAGTATTTCCAGAAATTGTTCCTGAGGCCATCATGTCTCCGGCATTTATATTGCATCCATTTACAGTATGATGAGCCAATTGTTGGTTCATGTTCCAATACATGTATTTATAGTTGGAACGAGAAATCGTGTGAGGGGCAAAGTTCTTTGAAGAGAGTTGAACTTCTAATTTAATGTCGATGTTTTTGTTGCCTTCAAATTCTAAATAGGAGAGTGGTTTGGGCTCTTGAGTTTCTCCTGCGACTCTAAAAGGACTTAGTGCATCAAGCGATACAATCCAAGGGGAAATTGATGAACCAAAGTTTTTACCTAAAAAGGGTCCTAAAGGCACGTATTCCCATTTTTGAATATCTCTTGCAGACCAGTCATTAAATATGCACATGCCAAATATAAAGTCTTCGGCTTCTGCTGTAGTAATACTTTCGCCCAGTTTTTTTCCTTGTCCGGTAACAAATGCCATCTCTAATTCAAAGTCCATTAGCTTGCATGGTCCAAAAACAGGCGTTGTGGTGTCCATGAGCAATTGTTGTCCTTTTGGACGGTGTATGTCTGTGCCGGATAAAACAATGGAAGATGCTCTACCATGATAACCTACTGGAATGTGAAGCCAGTTTGGTAATAGCGCATTATTTGGATCCCTAAACATGCACCCCACATTATAGGCATGTTGACGGCTAGAGTAAAAATCAGTATAATCTCCAACTTGAACAGGCATCATCATTTCTACTTCAGTAATGTCTGNTAGAACTAAAACTTTGTGTGATTCGATCATCTGAAATTTTTCATCAAAAACTTCAGAAATTCGATCTCTTACAGCGCGCCATATTTTTTTATTTAGTTTTAGAAAAGAGTTTAAATTTTCCTGATCAAAAACGGAATTGTGTAGGTCAATATCTTTAAAGTAATTGAGCCGAAGCATTTCATTTAAATCAATGGCTGTATCTCCAATTCGGGTTGCCACGCATGGCTTATTGTTTTGTTTTTTAAACACACCAAAAGGTATATTTTGGATTGGGAAGTCAGAGTCTGGAGAAACTTTAATCCATGATTTTATAGTTGGGTTGTTTGCTTTTATCATATTATTTAATTTTACACAAAAATAAGGATTATATTTGCAAAAGAAATCAACAAAAAAATATATATATTTAAAAAAATGATGAAAAGAGACCAGCAAATTTTTGATTTAATCCAAGATGAGCATGAAAGACAAGTTTATGGGATTGAATTAATTGCCTCAGAAAATTTTGTAAGCGACCAGGTTATGGAAGCTACCGGATCTTGTTTAACAAATAAATATGCGGAAGGCTACCCACAAAAAAGATATTATGGAGGTTGTGAGGTTGTTGATCAAGTTGAACAGCTTGCCATCGATAGAGCCAAAGTCTTGTTTGGTGTTGAGTATGCTAATGTGCAACCACATTCTGGATCCCAAGCTAATGCAGCCGTTTTTCAAGCCTGCTTAAATCCAGGTGATAAAATTTTAGGTTTTGATCTTGCCCATGGTGGACATCTTACGCACGGTTCTCCTGTTAATTTTTCAGGAAAGTTGTACAAAACATCTTTTTATGGTGTAGANAAGCTAACTGGAAGGNTTGATATGGANAAGGTAGANNTGATAGCTCTTGAAGAAAAACCAAAACTAATTATTTGCGGTGCNTCNGCTTATTCAAGAGACTGGGATTATGCTCGTTTTAGAGAAATTTCGGATAAAGTGGGTGCCGTTTTATTAGCCGATATTTCGCATCCTGCAGGTTTAATAGCAAAAGGGATTTTAAATGATCCAGTTGAGTATTGTCATATTTTAACTACNACTACACACAAAACTCTTAGAGGCCCTCGTGGTGGNATGATTATGGTTCCNAAAGANTTTGAAAACCCATGGGGTTTAACCACACCAAAAGGTAAAGTCAGAATGGTTTCTGCATTACTTAATTCGGCAGTTTTCCCGGGCATGCAAGGTGGTCCTCTAGAGCATGTAATTGCAGCTAAAGCTGTTGCTTTTGGCGAAGCTCTTAGCGATGATTTTTTTGAATATACTCTTCAAACTAAGAAAAATGCTACTGCTATGGCCGCTGCATTTATAGCCAAAGATTATGACGTAGTTTCCGGTGGTACGGATAATCATTGTATGCTGATTGATTTAAGGTCAAAAAATATTACGGGAAAGGATGCAGAGAATTCTCTGGTAAAGGCGCACATAACCGTTAATAAAAATATGGTTCCTTTTGATGAGCAATCCCCTTTTATTACTTCAGGTATTCGAATTGGTACTCCTGCTATAACCACCAGAGGTTTAAGTGAAGCTCACATGATTCAAATAGTAGAATTTATAGACAAGGTTATTCTAAATTTTGAAGATGAAAAGGTTTTAGCAGAAATCGCTGATCAGGTTAACGAAATGATGGCTGATTTTCCGATTTTCTCAAAATAGTCTTTCTCTGATTCATTAGCAAAGTGTTGTTTTACAGAGCCTTAAGCTAGTCTCTGTTTTGCAATGTTAAAATAAAATGTTGTTTTAGGATTTTTAGCATAGTTTTTGTTTGAATCAATGAACAATTAATCTCGACCATAGAAATAATTTATTTTATGCGTATTATAAGGTTGCTTTTTTTAATGTTTTCTTTTTGTCCACTGATTTTAAATGCAACACATTTAATCGGTGGAGAAGTTGTTTACACGTGTTTAGGGGGTAATCAATACGAAATTAAAGTAATTATTTACAGAGATTGCGGACCTACAAACACCAATGGAACTGGTTTTGATGGAGAAGGTGTAATTACGATCTACAATGCCAACAACAATGAGGTATTTGTATTACAACATGGGGTTGCTGAGGAAGAATTTGTAGTTGATGAGTTTACGGATGAATGCTTAACGCTGCCACCAGATTTGTGTGTAGAGAAAGGAACTTTTACAGTTATAGCTAATTTACCTAACAATGGTCAGGGTTACAAGGTTGTATACCAAAGATGTTGCCGTAATGAACAGGTTGTTAATATAGATGAACCTCAAGATTTTGGGTCTTCTCTTGTGGCTTTAATTCCTCCAATTTCAGGGCCAGCTTGTAATAACTCACCTTCTTTTGATAGTTTTCCTCCGCTCGCGCTATGTTTAGGTTCTGATGTTTCCGTTAGTCAATCTGCATCAGATGTTGATGGTGATTCATTGGTTTATTCATTAGTATCTCCGTTTCATGGTTCGAGTAATTTTGATCCTACAGGAACCTATCCTCCACCCTACGATCAACTTCCTTGGGCAGACGGTTATTCTGAAGAGTATCCTATGGATTCTAATCCAGTTTTAAGTATTGATAGTAACTCAGGATTAATAACTGGAACTCCAACTCAAGAAGGTTTTTACGTAATCGGTATAAAGGTAGAAGAATACAGAAATGGAGTTTATTTAGGTGAAATTTTAAGAGATTTTCGGTTCCTAGTGGTGGATTGTGAAATTGCAACTGCAGCCGTCCCAATCGCGGATGTTTATTGTGATGGTTTAGATGTCGTTTTTGACAATCAAAGTGAGAATGCATTTGATTATTTTTGGGATTTTGGCGATTTGACCTCAGAAACAGACAATTCAACTGAAAACTCCCCAATTTATGTCTATCCAGATAGCGGAACTTATACTGTAACTTTAATTGCAAATCCAGGATCTTTTTGTACCGATACTTCGCTGGTTACTTTTTCTCTTTATCCTAATGTATATCCATCTTTCTCTCTGCCTCCAACCGATTGTGAAGAAGGTGCACTTTACGATTTTGAAGGAAGCGGAATTATTCCAGAGGATGGTGATTTTACATGGGATTTTGGTGTAAACGCTGTTACTCAGTTTTCCAATGAGATTTCTCCTCAAAACATCTCTTTTACTTCAGATGGTACCCAGCAAATTTCCTTCACGGTTTCTTATCTCGATTGTGAGGAAACCTTTGAGAAAGATTTTTTAATATCAACAAATGATTTAACCTCTATTTCATCCACTGCATACGAATTGTGTGAGCCTCAATTGGTGACGCTTACACCAACTATTTCAACTACGTCAAATTTGATTTACGACTGGGATTTAGGTAATGGCGAAAGTTCAAATGTTGCCAACCCGGTAGTATCTTATGAGCCTGGTGTTTACGATGTAAGTTTAAGTGTTTTAAACACAGAAACAGGTTGTGAGAGTTCCATTTCAGAAGAAACTTGGATAAGCGTTTACCCACAACCAGAAGTGGTATTTCAATCCAGTATTTTGTCTGGTTGTGAGCCATTACTCGTAAACTTTACCAGTCAAAGTACAAACACAGATGATTACCAGTGGACTGTAAATGGTCAAATCGTTGGTTCAGTTGAAAATCTTACTTATACATTTGATGAAGGTGATTATGACGTAGTACTTACAGCTTCTAATGATTATTTTTGTTCTCAAGATGATGTATTTTCTGCTGAAATCATTTCATTACCTGTTGTTAATGCAGATTTTGAACTCACTTATGAGTGCAACGAAGACCTAGAGATTACGATTAATGACAACTCTGAATCTTATACAGATTTGTCATGGGATTTTGGTAATGGAGAAGAGCCAACTTCGGGTCTTCTCAGTTCTTTTTCCTATGCAGAAGAAGGAGATTACACTATTGTACTCACTGCATCCAATCCTGCAGCATGTAATACTTTAAACACGTATACATCATCTATAGCAGTACCAGCTCCACCTGTGGTTGATTTTTCTACACTTCCAGTTGCGGATTGTGAGGTTGGGCTTGTGCAGTACCAAAATTTAAGTTTTGTTTCTTCATACGATGATGTGTTAAGTTGGAGCTGGGATTTTGGAGATGGAAGTACTTCTTCTGAGTTTGCCTCAAGTCATGAATATGTAGATCAAGGTCAGTACAACGTTAGTTTGACCCTCGAAACAGAACTGGGTTGTGACGCTTTTTTAGCTGACAATATATCGGTTGGTTTTCTTCAGAAACCTCAAGCATCATTTACTTACACAATTGATTCTTGTTCACGAAAAGTTACTTTTATGAACCAATCTGAATTGTCAGATTCTTACATTTGGGATCTTAATGGTTTAGCATCTGATGAAGTAAACCCATCAATGTTTTTTGAAGTTGGAAATTCATATGCTATAAATTTAATTGCAAGTAATGAATTTTGTTCTGATGAACTTTCCCTAGAGATTGATTATAGTGCCGAGAATTATTATGAAAATGTATATGTACCTAATGTAATAACACCTAACGGTGATTTTATAAATGATCAGTTTTTTATTCCGGGTCTAAATGAATGCGAATCAGCAATTTTGAGGATTTATAACAGATGGGGAGATGAGGTTTATTATTCCATCGATCCAAACTCAGAGCCCTGGACTGGTGTAAACTATTCAAATGAATTACTTGAAGGGGTGTACTTTTTCATTTTGGAACTAAAATACATGAGTATAACCGGAGATGTAAGTATTTTTAGGTAGTACTAATTATCCAATGTTTAAAGTGTATTAAATTTTCAACTCTTATTTGAATAAGTATCTTTGCTCACTTAAAAATTTATTTATGAAATGTGGAATTGTCGGATTGCCTAACGTTGGTAAATCAACTTTATTTAATTGTTTGTCTAATGCAAAAGCCCTAGCAGCAAACTATCCTTTTGCTACCATTGAGCCCAACGTTGGCGTAATACCTGTTCCAGATGACAGAATGGCCAAGCTGGAAGAACTTGTAAAGCCGGAGAAAATGCATCAAGCAATTGTTGAAATTGTAGACATTGCTGGTTTGGTACGTGGAGCGAGTAAGGGCGAAGGTTTGGGGAATAAGTTTTTAGCAAACATAAGAGAAACGCAAGCCATTATTCACGTTTTACGTTGTTTTGATAACGACAACATCACCCACGTAGATGAAACGATTAATCCGGTTCGAGATAAAGAAACCATAGATATTGAACTGCAAATTAAAGATCTGGAATCCGTAGAAAAGAAAATCGAAACGACCAAGAAAAAAACAAGAACTGGAGATAAGGAAGCAGCCAAACATCTCTCAATTCTTGAAAAGTATAAAGCTCACTTTGAATCTGGTTTGTCTGCTCGTTCAATCGACTTAACGGCTAAAGAAAAGGAAGTAGTTGAAGATTTAATGCTCTTAACCGATAAGCCTATATTGTACATTTGCAATGTAAATGAAAACGATGCGAATGATGGCAATGCATATGTAGATGCTGTTCGAGAAGCCATAAAGAATGAAGATTCAGAAATGCTCATTATTGCAGCAGGTATGGAGGCAGATATTATGGAGCTAGAAACCTTTGAAGAACGCCAAGAGTTTTTAAGCGATATGGGCTTAGAAGAGCCCGGCGTAAAAAAGGTGATTCGTACTGCGTATACTTTGCTAAATTTACAAACGTATTTTACGGCAGGGGTGAAAGAGGTTAGAGCATGGACTATTAAGGAAGGTTTTACGGCACCTCAGGCCGCAGGTGTTATACATACAGATTTTGAAAAAGGTTTTATTAGGGCTGAAGTAATTAAATACGATGATTACGTGGCTTTAGGCTCTGAATTAGCCTGTAAAGAGGCGGGTAAGTTAGCTGTCGAGGGCAAGGAATACATTGTTCAAGATGGCGATATAATGCACTTTAGATTCAATGTGTAATTGTTGATAAAATTGTTTAGAGCTTTCGTTTTAAACGTCAATAGTTTATCCTTAAATAAGTATTTTTAGAAAGTAGTATAGTTTCCTATACTGCTTTTTTTTGTTTAACCATATTTATTAAAATGGCAGAGAATCAATACACAGAGGATAGCATAAGGTCGTTAGACTGGAAAGAACACATTCGTTTGCGTCCTGGGATGTATATTGGTAAACTAGGAGACGGAAGTTCTCATGATGATGGCATATACATTCTTCTAAAAGAAGTTGTTGACAACTGTATTGATGAATATGTGATGGGGTATGGTAAAAATATAGAAGTCAGCGTCAGAGGAAAAAAGGTTACTATTAGAGATTATGGAAGAGGTATTCCTCTTGGTAAAGTTATAGATTGTGTTTCTAAAATTAATACAGGTGGTAAATACGATTCAAAGGCATTTAAAAAGTCAATTGGATTAAATGGTGTGGGTACCAAAGCTGTAAATGCACTTTCTGATTATTTTAAGGTTCAATCGGTTAGAGGTGGACAAACAAAAGTTGTAGAATTTCATAAGGGTAAAGTTGCTTTAGATGAAGAAATTCAAGAGTCTTCCGTAAGAAAAGGAACAAGAGTTTCTTTTATACCTGATGAAAGTATTTTTGGCAACTTTAGATACGTAAATGAGTACGTTGAGAAGATGATGTGGCATTACGCCTATTTGAATAACGGACTTACCATGGTTTACAATGGTGAAAAGTTTCAATCGGAAAACGGACTCTTTGATTTACTGGATAATGAGATCGAAAAAGGAACTACGCACTACCCAATAATCCATTTAAAGGGAGATGATATTGAGATAGCTATGACGCATATGCGAAATCAATACGGCGAATCCTACCATTCATTCGTAAATGGACAAAACACCACAATGGGAGGTACACATCAAGCTGCCTTGCGTGAGGCTGTTGTGAAAACCATTCGAGAATATTATGGTAAAAATTACGATTCCTCTGATATAAGACAATCTATAAATGCTGCGATTAGTGTAAAAGTAATTGAGCCTGTATTTGAATCGCAAACTAAGACAAAGTTAGGCTCAGCCGACATGGGGCCTGGCTTACCTACGGTTAGAACTTTTATTAATGATTTTGTAAAAATTCAGCTCGATAATTACCTGCATAAAAACCCTGAAGTTGCAGATGCCTTTCAGAAGAAAATATTATTGGCAGAGCGAGAAAGAAAAGACCTCGCGGGGATTAAAAAACTAAGTAGAGAAAGAGCAAAAAAGTCAAATTTACACAATAAGAAACTCCGAGATTGCCGAGTTCATTACAATGAATTTAAAAAAGAACGTCATTTAGAGTCAACGCTTTTTATTACTGAGGGTGACTCTGCCAGTGGATCCATCACTAAATCTCGTGACGTAAATACTCAAGCTGTATTTAGTTTGAAAGGAAAGCCTTTAAACTCCTTTGGGTTAACTAAAAAAATTGTTTATGAAAACGAAGAGTTTAACCTAATTCAAGCTGCATTAAATATAGAAAATGGTCTAGAAGATTTACGTTACAACAACGTTGTAATAGCTACCGATGCAGATGTTGACGGTATGCATATTCGCCTGTTATTGATCACCTTTTTTTTACAATTTTTTCCAGAACTAATTCGCGAAAGTCATTTGTATATCCTTCAAACCCCTTTGTTTAGAGTTCGCAACAAAAAGGAAACGATCTATTGCTACAACCAAGAAGAAAAACTCTCAGCAATGGAACAACTTAAAGGGAAGTTGGAAATTACACGATTCAAAGGTTTGGGCGAGATTTCTCCAAATGAATTTAAAGGATTTATTGGAGAAGACATCCGTTTAGAGCCAGTAATGATTGGTAAAGAACAAACTATAGCAGAGATGTTGAAGTTTTATATGGGCAAAAACACACCCGATCGGCAACAGTTTATTATTGACAACCTTCGTGTTGAAAAAGGAGTAGAGTAGTTATGAGTGAAGAAATTGAGAATTCTGAAAATAACTTCAGTGAAGAAGGACAGGAAGAACAAGAAGTTGGCTCTGTAATTCAGGTTGATGGGATGTACCAAAGCTGGTTTTTGGATTACGCCTCTTATGTGATTCTAGAAAGAGCAGTCCCTGATATTCACGATGGATTAAAGCCTGTACAACGACGAATTCTTCATTCTTTAAAAGAAATGGATGATGGCCGTTACAATAAAGTAGCCAACGTAATAGGAAATACCATGAAGTATCATCCTCACGGTGATGCTTCTATTGGAGATGCTTTGGTGAATATGGGGCAAAAAGACTTGCTTATTGACATGCAAGGAAATTGGGGAAATATCTTAACGGGAGATCGAGCTGCAGCACCTCGATACATTGAATCTCGTTTGTCTAAATTTGCCTTAGAAGTCGTCTTTAATTCAAAAATAACTGAATGGATTCCAACCTACGACGGTCGTTCGAAAGAACCTGTTACGCTTCCTGTTAAATTTCCTTTGCTTTTAGCTCAGGGTGTAGAAGGAATTGCGGTGGGTTTATCTACCAAAATAATGCCTCATAATTTTATAGAATTAATTGATGCATCTATTTCTGTTTTAAGAGGTAGAGGTTTGAAAGTTTATCCAGATTTTCCGACTGGAGGAATTGCAGACTTTTCTCAATACAACGATGGTCAAAGGGGGGGTAAAATAAAAGTTCGTGCACGTATTGAGCAAGTTGATGCCAAATTATTAAAAATTACAGAACTTCCATTCGCCACCACTACTTCAACATTAATAGACTCTGTTATTAAGGCTAATGACAAAGGGAAAATTAAAATTAAAAAGATTGAGGACAACACCGCTGAGTTTGTAGAAATCCTTATTCATCTTCCGGCTGGAGTTTCTCCAGATAAAACCATAGACGCCTTGTATGCTTTTTCCGATTGTGAAATCTCTATTTCACCAAACGCATGCATCATCAAAAATGACAAACCTTATTTCTTAACCGTTTCAGACATTCTGAAGCAATCTACAGCTCATTCTCTAGAATTACTTAAAGCCGAGTTGGAAATATTGTTAGCAGAACAGCAAGCCTTATGGCATTTTGCTTCGTTGGAACGTATTTTTATTGAGAATAAAATATACAGAGATATAGAAGAGTGTGAAACCTGGGATGCCGTTATAGAAGCCATTAGAACGGGTCTCAAACCTCATATAAAACATTTAAAAGAATCGGTGACAGACGAAGATATAGTTCGTTTAACAGAAATAAAAATAAAACGAATTTCAAAATTTGATTTAGACAAAGCCAATGAAAATCTAAAGAAAATTGAAGATGCAATTGCAGATCTAAAAAATAAATTGGCTAATTTGATTGACTACGCTGTAGATTATTTTAAAGGCTTAAAAAAGAAATACAAAGAAGGTCGAACTCGTAAAACAGAAATTAGAACATTTGAGACTATTGTAGCATCCAAAGTTGCTATCAGAAATCAGAAACTTTACATCAATAAAGAAGAAGGATTTATTGGAACGTCTCTTCGTAAAAATGAATTTGTTTGCGATTGCTCTGATATTGACGATGTAATTATTTTTAGAAACGATGGGAAAATGATGATTACGCGTGTTTCGACAAAAACCTTTATTGGTAAAGGGGTTATTCACATTGCTTTATTTAAAAAGAACGACGTTCGCACTATTTATAACTTAATTTATCGAGATGGGAAACAAGGAAATACCTTCATGAAGCGTTTCCCTGTTAAAAGTATTACGCGCGACAAAGAATATGATTTAACAGCCGGGAATAAAGCATCAAAAATTTATCATTTCTCTGCCAATCCAAATGGCGAAGCTGAGGTGGTTTCCATTGCTTTAAAATCTCAAGTTAAAGCACGTAAACTAAAATTCGATATCGATTTTGCAGATTTAGCAATCAAAGGTAGAGGCTCTAAAGGAAATATCGTTTCCAAACACCCTATTAGTAAGGTAGAACTAAAATCTAAAGGAGTTTCTACTTTGGCTGCTCAAAAAATTTGGTTTGACGATACAGTACAACGTTTAAATATAGATGAAAGGGGAGAGCTCCTTGGAGAGTTCGCTGGAGACGATAAAATTCTTATTGTTTCTCAGTCCGGAGAATACCAATTGCTAGGCTTCGATCTGAGCACTCACTTTCCTGAGGATATGGTTGTACTCGAAAAATTCCATCCTAAAAAACCTGTCAGTGTCATTTATTGGGACGGATCCAAATCGAAGTACTATGTAAAACGCTTTATGATAGAAGCTTCAGATAAAAAAGTAAATTTCATTTCCAGCAGCGAAGGCTCTTATTTGGAAGTCGTTTCCACCGATCCAATTCCTGTAGCCGAAATAGAATTTACGAAAGAGCGAAATAAGGATCAAAGACCGAACGAGCAAATTAATTTTGAGGAATTCATAGCTGTGAAAGGTCTTAAAGCTCAGGGAAACACCCTAACTACGTATAAAGTAAAGTCTATAAACTTAGTAGAATCTCTTGAGCCAACCGTTGATACACCAAAACCTGAAGAAGCATCTGATAATGAGGATGAAGATACTCAGTCGCAGATAATTTTGGATTTTTAATTGTCTTTTGTTACCCTGAGTTTTTCGAATAGTGTGTCAAAATAAAAGTAAGTAAAATTCCTTGTGGGATTAAATTGTTTTAATTTAAAATTTGTGGGTATTCTGATTTAGGCATTATTCTTGTCAACAAGTTTTGTTTAGAAAAGTGTCTTAACATTTAACGATTTATTAATTTTTATGAAATATCAAAAGGTTTACCTCCTGTGTTTTACTATTTTCTTAGGTTTTACAATCAAAGCACAAGAAAGTTTAAATATAAACTTCTTATCAAATTTTGAGTACAGCGAAGAGTTAAGTGATGTATGGGGATACAGTACTTCTGATGGGGAGTATGCTTTAGTTGGTGTTTACAACGGAATATCTGTGGTAGATGTATCCATTCCAACAAATCCAATCGAATTGGCTTTTTTCCCTGGAGATGAATCGATTTGGAGAGATTTAAAAACTTGGGAAAATTACCTGTATTGCATTAACGAAACGGGAGGAGGTTTGCAAATTGTAAACCTTACTGAAGTGATTGCTGGCGATGAAAACCCAAGCTATATTGAAAATACCAGTTTAGATTTTACCACAGCGCACAATATATTTATTGATAAGAATGGTGTTTTATACGTTTTTGGTGCTAATCTTGGAATAGGGGGTTGCGTTATGTTCGATTTAACTGCTAATCCAGAAGAGCCTGAGTTTTTAGGTTATTTTAACGATTACTACCTTCACGACGGTATGGTTCGAGGAGATACTCTTTGGGGCGGCGCTATAGATGATGGTGTTTTTTCTGCCATAGATGTTTCTGACAAGTCAAATCCTGTTATTATAGGTTCTCATCCAACACCAAATACCTATTCTCACAATTGCTGGATTTCAGACGATGGGAACAGCCTTTTTACAACGGATGAAGTCAGTGGTGCTTATGTTGCGGCTTACGATGTTTCCGACCTTTCAAACATTGAGGAATTAGACAGGATTCAATCTTGGAGTAGTTCCACAAATGTAATCCCACACAATACCCATGTTGATGGTAATTTTATTGTCACTTCCTATTATGCAGATGGTCTTTCTGTTGTTGATGTAAGTAATCCATCTAATTTAGTAGAGGTTGCCTATTACGATACATCAGACGGCTATGATGGCAATGGTTTTAATGGAGCGTGGGGAGCATACCCATGGCTGCCTTCGGGAAATATTTTAGTAACTGATATAGAAAATGGTTTGTTTGTTTTAGAGCCTAAATATACTTCAGCAAGTTTTTTTAGTGGATCTGTTACTACCATAGAGGGTGTTCCTATTAGTGGTGTAATGATACAAATTGAAGATTTGAATCTCACTACTTATTCTTCTATAGATGGATCGTATGAGTCAGGTGTCCCAAATCAAGGTACGTATACCGTCACTTATAGTGCTCCTGGATACCAAGACCTCATTATTGAGGTAGACCTAACCACTGGTGAGTCTTTAAACTTTTCGCCTCAGTTAGAACTTGTTGAGACTTATGCGGTACAGATTACTGTAGTAGATGCATTGGATTTTATGGGTTTGCCTGCTGCCTCTATTCATGTGTATAATGATGATTTTGATTTTGAGGGAGTTACAGATCAAAATGGGTTTGTTTCAAACAGCCTAATATCAGGAACTTATAATGTTTCTATAGGGCTTTGGGGGTATCAAACAATGTGTTCAGAAATTACATTAGACGGTACTATGGTAGATTTCTCCTTTGAGCTTGACAATGGGTATTCTGATGATTTTTCGATTGATTTGGGTTGGAGTATTGAGAGTGATCTATCGTTAAGTTCCGGATCCTGGGAAAGAGTTGTGCCCTCGAGCCTGTCGAATGATGAAATAAGTTACAGTCCAACTGAAGATGTAAGTTCAGACTGTGGAGCTTCTGCTTTTGTTACCGATAACGGCCAATCTCAAACGTTTGAATATACCGTCGATTATCAAAATTGGGGAGGATCCTTAAATGCTCCCATATCGTGGTCTATAATACATACAGATGACCAGAATGCTCAAGCTTGTGATGTCATTTCCTTAGACTTGTCAGGCGCAATTGCTCTTGTAAGAAGAGGTTCATGTGAATTTGGTTTAAAAGCACTAAATGCCCAGAATGCAGGAGCTTCGGCAGTTATTATTTACAACAATGAGGATACCGGGCAACCCCTTTCAACTTCAGGAGGTAGTTTTGGTAATGAGGTTTCAATTCCTGTCTTTTCGATTCCTGGTTCTGTCGGCATACAATTAGTTGCGCTTTTAGAGGCTAATACCAATACGACTTGTTCTTTAACATCTAATGATTTAATCATATCAATAGCCAATCCTTCAGATGTTTCGAATGGTTTTACCAGAATTATTTCACCCTCAATGGATTTAAGTTCTTACCAATCGGTCTCTCTATCTTACAGTACTTGGTTTCAAAATATAAGCGAAGTAAGTGCTCCTGCGAATGATTCATTACTGATTAAACTCTCCAACGGTGAAGAAACTATTTTAGTAGACTACAGAACTGTTGAAACAGCTTCTTCAAATTGGCAAAATCAACAAGTGGATGTTCCTTTAAATTTTTCCCTTACCACAAAACATGCAGATAATTGTGGAAACAATGGACTTAGAAGCCCCA
>NYWQ01000063.1 GCA_002685115.1 Flavobacteriales bacterium | reverse complement strand
TAGTAAATAAGAACTTATCAAGCAAGCTAAAAGAACCACTAAAAGCAAATAAAGAAGTGTAGAATACGTCGTCTTTTTCCAAATACCTTTTGTCTGATCTATGATCTTTAATCCCATGTGTTTTTTGTATTTTTGGCAAAATTTAGAATTGTGGTAAAGATAGGAAATATTGAACTTGGAGCGTACCCTTTATTACTTGCTCCAATGGAGGATGTAAGTGATCCTCCTTTTCGTGAGTTGTGCAAACAACACGGGGCTGATTTGATGTATACCGAATTTATATCCTCAGAAGGACTTATTAGAGATGCCGCTAAAAGCGTTCAAAAGCTAGATATTTTTGAATACGAACGTCCTATAGGAATTCAGATTTTTGGCTACGACATAGACTCAATGCGAGAAGCAGCCGAAATTACGGCCCAGGCAAAGCCCGACATCATAGACATCAACTACGGTTGTCCAGTTAAAAAAGTAACCTGTAAAGGGGCCGGAGCAGGCATACTTCAAGACATCCCTAAAATGGTTCGGATGACTCAAGAAATTGTAAAATCCACAAACATCCCGGTAACCGTAAAAACGCGATTGGGTTGGAACGAAGAGAGCAAACACATTGTAGAAGTAGCAGAACGATTGCAAGACGTTGGTATTCAGGCAATTTCTATTCATGGAAGAACACGTAAACAAATGTACAAAGGCGAAGCCGATTGGACTTTAATTGCAGAAACAAAAAACAATCCTCGGCTTCATATACCCGTATTTGGCAATGGTGATATAGACTCTCCAGAAAAAGCTAAAATGATGAAAGAGCGTTATGCCGT
Source organism: Flavobacteriales bacterium (assembly GCA_002685115.1). GTDB lineage: Bacteria > Bacteroidota > Bacteroidia > Flavobacteriales > UBA7430 > UBA6772. Next base: position 5,411 of record NYWQ01000063.1, on the reverse strand, counting down.
TGACGGCATGATGATAGGTAGAGCATCCATAGGGTATCCATGGATTTTTAATGAAACTAAACACCTTCTAGAAACTGGAAACAAACTTAGACAACCCAGCATAGAAGAACGCGTAGCAGCTTGCAAACAACACTTAGAAAGAGCGCTAGCCTGGAAAGGACCTATTCTAGGGGTAGTAGAAACAAGAAGACATTACACCAACTATTTTAAAGGAATGTTTGGCGTAAAAGAGTACCGTAAAAAACTTGTTACTACGGATGCTCCAGAAGAGCTTTTTGAAATACTCGAAGAAATTGCTGAAAAGTTTAAAGACCACCAATTTTAAAACACAACACTTAAAGAATCATTAATGCTGCTGAATAAACTTTTGTTTAAGTAAGCGAACTGGAATAAAGGTAATGAGTATTCCCAAACTCAAAACAGTGCACACAATTAGAACTACGTCTTTGTAATGAACTTCTACGGGGTAAGAATTTACGATAAAAGAACCCTGAGAACCCAACTGAATAAACCCAAAATGTTGCTGAAGCAAGCATACAGAAACACCTAAGACTAAGCCAAGCCCTCCTCCAAAAATAGTAATCAGTAAACCCTCATAAAAAAATATTTTTTGAATGGTTTTTACAGGAGCACCTAGCGCCCATAAACTTGAAATATCTTTTCTTTTTTCAAGAACAATCATTACTACAGAGGCAACAATAGTGAAGGTCGCGATAAGCAAAATAAAAGCTAAAATAAAAAATATAGCCCATTTTTCTGTTTGCAANACCTTGTACAAAAANTCTTGTTGTTCAAAACGATTTTTAACTTCAAAATCACTCCCNAAATGCATCTGCAGCNANTGCTTTACCTCACTTAAATCATGCGAACCAGCGATGGAAAAAGCCAAACTTGTTAACGCAANAGGTTTGTCTAAAAAATCTTGAACAACACCCAAATCAGCAAGAATATAAGCTGCATCATATTCTGCCTGAACAGCATAAATACCCGCCAGCATAAACTGCTTTTCTTTAAANGCTTGCGAATTGTTAATCGTAGNGTTTGNTTTTTGATTTGGAACAAAAATCTTCAAAACCTCATTAACGGAAGCGGAAAGTGTATAAGCTAAAGACTGGCCNATTACAGCCCAATTATCAGTATCTAAATCGGTATAACTACTTCCTTTAATAATATGNNTTTTAATNGATTTAGANGAGNTNNCAGGCCACAAATNNACCCCTTTTAACAGCGCTATTTGCTCTTTATTTGCCACCCTTAGCAACACTTTTTCTTGATAAACCTGCTCAACAGCATCCCANGGAGCCAAANTTTTTAACTCCTCAAAATCACCATCTGNTAAGGTAAAACTCTTCGAAACGGCAGAAGTAACCTCAAAATCGGGGTTGACCTCCTGGTACATAGATTTGATAAGGGTTTCAAACCCATTAAAAACAGAGAGAACGACAACAAGAGCTAGCGTACCTACTGCCACTCCTAGTACAGAAATTGCAGTAATGCTGTTTACAGCATTTTTACTCTTTGACGAAAATAAATAGCGACGCGCTATGTAAAGAGCAACATTCAAAACTAGTCTAGAATTGAAGGATCGTCTCCTTTTAGAAGACGTTCAATGTTCTCTGCATAATCGACAGAGTCGTCTGTATAGAAAGACAATTCGGGAACGATTCTTAACTGATGACGCACAAGNTTACCCAACTCATTTCTAATTTCAGCACTCTTTATGCTTACAGCCTTTAAAAAGGCTTCCTTATCAGTTAAAGGAAAGGCACTTAAATACACCTTAGCATAAGACAAATCTGGACTCATGCGAACCAAAGAAACCGATACAATAGCGCCAGGAGCTATTGAACTCACCTTACTCATTAGTATTTGGGCGACGTCTTTCTGAATTTGACGCGCAACTTTTTTCTGTCTTGTACTTTCCATTTGCCAAAGATAAGGAATCAAATTGGTTCTATACCCTTACCAAGCGATTCACATAGATTAACAAATAAGATTTAAGGTATATGAAATTGAATAGTATATTTGCATAGAGCTAACAATCTGAAAAAAGAAGAAAAACTGAATGAACGATTTTTACAAAATCTTAAAATTTGCATATCCATACAAGCGTATGGCCTTGTTAAATGCTTTACTTAACATACTATCAGTCGTATTTGGATTGTTTTCCTTTACATTGATTATNCCTATGNTGGGNATTCTATTTGACACACAAGAAGTTACAANCCTAAAACCATCTGGTGAAATGTCACTTGAATACTTTAAAGANTATTTATCTTATTGGTTAAACTCATCCATACAAAAAATAGGCCCCTCTNAAGCATTGGGCTATATATGTATTGGAATTGTTTTTGCCTTTTTCTTAAAAAACCTTACCCGATATCTAGCGCAATACACATTAGTACCCATAAGAACTGGTATTTCTAGAGACTTAAGAAGAGCCCTACATACAAAGATTTCTGTACTTTCTATTTCGTATTTCTCAGAAAAAAGAAAAGGAGACTTAATGTCTAGAATGACTACAGATGTAAATCAAGTAGAAAACTCTATGATGAGTACCTTAAGTTTAATCGTTAGGGACCCGGTAAANATTATAAGTTCNNTTTTTTTNTTNNTAACCATGAGCGCTAAACTAACCCTAGTTGTGTTCTTTCTTTTTCCAGTTGCAGGNATTATTATTGGGAACATTGGAAAAAGTTTAAAAAAGAAATCGCAAAAAGGACAAATTCAAATTGCTCGAATCTTATCGGCTATTGAAGAAAATATTTTCGGACTTAAAGTCATTAAAGCATTCAATGCCGAAAAGCAAATTAACCAAAAGTTTGAAGAAGAGCTGGGGAAACACCAAAATATAATGTCGAGTATTCTCAGACGAAGAGATTTAGCCTCTCCGATGAGTGAATTTTTGAGTACTATGGTAATGGTTGTCGTTATTTGGTACGGAGGAAATTTAATTTTTGAGAGCCAAGACAATCCAACTTCGAACTCTTTAAGTCCTCAAGCATTTATTGGCTTTATTGTAATCTTCTCGCAAATATTACCCCCAATTAAGTCACTTTCTCAAGGCTATTACAACATTCAAAGAGGCTCGGCATCGGCACAACGAATCACAGCTATTTTAGAGGCAGAAATTGAAGTAAAAGAAAAGGAAAACGCCATACCGATTCAAACTTTTAAAAATTCTATTGAATTCAAAAACACCTCTTTTGGTTATACCCGTAAAAGTGTGTTAAATAATTTAAACCTAAAAATCAAAAAAGGACAAACCATTGCTTTGGTTGGTCAGTCTGGCGGTGGTAAAAGCACTTTAGCCAATTTAGTAACGCGGTATTACGATGTAACCAAAGGAAGTTTAGAAATCGACGGACACAACATCAAAGACTACAAAGTTGGCGACTTAAGAAGATTAATGGGTATTGTTACGCAAGATGCCATCTTATTTAACGACAGTATTTTTAACAANATAGCATTGGGGATAGACAATCCAGATCCTGAAAAAGTGATGGAGGCTGCTAAAATTGCAAACGCTCATGAGTTNATCTCAAAATTTGAGGANGGATACCATCATAATATTGGCGATGGTGGACACAAACTTTCTGGAGGGCAAAAGCAACGTTTGAGTATCGCAAGAGCCGTTATGAAAAATCCACCGATTTTAATTTTAGATGAAGCAACCTCAGCACTAGATACCGAATCGGAACGATTGGTGCAAGACGCCTTAACTAAACTTATGGCAAACAGAACCTCACTTGTGATTGCCCACCGTCTCTCCACCATACAAAAAGCAGATGCAATTGTTGTTATTAACGATGGAGCGGTTGTTGAGCAAGGTACCCATGAAGAATTACTTAAAATTGAAGGGAATTACCACAAACTTCACCACATGCAAAACCTAAACTAATGATTGAAAAGATTGAACACATAGGAATTGCCGTTAAAAATATTGAACAGGCCAATCAAGTCTATCAAAAAATTTTAGGTGTGGCTCCGTACAAAATGGAAAACGTAGCTAGTGAAGGAGTACAAACTTCATTTTTCAATACAGGCGAAAGTAAAATTGAATTACTTGAGGCTACAAATCCGGAAAGTGCTATTGCAAAATTTATTGCTAAAAAAGGAGAGGGCGTTCACCACATTGCTTTTGGGGTAAAAGACATTCAAACGGAAATGAAGCGACTATCCAAAGCCGGATTTACTGTTTTAAATGAGAAACCAAAAAAAGGAGCAGACAATAAACTCGTGTGCTTTGTTCATCCTAAAAACACAAATGGTGTTCTTATTGAACTCTGCCAGGAAATAAAAATTACACTATGATTTACCATACACGAAAACTCGTAAAACCAGAAGACTTAAATGCAGGAGGTACTCTTTTTGGAGGCACCTTGTTAAGGTGGATAGATGAAGAAGCCGCTATTTATGTAATGTGTCAATTAGACAGCAGAAACATCGTTACAAAATACATGTCGGAAATTAACTTTGTAAGTCCCGCACTTACCGGTGATGTTGTAGAAATAGGATTTGAGACACTAAAATTTGGTCGAAGTTCAATTACTGTAAAATGCATTGCACGTGTAAAACAAAGTAAAAAAACAATCATTACGATCGATCAAATAGTCTTTGTACATTTAGATAAAAGCCTTAAACCAAGTCCTCACGGAATAAGCTAAGAATCTGCTCACCATCTTTTAAATGGTAGGCTTTTAGCCCGGCTTCCAAAGCTCCCTCCACATGCTGCGGAGAATCGTCGATAAAGAGCGTTTCAGGCGCACTTAATTTTTGCGCTTCAACAATATGGTGAAACACTTCTGTATGAGGTTTACGCATGCCAATTTCATGAGACAAGTAAACCTTTTCAAACAACGCACAAAATTGCTCAAATAATACAAGCCCTTCTTTTGAGGTAATTTCCTCAATATGAAAAGCATTGGTATTGCTTAATAAAAACAAACGGTATTTGTGCTTTAGTTGCTTAATGCACTCCAATGCATCAGGCATAAACCCAATAAGCATTGCATTCCACGCTTCTATTATTTGTGCGTTTGTAACCTCTTTTGGTAAATAGGCTTGCAATTTAAGTAAGAATTCATCTTTAGAAATACGACCTGTTTCTATATCGTCAAATAAAGAAGACTGACCAGCTTTGGCGAAAAGCGAATCGAAATCATCTATTCCTAGTGATTGAAATGCCTTAATGGTGGTTTTGTAATTAATCGCATAAATAACACCGCCTAAATCAAAAATTATATTTTTTATTCCCTGTAGCATATCTTGGAATTTCGTTGCAAGATAAACAGATAATGCGTATTATTGCACCCTAATTTAATGGTATAATGCTTTCAGCACGGCATCATTTTATTAGGGCCTATAACTCAGTTGGTTAGAGTATCTGACTCATAATCAGAAAGTCCCTG
>NYWQ01000062.1 GCA_002685115.1 Flavobacteriales bacterium | reverse complement strand
ACCATCAGGACTATTTTTAGACTTAGGAGCAAAAACTGGCTCACCGACTGCACCACCCTCCGCAGTAGTATATGAATGTCTCTCTGATGTAGAATAATCTTAATGAATAATAGAATTTAAAGACATTCCCTTTGGGTGCTTTCCAATATTTCCGGCATAATAACCATTTGAATATTTTTGTAATGCAAATCTTTCATCAAATCTTGGGAACTCACCTGTAATTGTGTCTAATGAAGTTTTTGTGAGTTTTGATTTATTTAAATCAATCTCCCATCTAGCGTGTTTTGCCTCTACACCAGACTGTTTTGGCATAGTTCCATCTGCATAAGGGAATAAAGGCGGTAATCCAAATTCCATGCAATCACTTATGATTGAACCATTTTCTTCATATGCATTCATGTAATGAAAAACGAATGATGGATCGGACTCAATCCATACAGCATCTTCTGCGGATCCATTCCTAGGAAGGATACATATATGAGTTCCTTTTTCTGGCTCCCATGCAAATGCTGGACCTCCATTAATAACTCTTTCGAAATCACCTGTAAGAGGAAAAACAGGTATTATAATGTAATTTTCGGTTGCATAAAAATCATGAACCATTGATGGGAATGGAGCTTTTATAAGTTCAGATTTAGTTATTTTTCCTTCTTTGGAAACAGCCGTGAATCTGATTGTATCGCTAAAAAATCCATCCGCCATATAACCAAAAAATAATAGCTCACCAGTCTTAGGATCAACCTTTGGGTGAGCTGTAACTGGTCCTTGCAATTTTCCATCAAAAGTATGCGAGCCAACTGATTCTAATGTATGTGGATCAAACTCGAAGGGGGCATGAGCTTCTTCAAGAGCTAAAAGTTTTCCTGCATGAGAAACAATTGCTGTATTTGCTAATCCATCAGTTTCAAGGCCCTGTACAGATGGGTCAGTATCTGTAGGATCCATTCCACTAGGAAATAATGCCTCGCCTGCCTCATCTTCTTTTGTCCATTTTACCGTTCGCATCCATCGATTGAGATAGGATACTTTTCCATCATTTATATGAAAGGCATGAACCATACCATCACCACCAAACCAATGAGATTTTCCACCTCTTGGAGGAAATTTTGGATCAGGACCATTTCTGTAATAAGTACCATTTATTCCTGAGGGAATATCTCCTTCAACTATTAAGTCTCCAACATTGCTCTCCATTCTTAATGGTGCAAAATTTCCAATAAGGTGGTCTTCTTTCGGATATGGTTTAGCCATTTTATTCCTCGCTTTTATTATTAATTTGAGATTTATTATAATTATTTATTATTTACATGCAAAAGGTATTGTTGGTTTATTATTGCTGTGCTGTAATAAATATATATTTTCAATTGGAGGACAATTAAATGAAAGAATGCGTTCAGTTTTATATTAATGGTGAGTGGGTGGATCCTGTTAACCCTCAACACCTTGAAGTTATTAATCCAGCGACAGAGGAATCTATTGCAAAAATCGCTATGGGAAATAGCGATGATGTTAATAAGGCGGTAGCAGCTGCAAAAAATGCTTTTGATAGCTTTTCTCAAACATCAAAAGAAGAAAGATTATCTCTAATGGGTAAAATTCTTGAAGTTTATCAATCTAGATATGATGAAATCGCTGAAACTATTTCATCTGAAATGGGCGCACCATTATGGCTTTCTAAGGCTGCTCAAGCTGCAACTGGAGCAGGTCATTTTGCAACATTTATGGAGATTCTTAAAAATTACGATTTTGTCGAAGATAAGGGAAGGACTAGATTACGTAAGGAGCCAATTGGAGTTTGTGGCCTTATAACTCCATGGAATTGGCCTATTAATCAAATAGCTTGTAAAGTTGCCCCTGCATTAGCCGCTGGTTGTACTATGGTATTAAAGCCATCTGAGATCTCTCCTTTAAATGCTATTTTATTCGCAGAAGTGCTTGATGAGGCTGGAGTTCCTGCTGGAGTTTTTAATTTAGTCAATGGTGACGGAATGAGTGTTGGCGAAGCTATGTCATCTCATCCTGANATNGATATGATGTCNTTTACTGGNTCNACNAGNGCAGGNNTNGCTGTTGCTAAAGCNTCNGCTGATANTGTNAAAAGAGTNNCNCAAGAGNTNGGNGGTAAATCNGCTAATATTATTCTTGATGATGCTGATTTTAATAAATCAGTTTCCGGAGGAGTAGGAAGTGTTTTTACTAATTCTGGTCAATCGTGTAATGCACCAACAAGAATGCTTGTACCTGCTGATAGACAAGATGAAGCTGTGGCAATTGCAAAAGCAACTGCTGAAGCAACGGTTGTTGGAAACCCAACTGATGTTGCTCCAGGAGGAATGGGCCCTGTTGTGAGTGAGGTACAGTTTAATAAGATTCAGGCTCTTATAGAAAAAGGCATAGAAGAGGGTGCAACATTAGTGGCTGGAGGTCCTGGTAAACCTGAAGGTTTAAACGCAGGCTATTATGTAAAACCTACTGTTTTTTCTGATGTTAGTAATGATATGACTATTGCGCGTGAAGAAATTTTTGGTCCTGTACTTTCAATTCTTCCATATAAAGATGAGGATGATGCAATTTCTATCGCTAATGATACGGAGTATGGACTATCTGGATATGTTTCTGGTAGCCAAGAAAAGGCTCAGAAATTTGCTGAAAAAATTCGCTCAGGAAATGTTCATGTTAATGGTGCTGGACCAGATTTTGCCGCCCCATTTGGCGGATATAAAAAATCTGGTAATGGAAGAGAGTGGGGAGAGTTAGGTTTTGAAGAGTTTTTAGAAATAAAAGCTATTTTAGGATATAACGCCGCTTCTTAACAATAAGCAAACTAAGATAATTATTAAAAGGCTGTATTTATACAGCCTTTTTTTATTAATTATAAATAGGCGGTTTTATTTTTAAAACCGGTTGTACGGTAATGGATTTATTTTTATTAAATTCAAGAGTAACTTCAATTTTATCACCCAATTCAAGACTCTTATCTAATCCAGATAGCATAATATGATAACTTCCGGGCTTTAATGATATATTTCCATTTGCAGGAATATTTATTCCCTTCATAAGATGCTGCATAGATGTAATATTATTTTTTCTCTCTGTTTTATGAATCATTACTGATTTTGCATTTGGAGATGATGCCTTAATTAAAATATCAGGTTCAGAGTGAGAGTTTTGTATTTCTAAAAACAAAGCGCCCATACCATTCGGAATTAGTCTAGCCCAAGAGTTACTAACCTCGATGTGAGCATTTGCATTACCTGATGCAATGAGCGAAAAAAAAATTAAAAAGAAGGATAATCTTTTCATATTAATTAGAAGGAAGAATACTCTCAATTGCTTTGATNATCTTTCCCGCATTTGGTTTTGTCATCATTGAAAAAATTTTTTGATACGATCCATCAGGGGCAATTAGATATTTATAAAAATTCCATTTTGGAGCCTGCCCTGATTGAGAGTTTGCCCAAACATAGAATGGATGAACATCCTCACCTGTAACGTTAACTTTAGTCGTCATAGGAAAATCAATACCAAAAGTTGTTTCACAAAATTCTTTAATTTCTCCATCACTTCCAGGTTCTTGACCCTTGAAGTTATTTGAAGGAACTCCGATCACAACTAAACCTTTGTCTTTATACTCCTCCCAAAGACTTTGAAGACCCTCATATTGCCCAGTGAAACCGCATAAAGAGGCTGTATTTACAACCAAAAGGGCCTTGCCTTTAAATTGAGATAAATCCATCTGACTTCCATCAATTGACTCAAAACTAAAAGAAAAAGCATTGGTTCCGTCCGGATAAGCCTCTGCATAGCTATTACCTTGGTTAAAACCTAAGAATACCAATAATGTTAATAATAATTTTTTCATTTTCTTACCTATATTTAATTTAAATCTTTGGAAATAATTTCCATTTTAGCTTTNTATTTTNAATCGTAGCAATAAGATCAAATCACGATTTTTNTTATTTAATTTTTNTTAANTAACTTCTATCTAGCTTTANTGNTNTTGTAAAATTAAAANTTAAATTCTNTATGCGGTATTTTNGCNCTNNTTATCTTATAACTTGAGAAGAATAGACTAGTAGNTTATAATTANATANTGATTNAAAATAAAACTANTAGAGGTTGATTCAATGGATTTAAATGCAGGACCTGAGTATAAGTCTTTTAGAGAGAAAGTGGTTACCTTTCTTAAAGAAAATTCTCATATGGCCGGTAAAGGAAGAACTCCAGTCAGGCCTAATCAAGATGAATTAGAGTGGCAAAAAAAATTAATTGAAAATGGCTATGCTGCGAGAACAATACCTAGTGAGTATGGTGGTTTTGGAGCAGAATCAGATGTTCTAAAATCAAGAATCATTGCGGAAGAATTTAGTCAGTCAAGTATTCCTATGGGAATGGCAAATCAAGGTATTTCAATGCTTGTACCAACTCTTTTGGAGTTGGGTACAGATGAGCAAAAAAAATCTTGGATTTCAAAAACTATAAGCGGAGAAGTTATTTGGTGCCAGGGTTATTCTGAACCTGGTTCAGGCTCTGATTTAGCTTCTCTTCAGACAAAAGCCATTATTGATGGTGATGACTTTATTATTAATGGTCAAAAAATATGGACGTCTGGTGCTCAAATTTCAGACATGATGTTTTGCTTGGTCAGAACAGAACCTGATGAGCCTAAACATAAAGGTATTTCATATCTTTTAATTGACATGAAGACACCAGGAATAGAAGTTCGACCATTGATGACAATGACAGGTCATGCAGAATTCAATGAAGTATTCTTTACTGATGTCAGAGTCCCAAAATCTCAAATCGTTGGTAAAAGAGGTGAGGGTTGGTATGTGGCTAATGCTACATTGACTCATGAAAGAGGTATGCTGGGTGATCCTAATCAATCGGCAACTAGACTAAAAGAAATAATCGATTTAATGCAGCAAGAAACTGTCAATGGAGAAAAGCTTATTGATAATCCGGTGTATTTAGATCGTTTAATGAGACTTCAAGCAAGAGTTTTGAGTATGTCCTTTAATAGCCTTAGGCTGTTAACGGCTTCACATAAAAAACTAGATGCTAAAATGGCAAAGCTAATCGTTAAACTAAATAGTTGTCAGCTCAATCAAGACCTAGCGGGTTTTGCAATTGATTTACTCGGTGAGCTTGGAACAATTTATGGGAAAAGTAATCATGACCATGGATCAGGAAAGTGGCAGTGGAAATATATGTTTGATCTTGGTCTTATTATTGGCGGTGGAACGGCTCAAATACAAAAGAATATAATTAGTGAAGCTGGACTAGGGATGCCAAGAGAGCCTAAACCAATGGCTGAAGGAAAAAAATAATGGAATTTGCTTTATCCGAGGAACAAGAAATTTTATCTGAAAGTGTCAGAAAAATGTTGGAAGATAATATTGATATAGATCTTCTTAGAAATCACTCAAAGGGCGATGATGTAATTCGAGGTAATATTAGGCAATTGGTAGTTGAGATGGGTCTTCCTGGAATTTTAATACCAGAGGAATTTGGCGGCTCAGGTCTAGGAGTTTTAGAAGCAGCTCTTATTGCAGAAGAATTTGGCCGCTACGCCGTCCCAACACCTTGGATTGGAAATTCAGTAATGGCCCCAATAGCCTTACTTTATGAAAAAGGAAATTCTTTATCAGAAAAATGGCTTCCATTAATTGCATCTGGAGAGATAACTGCTTGTGTCTCTCTTACAGAAGCGGTTGGTAAACGAAGTAATGCGGGATTAAGCTCAAAAGACTCAAAAGTTACTGGTACTGCTATTTTTGGTCTTGATGGGGAATTAAACCCAAGAATCATAATAACAGTTTTAGAGGATAACCTTATCCTTATTGATACTGAGAAACCAGGCGTAACAATTAGTGAAATTCCAACTATTGATTCTACTAGACCAGTTGTCGAGGTTGTCTTTGATTCCGTCGATTTTGAAATAATACCTGGTGGAAAAGATGCAATTCAAAAAACCATAGGAGTGGGGCGTGTTCTTTTAGCGGCAGATATATTAGGTGCTAGTGCAAATATGATTAGTAACGCTGTAGAATATTCTCTTGAACGAAAACAATTCAATAGAGTAATTGGTTCATTTCAAGCTGTTAAACATATGTGCGCAGAAATGGCTGCTGATCTTGAGCCATGTAAATCTTTACTTTGGTATGCCGCTTATGCTCAAGATAATATTAGAGAAGAAGCAGCCCTTTTATCTTGTCATGTAAAGGCTCATCTATCTGAAGTTGGACAGGATACAGCAAGAACTTCTACACAAGTGTTTGGGGGTATGGGTTTTACAGATCTTTTGGGTATGCACTATTGGTTTAAAAGGATAGGATTAAGTAGACAAATACTTGGCGGTCCTGAAAAAGTTAGACAGGAAGCCGCAAGGCTACAAGGGTTTTTATCATAAATACTATAGGAGTTTATCTTATGAAGAGATTGGTTTTATTGGTTTTATTTTTATTTCTTGTTGGGACGACTTATTTTGCTGGCGGTATTTATTACGGATGGATAGGTAAGTTAGAGCAAGTTGGATCCATTCAAGGAAAAATGATTCCAAGCAAAATAATTTCTCAAAGAACCGAAGCACAAATTAAATCTTCTAAAAGGATTGGTGTTAAAGAGCCAAAACAAATTCTTTTTGGTGACCTTCATGTTCACACTACATTTTCTACTGATGCCTTTTTATGGACATTACCAATGCTTAATGGATCAGGATCAGCACCAATGGCTGATGCTTGTGATTACGCCAGATATTGTTCAGGTATTGATTTTTGGGCAACTACGGATCACGCTGAAGCATCAACACCAAGAAAATGGGAACAAACTAAAGATCTTGTTCGTCAATGCTCTTTTGCCTCTGATAATGAAGAAAGTACAGATGTTGTCTCATTTATTGGATTTGAATGGACACAGGTTGGCGCCTTACCCTCTGAGCACTATGGACATAAGAATGTAATCTTTAAAGATTTAGAGGATAAAAAAGTTGCTAAAAGACCTATTGCAGCGTCTGGAGTAGCTGTTAATGCCCTAAGAAATAATGCAGCAAATACTTCTAATAGCTT
>NYWQ01000061.1 GCA_002685115.1 Flavobacteriales bacterium | reverse complement strand
AGACCGATTATTGGGTACTTACTTTAATGGTTTGAGTGCGAATCAAAATCGAGATGGGGCTATTTATCCAGGATTTATCTCTACGAAATCTAAACTATATTTTTATGACCTATTTAAAGATGTTGATGTCGAAGGTTGTTTGGAAATTCGTGGTAAAAGAATCTTCCTATTTGGAAAAAACAATAAACACATTAGCATTACATTTTATAAAGACGATGTTCCCTTTGTGTTGGCTAAGTCCAATCGTATTAGAATGGAAGACCGAAGGTTGTACTCATCCAAAACTGATATTAAAATACTTTGGAAGTCTGATTCTATTTCTCATCCACAACTAAAATTAATTTATTCAGATGAATTACAATCATTAAGTTTTGAAAGGTTAAATAAGTCTCTAGGTTCAAGTCCAATTCGCTCTTCCTACCATCATTTAGACTGTTATTTTGAGCGGATGGTATTGTATAAAGATTCAGCAAGTATTAACTTTTATAATACAAAAGGTCCAGACAGAGCTCCGGCTCTTTTAGAATCTTTTGATTTTTTTAACGAACAACGCTACCAAGATATAGCTACCATGGCTAAAAGGCATCCTGCTTTTATTTTACAAAGCCTTTCTAGAGCGCATCAAGGAGAAAAGAATTTTCATATAAGTGAAGTTGCCAAACATTATGGTTATTCCGAATTGGATGCCTCGAACTTGATGACTGATTTTACTATTTTAGGTTTTGTAGGATTTGATTTATCCACTAACAGTATACTGATAAAAGACAAATTATTTGAGTTTTTACAAGCTCGGTTGAAAAAAAGAGATTACGATGGTTTAAAAATCATATCTCGTGCTGAAATACTTCCAGCAGCAAAACTTGATTTTACTTCAGGAGATTTATTTGTTTCTGGTATAGCTATGGTTGAGTTATCCGATTCTAATAAGGTGGCAGCTTTCCCATACGATGGTTATTTAGTGATTCATGAAAATAGAAACTTTACTTTTGATGGTATTTTGAATACAGGTAATTTCACCCTTTTCGGAAAGCAGCTGGAATTTGTTTACGATCCATTTGAAGTAAATCTCATAAAAATAGATTCGATGCAATATTCTATTCCGTCTGGTTTTAAGAATGAAGACGATGTTGACGTTGATTGGACTGTTAAAACGGTTATTTCCGATTTGGTAGGCAAGCTCTATATTGATGCGGCTAGGAACAAGTCTGGACTCAAACCGGAACTTGCTTATCCGAAGATTCATAGTTTTGAAGATTCTTATATTTATTACGATAAAGTTAAGGATGGCGTATACAAAAGGCCTGTTTTTTCTTTTAAAGTTGATCCATTTCAATTAGATTCGCTTTCAATTTTAAGCACAGAAAGTTTAGAGTTTCCTGGCAATTTAAATGCGCCAACAATAGCTCCAGCATTTAGAGATACCATGCGTTTAAATGAGAATTTAGAGCTTAGTTTTTCTCATCCAATTCCAAACCGTTATCCTGTTTATGAAGGCAGAGGAGAATTTACCAATAATTTATACCTAGATAACAAGGGTTTAAGAGGAGAGGGCACAATTTATTATTTAAATTCTGTAACTACAACAGACTCCATATTCTTTTATCCATACAGGGCTTTAGCTCATGCAAAATCTCATTCCATAACCGAACAAATAGCACCTACAGATTGTCCGAAAAGTACAGTAGAAGATGCTAGTATTGATTGGAGAGCATTTGACGATCAATTCCAATCTTGGAATAGAGATTCATTTTATGAAACGTACAAGCAAAGTTATGTATTTGACGGTACTATGATTTTAAGTCCAAAAGCACTTACTGCTGCTGGAGAATTGTACTTCGATAATGCCCTATCAATTTCTAAAGAATTCATTTTACAGAGTCAAGATTTTACTGCAGATCATTCCGAATTCAATTTGTTTGAGCAAGATGGAGTATCGAAAATACTTCGGGCAAAGGACACGTATTCTGCCATGAGTTTCTCAGATCGTTTTGGCTCCTTTGAAACGCTTTCTGATACTGTTAGTTTTGAACTACGTAAAAATAAATACGATTTGTATTTTGAATTAATGGAATGGGATAGTGAAAGTAAAACAATAGAATTTTCTCAATTTTCATCTGATAAAGCACGGCTGGTTTCTGTAGATACTTACCAAGATTCATTACAGTTTTATGCATCTGCTGCTCACTACGATTTAAACAACTATGAATTAGATGTTTCTGGTGTAACAGAAATCTTAATGTCTACTGTAACTATTGAACCCGATTCTTCGAGCCTTAAAATTCTTGCAAATGGTAAAATGGAGCGATTGGTAAATGCAAATTTTTGGGTAGATACGCAAACGTTAACGCCTTATGAATTTTACAATGCCGAACTAGATATACTTTCTGCTGGGAAGTTTAAAGGCTCGGCCTTATTTGATTATATAGATTTAGAAGGAGAAATACAGTCCATTTATTTTTCTACACTAGAAAAAGATGGCGATATAGTAAAAGGTACAGCTTATATAAGTGAAGATGATAATTTTCATTTAGATCCATATTTCGGTTTTAAAGGTAAGGTCATTTTAGATTCCTCAAAGGATTTTTTGACATTTGATGGATTTACAAGAGTCTATTTAGCCTGCGATAAACTGAACAGAACTTGGATTCCTTTTACCGATGAAGTTGATCCAGAAAATGTATTTATTGACTTAAATCCAGACATGCGTTTAACTGACAGGCAGCAGTGGCATGCAGGTATTATGATAAGCCATTCACCAACGGTATGTTATCCAGCTTTCTTAAGTGGTCCCAAACATGTAAACGATTACGATGCGCTAAGCGTTGATGGTTTTGTTCACTTTGACGATTCTAATTGGGAATACATTATAGGGAGTAAAGAAAAAATTGAAGATGTAAATGCTTCAGGTAATGTGGCTATTTACAATCCAGAAGAATGCACTCTTTATACAGAAGGGAATCTCAATTTAGGTGTAGATGCGGGAATGTTAAAAGTAGAAGCCTTAGGTTTTTTAGCAGCAAATTTCACAGAACAATCTATTGAGGGAAAACTAGATTTTGGTTTGGATTTTTTACTACACAGAAAGGCTTCTAAATTCTTGTACAAGCAACTAAAAAAATCATCATTAACTGTTAAAACAAATCAATCATCAGCGCTCCATCAAAGAATGTTGAAAGAACTACTAGGAAGAAGAAAACTTAAAAAATACAATCGAAAAAAGAAAAAGGGGAGAAGGTTCTTACCTTCAGAATTAGAGCATACATTTTATTTCCCTCAGCTTTACATGTCATGGAATAGGCAATCTGCCTCATTTATCTCCAGTACTAAAATTCCATTAAATAACATTAACGGACGTAAAATTGACCGTATAGTCGATGGTATTGTTGAGTTTAGACCTCATGCACAAGGCGATGAAATAAATATATATCTTGAAATATCTTCAGAGGATTACTACTATATAAACTACAGACGAGGCGTTATGAAACTGATCAGTAGCCATCAAAAATTTAACAATTACATTGCGAGCTCACCCATGCGTTTATCTAATCTTTCGGGAACTAAAGAAACAGGGCCTTTTCGTTACGAAATTGGGAATTTAAAGCAAATGCAAAAGTTCTTAAATAGAGTGAAATGGGTCGAGTAGTAGTTAGTTGTTAAATTTCTTTAGCATATCTCTTAGCCTCGCTGCTTCAATAAAATTTAAATCCTTAGCTGCTTTTTCCATAGCTCTTCTTAGCTCATTAATCTTTTTACGTTTGTTCTCCTCTGTAAAGTATTTTATTTCTTCTTCTGTTACTTCCAGAGTAGGATCTGGTTCNGCCGCTTGGTTGTANCTTTTACCAATNACAGCGCTTTGTTCCATTATGCTNGCTTTAGATTTTTTGTTGGCGTAAGGAACTAAATTGTGATCCGCATTGTANTTCATTTGNATGGTTCTCTTACGATCNGTATCATCNATAGTCAATTGCATGGAATTGGTCACTTTATCAGCATAAAAAATGGCTTTTCCTTTTAAATGTCTAGCAGCTCTACCAACCGTTTGAGTTAGCGAACGTTGAGATCTTAGAAAACCTTCTTTATCGGCATCTAAAATGGCGACTAAGGAAACTTCTGGCAAATCCAATCCTTCTCTCAGTAAATTCACACCAATAAGAACATCAAACATACCCAATCGTAAATCACGCATAATTTCTACACGTTCTAGCGTGTCAACATCAGAGTGAACGTAACGACACCGCACACCATATTTAGTTAAATAAATGGTCAATTCTTCTGCCATCCTTTTGGTAAGTGTGGTAACTAAAATTCTTTCATCTTCTTCAACTCTTAAATTAATTTCGGCTAAAAGATCGTCTATTTGATTTTGCGACGGTCTAATTTCAATTATTGGATCTAAAAGACCAGTGGGTCTAATAATTTGTTCCACAATGACACCTTCAGACTGTTCTAATTCATAATCAGCTGGTGTTGCACTTACGTATACTACTTGAGGTACGATGGCTTCAAACTCTTCAAATTTTAAAGGTCTGTTATCCATTGCTGCAGGTAATCTAAATCCGTACTCTACAAGGTTTTCTTTTCTAGACCTGTCTCCACCATACATCGCCTTTACTTGCGATAAAGTAACATGACTTTCATCTACAAATAGCATGAAATCGTTAGGAAAATAATCCAACAAACAGAAAGGTCTAGTTCCCGCCTCTCTACCATCTAGATACCTAGAGTAATTCTCAATACCAGAACAATAGCCTAGTTCTTGAATCATTTCTAAATCGAAATTAACACGCTCTTCTAACCTTTTTGCCTCTAAGTGCTTACCTATTTCTTTAAAATAGTCTACTTGTTTTATTAAATCAGTCTTTATTGTATGCTTAGCTAAATCGAGCCTATCTTTAGAAGTAACGAATATATTAGCAGGGTAAATTTTCAAATCTTCAAACTGACTAATTCGATGTCCAGTAATCGTATCAAAAGATTCTAAGGTTTCAATCTCATCGTTCCAAAATAGAATGCGTAAACCGGTATCAGAATAACCTGGAAATATTTCTACACAATCGCCTTTTACTCTAAATTGACCTCGCTCTAATTGGATTTCAGTTCTAGAATACAATGAGCCAACTAATGATAATAATAATTCTTGACGGTTTATCTTTTGACTAATCTGAAGTTCAATCACATTCTTACTAAACTCATCTGGATTTCCAATTCCGTAAATACAAGAGACCGAAGAAACAACAAGTACATCTCTTCTGCCAGAAAGAAGAGAAGAAGATGTACTCAACCTTAACTTTTCAATTTCTTCATTAACAGACAAATCTTTTTCTATATATAACCCTGAATGGGGAATGTAGGCCTCTGGCTGGTAATAATCGTAATACGAAACAAAATACTCAACCGCATTGTTAGGGAAGAATTGTTTAAATTCTCCGTACAGTTGTGCTGCAAGTGTTTTGTTATGACACAGAATTAATGTTGGTTTATTTACTTCTTTAATTACATTAGCCATGGTAAAAGTTTTACCTGAGCCCGTAACTCCTTGTAAAGTTTGGTAAGGCATATTTTGTTTCAATCCTTCGGCTATTTTTCGAATGGCTTGAGGTTGATCTCCAGTGGGACTAAATTCTGATTCTAGCTGAAATTTCATAGAGAAATGAAAAAAAAAGCATTCCGTTTGGAATGCCTTTAGTAGATTTATAAACTTTTTAAGTAAGTCATTCGAGATTTTATTTCTTCAAATTTCTCTTTCTGTCGTTCTATGTTTTTACGGACTTCTTTTAAAAGAGGATTGTCGTCTTTCGCATTTTTAAAGAAACTGATGTTGTTTTCTAGAAGTGTTAATTCTTCCTTACATTTCTTGGAAGTTTGTTGCATTTTAAACAACTCATCTTTCAGTTTATTTCCTTCTCCTTCAGCAACAATCGCCTCAATACGTGTTTTAAACTGAATGTCTCTTTTTTCAGCCTTGTCCATGTCTAGTTGGTCAAAATAACCATCTATAAGAGTTCTAAATGTACCTTCAATTGCTTTTACATTTTTACCCGGTACTCTGCCCATTTCTTTCCACGAATTGATAAAACCTTTAATGGTTTGAACATCAGCTATTGTATCTCCTGAGTTTTTAAAAGATTCAACTTCTTTCAGGAACGACTGCTTAAGTTCTAAATTACCTTTAAATTCTTTATCTTTTTCTTCGTTTTGTTTTTTTAGATTTTCGAAAAATGAGTTGCATGCAGTTCTTAATCTTATCCAAAGAGCATCGGCTTCTTTCTTAGGAGCCATTCCAGATTTTTTCCAATCACTTTGAAGTTTCTTTAAAGCATTAGCTGTTTCAGCCCAATCGTTACTATCAGCTAATGCTTCAGCTTTTTCCACAAGGGCTAATTTAATGGCTAAGTTTTCTTTTTGGCCACTTTTAAGAGCTCTGTAAAAGTCATTCTTTTTTGAATTAAAATCTTTTGTAAGATCTATAAATAAAGACCAAGATTCCTCATTTTGTTCTCTTGAGATGGGCCCTATTTTTTTCCAATCTTCTCTTAAATTGTTAATGATTTCTGATTGCTTTTGCCATTTGTTATGATGGGTTAATTCAGCGTAATCAATGGCTTTAATTTGATCACAAATTAAAATTTTAGCATTAAAATTATCTTGAAAAGATTCTTTGCGTTTTTCGTAAAAATCATTTCTTTTTTTATGTACTATCTTGGTCGCTGCTTGAAAACGTTCCCACACCGTCTCTCTATCATTTCTTCCAACCGGACCTATTTCTTTCCAGGCATCGTGAAGTTCTTGAAGAACGGTAAAAGCAGCGTCTAAATTATCTTCTTGAGCTACAATGTCAGCTTTATCACAGAGTGCATTTTTGAGTTCAAGATTTCGCTTAAATTCAATATCTCTTAGGTCATTATTGATCCTTAAAAAATCAAAGAATTTTTCGACATGATGGTGGTACGTTTGCCACAAATTATTCAAATCAGATTTTGGAACCTGACCTACAGCTTTCCAACGTATTTGTATGTCTTTAAAATGCTCAAAAGTTACTTTAATCTTCTCCTCAGCATTTACCAAGCCTTTTAACTCTTCAATTAAGTCTAACTTAATTTTCAAGTTTTTACTCATTTCTTTTTCTTGTTCGCTGTAAAAAGCATTTCTGCGTTTTTTGTATGTATCCATTACAGCTTTAAACGCATCAGTGTTGGGGTAAATGAACTCAAAATTCTCGGGTTCTTCTCCTTCAACTTCTACCTGAGTAGCTTTAAACTTTTCTAAAGCATCTTTGTAAGTCGTATTACTTCTGTCGTAAAATATTTTTTTTGCCTCATCTATTTGAGCCTTTATACTTTGAATAGGAGCCGTATCTACAAGAGATTTTACAGTGTCTATTAGTTCTTCCGTATCAAGTTTAATGTAATTTTCCAACTCAGTATTAGCAACAGGAACAGTTGCTTGTTCTGGGGTGATTTTTACGATAGTTTCCTTATCTTCAACCTGATTCGTTACGTTCGTTTCTTCCATTATAATTTGGATCAATTTTATTTTTGATGATAGCAAATATAAGAATTTAAGCGAATATTTTAAGGAATAACGTTGATAGAAAAAAGGACTTCCTTTTTAAACAAAATTTAACAAAAAAAAGCTGTGTTTTACTAAAACATAGCTTTAGTATAGTGGTGTATAAACTTATAAATTTTCCAGTACCATTGCGGACGCACCTCCGCCACCATTGCAGATACCTGCAGCTCCATACTTTGCGTTATTTTGTTTCAATACGTTAACTAAAGTAACCAAAATACGAGCACCAGAACTACCCAAAGGATGACCTAATGAAACGGCTCCACCATTAATATTAACTTTTGCAGCGTCTAATTTTAGTTTGGCAATATTTGCAAGTCCAACTACAGAAAATGCTTCATTCAATTCCCAGTAAGAAATATCATTACTTGTTAAACCCGCTTTACTTAATGCCAGAGGTATAGCTTTTGCTGGTGCCGTAGTAAACCATTCAGGTTCATGAGCGGCATCTGCATAAGATGTTATTTTGGCTAAAGGAGTGATGCCCATTTCTAAGGCTTTTGCAGCAGACATTAAAACAAGTGCTGAAGCTCCATCATTAATAGTAGATGCATTTCCAGCTGTTATTGTACCCTCCTTTTTAAATACAGTTCGTAATTTTAAGAATTTCTCTTTATTAATTTTGGTATACTCTTCATCTTCAGTCACAAAAATAGTATCGCCACGTCTTTGTGGTACTTCTACAGGAACGATCTCCTCAGAGAATTTACCTGTTTTCCATGCCTGAGCAGCGCGTTCGTATGAGGTTAATGCAAATTGATCTTGTGCTTCTCTAGAAAAGTTCATTTCATCAGCACAGATTTCTGCACAAACCCCCATATGTACTTTGTTGTAAACATCTGTTAATCCGTCTTTAACCAAACCATCTACTACAACTCCGTCACCTAAACGGTACCCATTACGAGCTTTATCCATATAGTAAGGAACCATTGACATGTTCTCCATACCACCAGCAACAACAATGTCGTTGTCTCCGGCCTTAATGCTTTGAGCAGCCATAATAACAGCTTTCATTCCAGAAGCGCAAACCTTGTTTAAGGTAGTACAAGGTGTGTTTTTAGATAAACCTGCAGCAATCGCAGCTTGACGAGCTGGAGCTTGTCCTGTATTTGCTTGCAACACATTTCCCATTATAACTTCTTGAACAAGTTCTGGGTTTAAATTTATTTTATTTAATGCTCCTCTAATGGCAGCTGCTCCAAGTTTTGGAGCTGCTACAGATGACAACACGCCACCGAAACTTCCCATAGGCGTTCTTACTGCAGCTACTATAACTACTTCTTTCATATATTTTATATTTAAGGCTGCAAGTTACAAAAAATGAACGCTCATTTTGTCTTGCTTTTATCTTTGTGAAGATTGGTTTTTTGTTTATGTTCGTAGGAAATGTATTTAAGCGATGAAAAAAGTATTTAATCTCGTAAGAGATCATCATAATTTATTTTACCGTATAGGTTTATTTGCTACTGCGATTGTTTTATGTGTTTATTTAATGCCACGTAAAAAAAGTTTCAAGTACGAACCCATAGAAGGGAAGTATTGGCCACACGAAAATTTAATATCCGACTTAGAATTTTCTATTCTTAAATCTGTTGAGAAAATAGCCATAGAACAACAACAGGTAATAGACAACCAAAAGTTTGTTTTTAAATTTGAACGAAGTAAACTAAAAGAAGCAAGACAAGAATTGGACTCCAAGTTGGATTACTTTTCTAAAATTGCTAAAGAAAACAAACCAACTTTAAAATCTCAGAAAGAGCATAATAAATATGTAAATAGGCTTGTTGAACAAGCTCGCTCTATTTGGAATGATATTTACAAAAAAGGAGTTCTACAAAGCAACCCAAATGTTATTGGAAAGGAATTGAATTATCTACTTTTAGTTGATAGAGGTAAAGGAAAAGAATCAGCTTATTTGGGCGATTTTAACACCATGGAAACTGCGAAGATTAAAATTGAAAATATTGCGATTGAATCTATTGATTACTACAAGAAACTGACCAATATTCTGATAGAGAATCTAACTGAAAATTACATTTTTAATCCTATTCAAACTCAAGAACGTTTAAAATATGACCAACAAAAAATAGCTAAAGTAAACGGTAAGGTTAGTATCGGAGAACTCATTGTGTCTAAAGGGGAAATGGTTACTCCAAAAATATATTTAAAATTAATTTCTTACAAAAAAGAGTTTGAAGGAGACCAAATTAGTTCGAGTGCAACTAAGTATATTTTACTGGGGCAA
>NYWQ01000012.1 GCA_002685115.1 Flavobacteriales bacterium | reverse complement strand
TGTTGATTTATTAGAACAGTTTAATGCAAAAGCAACTTTTTTTTGCTTGGGTAAAAATGCACTTGCATGTCCAGAAGAATTTGAATTAATTGTATCGAAAGGTCATTCTATTGGAAATCACACCTACAATCATTTAGGTGGTTTAGAGAATAGCTTACTCTCATTATTGAGAGATGTTCGGAAATGCAAGTCCGTTTTTGAATCTAAATTATTTAGACCACCCTACGGCCGAATGACAAGAAAACAATCTACAGCAATAGACAAAGAATATAAAATTATTATGTGGGATGTTTTAAGTGGCGATTTCGATCTTTCATTAACAGGAGATGAATGCGCTAAAGCAGTGATAAACAACTCTGAAAATGGCTCAATTATTGTTTTTCACGACAGTAAAAAGGCAGCCGAACGGCTAAAGATTGCGCTTCCCATAGTGTTAGAAACACTTTCTAGAGAAGGTTATATTTTTAAAGCTATCGTGTAATTTACAAATAACCTTAGTGCTCACTTAAACTCATTTAGAGCTTTTCTCAACTGTGCTTTAGGCACAACACCAGATTGCCTCCACAATAAAGACTCCTCCTTATAAATCATTAAAGTAGGAACACTTCGAACGTTTAACTTGCTTGCTAAGGTTGGGTTTTTATCAATATCAATTTTGATAACTCTAACCTCTTCGCTCATTTCGTTCGCAATTTCTTTTAGTATCGGAGAAAGGGTTTTACAAGGGCCACACCACTCTGCAAAAAAGTCAATTAAAACCGGCTTTTTACTTGAAATAAGCGCTCTAAAGTCTGGCATAACAATGTATAATTAGGTGTTTACTTTTATTTGGTAATACGTTCATTTATTCTGTTGAAATAGCGAAACCGAGTTCTTCCCAGTCCTCTAACCCTCCGTCTAAACAAACAATATTTGTAAAGCCCAATTCTTTTTTAAGGAACTTAAGTGCTTTTGCGCTTTTTCTCGAGGAATTAGAATACAAAGCTATCGACTGATCACTATTTAAAAAACGAAATTTATGCTCAAACTCTTCACTACCATAATCTATAGTAGCAGAGCCTTCAATATGCCCAGCTAAGTATTTCTCAGGTGAGCGAATATCAACCACTAAACAATTTACATCTTTCACAAGTAAAGAAAACTCTTGTGCTGAAACAGCGAACTCATCTTTAGCTGAAGAACAAGATAAAAAACTTTGAATAATAAGTAGTAAAATTAAACTAACTAAGGATTTTGCTTGACCCATTTTACATCATTTAAATTAATAATTTGATTTGATTTATTAACATCTTCAACTAAGTAGTTGACCACTTTCACGACTTCTGAATCTGACATTTTTACAGCAGGCATTATACCTTGGTATACGACTCCGTTGACCTCAATTTGCTCAGATTGCCCATATAAAATGTTGTGAATAGCTCTTTTCGGATCCTCCAAAAAATAATCAGAATCTTTTAAAGGTGGAAATACTCCTTTTACCCCCTTAGCATTATTCTGATGACAGGCTGCACAATGCATCTCATACAACTCTTTTCCTGATAAATTTAGAGCTGCGTTAGATTTATGCAACTGTTTCAGGGAAAGGTCTTCAGTATTTTGACAAGACAATAACGCAAGTACAACGATGACTAAAAACGTATTTATGGAGAGTAAAGTTCTCATTTAGTTTAGCTAGAAATCATTTTAAACTCCCACACATTTCTTCTGGTTTTACCCAAGCATCAAATTCTTCTGCAGTTAGATAACCCAAATTAACAGACTCTTCCTTTAATGTTGTTCCATTTTCGTGAGCTGTTTTCGCTATTTTTGCGGATTTCTCGTAGCCTATTTTAGTATTTAAAGCTGTTACCAACATTAAAGAATTATCTAAATTCTTTTTCAAATTTGCATAGTTTGGTTCAATTCCAATGGCACAATTTTCTGTAAAAGAAATACAAGCATCGCCAATTAAACGAGCTGACTGTAGAAAGTTAGCGGCCATAACTGGCTTAAAGACATTGAGTTCATAATGACCTTGAGAACCTCCTACAGAAATCGTTACATCATTTCCCATAACTTGAGCACACACCATTGTAAGTGCCTCACATTGAGTAGGGTTTACTTTACCCGGCATAATAGAAGATCCGGGTTCGTTTGCTGGAATAATAATTTCACCGATACCAGAACGAGGACCGGAGGCTAACAAACGAATATCATTTCCAATTTTATTTAATGATACAGCTAATAGTTTTAATGAACCATGTGTCTCTACTATTGCATCATGTGCAGCTAATGCTTCAAACTTATTTTCGGCCGTAACAAATGGGAGTCCTGTAAATTCAGCGATTTTTTCTGCAACCAACACATCATAACCCANGGGTGTATTGATTCCAGTTCCAACTGCTGTTCCACCTAAGGCTAATTCTGAAAGGTGCTCTAAAGTAAATCTTAAAGACTTTAAACCATGGTTTAGCTGAGACACATAACCAGAAAATTCCTGACCCAAAGTTAAAGGGGTAGCGTCCATTAAATGAGTTCTTCCAATTTTTACCACGTCTTTAAACGCTTCAGACTTTGATTGTAAAACATCACGCAATCTCTCTATACCGGGTATGGTACATTCTAATACCATTTTATAAGCTGCAATGTGCATTCCCGTTGGAAAAGTATCANTTGACGATTGCGATTTATTTACATCATCATTAGGATGAATTACTTTCGCTGAATCCAATAAAGAACCACCACTAATAACATGAGCTCGATTCGCAATAACTTCATTCGTGTTCATATTAGATTGAGTTCCTGAACCAGTTTGCCAAGTTACCAAGGGAAACTCTTCATCATGCATTCCCAAAAGAATCTCATCACAAACTTTAGAGATTAAATCTCTCTTACGCTCATCTAAAACACCCAATTGACTGTTGGCATGCGCTGCTGCTTTTTTAAGCGTTGCAAATCCATAAACTACCTCTAGCGGCATACTGGCTGATGCCCCAATCTTAAAATTATTTCTGGAGCGTTCTGTTTGAGCTCCCCAATATTTTTCAGCTGGGACTTTTACCTCACCCATTGTATCTTTTTCTGTACGAAATTTCATAGTAAGTTGTATTTGCTTTAGCCAATAGTTAGATTGCAAAGATATAAATCGAATCTATTGTATGCTTCTTTTTAATACGTTGATTTCTTTCTCCAAGTTAACTTTGTTGTTTAGGTGTGATGCTTTAGCCAATGTCTTTCTTAAAAAAGATTGATGATCAGAAGATCCTGCTCTAAAAGCTCGATGATTCATAGAGGAGAACAACTGATCGAGCTCCTTGTTTATTTGTAAAGAGTTAGGACTTAGTATTGCAACAGAAAACTTCNCCCAAACATAATCTCGGGCTTCCTGCGTAGGATGAACTCTATCTTTATCAAAAAAACGATAGTCACGCAATTCGTCTAGAACAATTTCATAAGCTGGAAAATAATGAACATCATTAAAAGTATTTTCAATAGCCTCGCATGCTAAAATTAAACTAGACTTTGAGACGTTATTTTGGTGCACTCCATCTCTAATATGACGAACAGGACTAACAGTTAATACAATAGTTGCCTTGGGGTTTATTCTTTTTAACTCGTTATAAAAGCAAGTAAAAACGGATACAATTTCGTTTGGACTAGAACAATTTTTCGTAAAAGTACTTTGAGGTTGCTTATGACAATTAGCCACTACCTGGTTAGAGGAAATTAATTGGTAAAGAAAAGCCGTTCCAAAAGTTAAGATGATAAGATTAGCCTCTTGTAAATCGTTNCGCACTCCAGTTTGGATCGCTGTAATTTGCTCTTNTAAATCGTCTTGTGTATTTGCCCAAACTGAAGAATGACAAGAATAGTGAAAGATAGCATCCTCACTTTCAACAAATAGTTCATCGTCAATATTAGAGGATGTAAGCGCATTGGTTAGATTCTGCAATAATGGTATCGGATGAAACAACGTACCGTATGGATTACTATTGCATGAGAACTTGTAATGAACTAGTTTGTCTGCCATATGTTGCGCAAAACAAGAACCTACAGAAAATACTTTGTCAGAATGTGAAATATTAAATTCGTAAGCGGGTATGGGTACTTTTATCTGCCAGTTCATCTTACAATAACTTTAATACATTTTCGGGTGGACGACCCAAAACAGCTTGAGTATCTTTGATTACAATGGGACGCTCAATCAATTTTGGATGTGCAATCATAGCTTCAATAACCTGATCATCCGACAAGTTCTTTCCTTTGTAATTTTCTTTCCACGACGCTTCATTCTTTCGAATGAGTTCTAGAGGAGTCATACCTAATTTAAGCAACAAATCTTTCATTTCGAGTGCATCTGGAACATCAACTAAATACAATACAATTTCTGTAGCTACATTATGATCATGCAAAAGAGCTAAAGTTTGACGGCTCTTGGCACAACGTGGATTATGATATATTTTCATGGTACTGATTGATTAATACTTTAAAATAGTTACTCTTTCTGGCCTTCTTGCATCAAATATGCTTTTATAAAAGAATTTAAATCGCCGTCCATAACAGCTTGTACATTGGAGCTTTCGTGACTTGTTCTAATATCCTTAACTAATTTNTAAGGATGCATAACGTAATTTCTTATTTGAGAACCAAACTCAATCGCTTTTTTAGAACCTTCTATTTTATCTTTCTCTGACTGACGCTTTCTCAATTCCAATTCATACAATTGAGACTTTAATAGTTGCATCGCTTTCGCTTTATTTTCTAATTGAGATCTTGTCTCAGAATTTTCAATCATTATACCAGTTTCGTGGTGGCGTAAACGCACTGCAGTTTCTAACTTATTTACACCTTGCCCTCCTGCTCCACCTGCTCGCATGGTTTCCCAAGTTATATCNGAGCTNGCNATTTCAATTTCAATACCTTCGTCAACNAGAGGGTANGTAAATACTGAAGCAAAAGAAGTNTGNCGTTTATTNGCAGAGTCAAAAGGAGACAGTCTAACCAANCGATGCACGCCGTTTTCACCTTTTAAATTNCCATAAGCAAAATCACCTTCAAACTGAAGAGTACAAGATTTTATTCCTGCTGTTTCAGCTTGATGCATGTCAAGTTCACGAACTTTAAAACCATTTTTCTCTCCCCACATAATATACATACGCATGAGCATGTAAGCCCAATCTTGACTTTCGGTTCCTCCAGCGCCCGAATTAATAGAAAGAATTGCAGCCATATTGTCTTCTTCTTTAGACAGCATATTCTTAAACTCTAAATCTTCTATAGCTTTTTCAGCTAATTTATGTAAAACATCTACTTCTGCTTGAGTTGCTTCACCTTCTTTNTAAAACTCAAAAATCACATTTAAATCTGCAAGAGATGTTTCCACAAATTCATAGGCATCCACCCAAATTTTCTTAGATCTTATATTCTTTAAAACAAGCTCTGCTTGTTTTGGGTCATCCCAAAAGTTNGGGTCATGCGTAAGATCTTGTTCATCNGCTAT
Source organism: Flavobacteriales bacterium (assembly GCA_002685115.1). Classification (GTDB taxonomy): domain Bacteria; phylum Bacteroidota; class Bacteroidia; order Flavobacteriales; family UBA7430; genus UBA6772. The sequence continues at coordinate 2,641 of NYWQ01000012.1, read as the reverse complement.
GAGCATTTGTTTTTTTTCTATACCTAAATAACCNTAGAGAGCNTCTAACCTGGTGTGGTANGATTTTATTTGATCAGCATTTATCATAAAACAAATATAGTATTTGGTTTGTTACTGTCTATTTTCGGGACTCTTAATTTATATAAAACAACGAATTACTAGATGGTCGTTTAATGCTGAATTGAAATATCTTCCATAGCTAAAAGAATTAAATCAAACTCGAAGCCTCTTGAAACTAAATAACGCTTGAGTTTTATTTTTTTCTTAAAAGAGTTTGGTTCTTTCACCAGTCTACTTTTCTTCTGTAGAAGTTCTTTGAGGGTGTCAAAGTAGGCTTTGTCTTCAATCTCTTGCATGGCAAAGTCGATGCATTTTGAATAAACGCCTTTTTTCTTCAATTCTAAACGAATTTTTATTCGACCCCATTTTTTAATTCTAAACTTACCCCTTACAAAACTTCGAGCATAGCGTTCTTCATTTAAAAAATTGTGCTGCATCAGTTCTCCCAAGAGCATATCTATAGCATCAGGAATTAATCCCCAAGATTTTAATTTANTTGAAACNTCTTGATGACATCGCTCTTGATAAGCACAATANTCTTGAATTTTTTGTTTTGCTAATTTTAAGTCGTAAATATTCACTATAATTTTAATCTTGGTATTTAAAATGTTGAAATTGTAAAATAAAAAACCACCCGTAAAGGGTGGTTTTTTATTTTACAATGATATTTCATCATCATTCTTGTCAAAGAATGCATACTGTAAAAGATGGTAGGCATAAATAGGACGAATGTTTACCCACTTTTTGTATTTGAAAAGCCATTTCATACGTCGAGAAGCAAGTCCATTTCTTAAATATGCTGCAATAAAAGGATGAACACAAATGGTTACTTTCTTTTGCTTATCTACAGTTAAGGCATGGTTTAGCTTGTCTTCAATTTGATCAACTATTAAAACTGTAGCTTCTACTTCACCTTTACCATTACAGGCCGGGCAACTCTCTACGGTTTTAATGTTCATTTCTGGACGCACGCGTTGACGTGTTATTTCTATAAGTCCAAAACGGCTTGGAGGAAGTATTTTGTGCTTGGCACGATCTTCCTTCATAAAATCTTTTAAGGCCTCAAAAAGTTTCTTTCTATTTTGAGCAGTATGTAGGTCAATAAAATCGACTACAATGATACCGCCCATATCTCGAAGTCTTAACTGTCTGGCAACTTCTTGCGCTGAGGCCAAGTTAACTTCTAAGGCATTTGCTTCTTGACTATCAGAATTATTAGTTCTGTTACCGGAGTTCACATCTATTACATGCAAAGCTTCGGTATGCTCGATAATAAGGTAGGCACCTTTTTTCATTGAAACCGAACGACCAAAAGAAGATTTGATTTGACGTTCNATATTNTAATGCTCAAAAATGGTGTCTTTACCTTTGTATAACTTTAATATGTTCTCCTTATCGGGAGCGATTGTTTGCAAGTAACGAGAAACCTCATTGTGTAGCTCTTGGCTATCGACAACAATACTGTTAAAGCTATCATTAAGAATATCTCGGAGGATGGCAGATACTCTGCCTAATTCTCCTAATATTTTTTCTGGGGCTTTGGCTTTTTGAAGTTTCTTATAAATAATTTTCCACTTCGTAAGCATATTGGTTAGATCGGAATCTAATTCAGCAACTTTTTTGTCTTGTGCAACCGTACGAATGATCACTCCAAAACCCTTTGGTCTTATACTCTGAATTAAACGCTTTAATCTTTCTTTTTCTCCCGAATCTTTTATCTTTTGAGATACAGAAACTCGATCTGAAAAAGGCACCAATACTAAAAACCTCCCAGCAATTGATAACTCCGAACTAATTCTCGGTCCTTTGGTAGAAATTGGTTCCTTGGTAACTTGTACCAGTAAATTTTGCTTACTGGATAGCACCGAATCAATAATACCATTTTTAGGGATATCTTTCTCTAATGTAAAATCTGTCAGCGACCACTTGTTTTGACGACCCGAAATCGTTTGTCTGACGTATTTATTTAAAGAACGAGCCTGGGGACCCAAATCATGATAATGCAAGAAACCATCTTTCTCGTACCCAACGTCAACAAATGACGCATTGAGTCCAGGAACTACCTTTCGAGCTTTACCTAAATAGATATCACCTACTGCAAAACTATTATCACTCTTCTCATCGTGGAGTTCAATTAGCTTCCCTTCTTTGAGTAGTGCTATGACTACTCCAGTATCGGAAGACTTAATAATTAACTCATTCACTCAGTAAAAATGTTTTAATGCTTAGGTTAAATACACACAGCACGAAAAGCACCCCTAAAGGGCGCTTGCTGTGCGTTCAATTAAGAAAAATTACTTCTTCTTCTTATGACGGTTTTTTCTTAGACGTTTTTTACGCTTGTGCGTAGCCATCTTATGTCTTTTTCTTTTCTTTCCACTTGGCATAGTGTCGTATTTTATTGTTAATATTAATTAAATTTCTCTAACATCTCTTTCGCGCTTTGCTTGAGCTCACCATCTGACTTCTGAATCAGCGTGGTTAACGCTTCTATTGCACTGGATGTATCTTGTAATGCTGTATAACATGAAGCTAATTGAAAGTAGGTATCTAATCTATTCTCGTCAAGAGCGATTACCTT
>NYWQ01000011.1 GCA_002685115.1 Flavobacteriales bacterium | reverse complement strand
TTTACTAGCCTTTTTAGTCAATGGATTTACCTTTGCATCACCTACTTTAATAGTTAACGAAGGTGAAACTATGATTTCGGGTTGTTTAGATCAGAATGCTATAAACTACAATCCACTAGCAACTGTTCAGGAAGTAGATGAGTGGGGTAATACACGCTGTACTTATTTATCTTGTAATGAAGCTCCTTACAACGAATGTATGTATGCAGAAGCCTATTCTCCATGGTACGAATGGTTTACTCCAACCGATTGCAGTAATTTCGGAGGAATACCTTGTTTAGTTGCTTTCCCGTGCGATTCATGTGCTTATAATGAAGTGTGTAATGGGAGTGTATGTGAACAAATAAGTACCGTAAGTACTGATTTACCTGTTGTGTACATCACTACTGAAAACCAAGAATTGATCAATTCCACAGATGTTTACGTATTGGGCACTGTTACTGTTGAGAGTGGCTTTAGCGTAAAGGGTGATTCTTTACTCTCAGGTCTTGATTCTCTTTCTATGAAAATAAGAGGTAGAGGGAACTCCACATGGGTAACACATCCAAAAAAACCTTATCAAATGAAATTGGATGATAAAGCTGAGTTTTTAGGAATGCCAAACGATAAAAAATGGCTCTTCTTGGCTGAGTATTCTGATAAGACCATGCTTCGCAATGCCATTGCCTTAGAAATGGGCTATGCCTCCACTTTAGATTGGACACCTCTAGGGGAGTTTGCGGAAGTATACATGAATGGGCTCTACAATGGAACTTACTTCATAACACAAAAGGTAGAAGAGAAATCGAATCGTGTGGATATTGGGAATGACGGCTTTTTATTGGAAATAGATCAATTGGAAAGACTTGATGAAGACGATCATTACGTATCCTCCAATCAATTTCCTGTAATTAATGTTAAGGAACCAAACATTAACAATATTATAGAGGACGATGGAATTTTTTCTGCAGACAGTACCCTCGCTGTAATTGACAATTTTATTAATGAATTTGAAAACGTGCTTTTCGATCCTATTTTCACGGATCCTATTAATGGTTATGCCAAATACATAGATGTTGAAAGTTTTATAGATTGGTTTCTTATTAACGAAATTTCTAAAAATGTAGATTCTAAAAGTTATTCAAGCATCTATTTTAATGTAATTCTTGATGGAGCGAATAATGGGAAGATAAAAATGGGTCCGCTTTGGGATTTTGATTTGTCTATTGGGAATAACGATTATTCTGATTGTGAATTTACCGATGGCTGGTGGGTGCGAAATAATCCTTGGATTTCACGTTTATTTCAAGATCCAGTGTTTCAAAATCAAGTTAAAGTGAGATTCGACGAGCACTTTTATGCAAGAAAGGATTCCCTACTCAATACCATTACCAATTTCTCAAACAATTTAATACCTTCTGCTATTGAAAATGATATTAAATGGGCTCCTTACCTAGGAACTTATGTCTGGCCAAATCCATTTCAAGCAGATGTTTCTTCCGGAAATTCAGGTCAACAAGGCTATTCCGAAGCGGTAACTTACATGAAAGATTGGTACACTCAAAGGATGGAATGGTTAAGGTTAAATTTAGTCACATCTTCTGCTTTATTTGGCTGTTTGGATGCCAATGCGATTAATTACAATCCGAATGCAACTGCTCAGGCTCAAGATCAGTGGAACAACATATTATGCACCTATGCATCTTGTAACGACGTGCCAACCGATGGTTGTATGTATACGATTGCTTTTGCTGGATTTAATCCTTATTTTAATGCTGACGACTGTTCTAATTACGGAGGGACACCTTGTTTAGATGTTCCTCAACCCCCTACTACATCCCAAGAATTTTACCTTCCAGAAGGATGGTCCATATTCTCTACCTATATGCTAGCAGAAAATATGAGTTTAGAAGCAGTATTAGAACCCATAGTAGAAAATGTTGTGATTGTTAAAGATTACCTAGGTNCTGCTTATCTTCCAGAATATAACTTCAATACTATTGGAGCTTTAGAGCCAGGTTTGGCTTATTTTATAAAACTCACCAATGCCGAAAATTTAAGTATTCAAGGTACTTACCAGAATCCTGAGCAATANNCAATTGCGTTAAACCAGGGTTGGAGTTTACTTGGTTACCTGAGGCTAGAGCCTGCAGATGCTGTATCTGTATTAGCTGATGTTCATAATTCAAGTACTGTTATCGTTGCTAAAGATTATTTTGGTAATGCCTACTTGCCTGAGTGGGAATTNAACAATATAGGAGATTTTGAGCCGGGTCAAGGATATCATTTAAAGTTAAACAATGAAGGGACTCTTACGTATCTTTCTAACGACGATTTCTATAGAACATCTACGATTGAACCTCTTGAAAATAATTTAGCTCACTTCCCAAAAGCCCCTATTCAAGCAAATAACATGACTTTTGTTATAGAAGATCACTCTTGGGATATTCTTCCCCAAGAAGGGGCAGAAATAGCCGCTTATGATTGCTCTGGAAATTTAGTTGGTTCAGCTATTTATACCAGCCCAGTAAGTGTTTTAACCGTTTGGGGAGACGATGAGCTAACTGCTACAAAAGACGGCTTAGAAAATGCAGAACTCAGTTCATTTAAAGTATGGTCAAGCCATCAAACCCATACATTCGAAATTGTAAAATGGGATCAAGGCTCTGCNCACTATTCTGAAAATGCAATTAATGTGGCTTCAAGTATAGTTACTAACAACCCGCCTGAAATTTTAACAGCCAAACAGCCTGTTTGGCTTAAGACTGTAAATATGCTGGGTCAAGAAGTTAGGTTAGTGAATTCTTTTAAGGGACAAGTTCTTTTTAAGATTTTTAGTAACGGTGCCGTTCAAAAAATAGTAAAATAGGCAGCTAAATTAACGTAAGGGGTTTCGTTTACAAAATCGGTTTGTTTTGTTAATAGAATTACGAAATCTACTATAGATTCGTGCAATAAATTCCTAAATTCGATGCATTAATAAAGCACTGTTTTATTTTTTTATGAAGTTTTGTAAGCATTTTTCACTTATTATAGTTTCACTATTTGTGAGCTGTTCTTCTCCTCAAACAAATCAAGAGGATATAGCATTACCTGTTATACCTATACTAGAACCTGTAATTGAATATGGTTTTGTGGTAGACACTTTTACACTAGTTAAAAATGAAATAAATCCAGGAGAATCTCTTGGTAAGATTTTGAATACGAATGGGGTTTCGTTCTCACAGATAGCTACAATCGCAAAAGAAACAAGAAACACTGATTTTGATGTAAGATACCTTAAAGCCGGTCATACCTATGCTTTGCTTTGCGTTCAAGATACTGCAGCAAATAATACAGCTCAGTTATTTATATATGAGCAAGACAAGGTTAATTATGTGGTTTATGATTTTAGAGACACTTTAAAAGTTTACCAAGCTCAAAAACCAATAGAAGTTAGATTAATTGAAGATGCGGGGATTATTGAAAAAGGATCTAGCTTTTTTTTAACAGGTGCTGCAAGTGGATTGTCTGATCGTTTGTGCGAAATTATTTCTGATGAAATTTACTGTTGGACACTTGACTTTAGACATGTTCAGCCAGGAGATCGTTTTAAAGTGTTGTACGAGGCTAAATATTTAGATGGTGAGTTTGTAGGTGTAGGTGAAGTAAAAGCTGCTTATTTCAATCATTTGGGGCAAGATTTTTATGCCTATCCTTTTAACGATACCGGTTTTGATGATTACTTTGACCAAGACGGTGGCAATCTGCGTAAATTTTTCTTAAAAACGCCAGTTAAGAACAGCAGGATTTCTTCTCGATACTCTAAAAATAGATTTCATCCTGTACAAAAGAGGTGGAAGTCTCACAAAGGTACTGATTATGCAGCACCTCGAGGTACTCCAATTTGGTCTACCGCTGATGGAGTAGTAGAGGCAGCAACGTATAAAAAGTACAATGGAAATTATGTAAAGGTCCGGCACAATGGGACGTATACAACACAGTACTTGCACATGTCTAAAATTGCCAAAGGTATTCGTGTAGGTACCCATGTAAAACAAGGACAAACTATCGGTTACGTTGGGAGTACAGGTTTGGCAACGGGCCCTCATGTATGCTATCGATTCTGGAAAAATGGGAATCAAGTAGATCCATTTAAAAGTAAATTACCTCCTTCCGATCCAGTGAGCCAAGCGTCTAGGCCCAGTTTCGAAAACCTGAGAGATAGCTTANCCACACTCTTAGACAGTATTCCTTATCCGGAGCCAATTAAACTTCAGAAAGCGTNGTAGTGGTTTTGTAGTTTGAAGGGTTGTTNAGCACTTTACAGTATTTTTCTGCGANCTCTTGNGTGCTTTTTAAGGCTCCATTTTTATGGTAATTTTGAAATTCTTTTAAACGAGGAAACTCTTTTTCATCCGCAAAACGTATGTCATTTTGCATCGGGGTATCTACTTTTCCTGGAGCAATACATAAGGACACAACCTCCTTATGTTCTTCTCCAACACATTTNCTTAGCATAGCTAATCCAGCTTTAGAAGAGCAGTACGTATTCCAACCTTCAATAGCTGAATTTGATGCGCCCGAACCTATACTTAAAATAACTTTTTGAGCTNTAGAAGGTTTAAAGGTAGCTATAAAATGATTCGTCAGAATTGCTGGNGCAACCAGGTTTATTAAATANGATGCTGCNATAGCACCCATTTGTTGGTTTCCTATTTTTTGAATTGGACCCACCCAACCTGCNTTATGTATCAAGGTGATTTGCGCTGCGTTTTTCCATTCAGGAAACTCNAGCATCTCAATATCTGCAACATCATTTAGGTCTAACGTAATGTGTTGGTAGTTTGGGTGGTTTATTTTTTGCGTTCTAGAAATTCCAATAACACGATGGTTTTCATCTTGTAAAAGCATTTCTGTTAGTTCTTTTCCTATACCACTGCTTGTTCCAGTAATTATAAATGCTTTCATACGAGCTTTTAAAATCGTTTTAGTTATTTATTTCTAAAAATCGTTCAATGTTTTTGGTGAGTCCAAAAAGGGCAATTATATCTGATTTTTTAATTACGGTAGCTGATGTTGGTACTCCTATAATATGGTACTCTTTATCNGTTTCTTCATTTTTTCGTAAAATGGTTACTAAGTTTAAATCGTATTTTTCTCTTAAACTAATGTCTTTTAAACTTCTACCTAAAACNTGGNTCGGCGCTTTTACCTCAACAATTTCATAATCATCTGGAAGCTGAATGCACATAACTACATCCGGATTNATTAGCATCTCAGCCACATTTCCTCCCACCTCATCTTCTGGAGAGAGAATNTCTGTAACGCCCATCTTTTCGAGTATACGTCTTTGATCGCTTCCCATTGCTCGGGTAATAATACGTTTCACCTTTAGCTCCATCAAAAGAAAGGTGCAAAGTAAAAGCCCTTGAAAGTTCTCCCCAATGGCTACTACAACAGCATCCATATCTTGGATGTTTTGTGAAAGAAGTGATTTTTTATCTGTAGCATCTAGAGCTACGGCATACGATACCTCATCTTTTATGTTCTCCACTTTCTCTAGAGAATTGTCTATAGCGAGAACCTCAGCTCCTCGTAGCGATAGGTTTGTAGCAATAGCCGATCCAAATTGACCAAGACCGATAACAGCAAAGCGTTGATCTGACATAATGTATTTTTATTTGTTCTTACAAATGTAGAAATTTGTTTGCACTTGGCTATTGTGTATTTTTGCATTAGATTTAAAACTTATGAAAAAAGCCTACTACCTATCTAGTTGCACTACTTGTATCCGAATTTTACAAGAGTTTAAGAACGAACAATTTGTGTTGCAAGACCTAAAATCAGCACCTGTTTCACCCAAACAATTAGATCAAATGTACGCATTAACCTCTTCCTATGAATCTTTATTTAGCAAGAGAGCCCAAAAGTANAAGCATNTGGGTTTAAAAGACAAAAACCTTACAGAACAAGATTTTAAANGNTTGTTACTCGAAGAGTACACTTTTTTAAAGAGACCTGTNTTTATGNTTGNTGAGGCTATTTTTGTTGGCAATTCNAAAAAAGTTTTGACNGCATTAAAAGCGTATTTGTCTGATGAATAGTATNGCAAAATCNCACNTAGCTTTATTTTTAGCCAATCTTATTTACGCCATTACTTTTACCTTTGCTAAAGACGTAATGCCAAACACCATACAACCTTTGGGTTTTATACTTGTTCGTGTTACCGGGGCTATGGTGGTCTTTCAAATTATTCATAGAATTTGGATTCGAGAAAAAGTAAAGCGAGAAGATTATGGAATTATAGCTTTTTGCGCTCTTTTTGGTGTGGCTTTAAATATGATGCTTTTTTTTAAGGGTTTAAATTTTACAACACCAATACATGCCTCGGTTACTATGACATCCACGCCCATAATAGTTTTCATTTTGGCGCTGTTTTTAAAGTCAGAAAAAGCAATTCCTTTACGAATAGTTGGTGTGCTTCTTGGTGCTATTGGCGCCATCGTATTAGCTGTATATGGTCAAGATTTTGAAGTGGGAAATCCTCATTTAGCTTTGGGGAATTTCTTAGTTTTTCTTAATGCTTTATTTTATGGATTGTACCTCACCCTAGTAAAGCCTTTAATGAAGAAGTACCACTTTCTAACTATTATGAAATGGATTTTTACGATAGGTTTTTTTGTTGTTCTGCCTTTTGGTTTTACAGATGTTCAGGCCGTTCAATGGACTACAATAGCAACTAAAGTTTGGGGAGAAATAGCTTTTATTGTATTTGGAACCTCCGTGCTTGCCTACCTATTTAATGTTTATGCATTGTCTAACCTAAGAGCCTCTACGGTTGGCTTCTATATATANTTACAACCTGTATTGGCTACCTTNATCGCTTTGATGCTTGGTTCNGATCAGTTGGATGTAGTTAAAATAGTAGCTGCNTGNATCATTTTNATTGGGGTNTATTTAGTGGGTAGAAAGCCCAAAGCTCTGAAGGAATAATCGTTTTCCCCAACTAATTTCCTTAGTTTTGCATTAAATATTTTTTATGATTCAATCGATGACAGGTTTTGGTAGAGCAACTTTAGTGTTACCAAAAAAGAAAATTACAGTAGAAGCTAAGAGTCTAAACTCTAAGCAGATTGATATAAACACTCGCATCCCCTCTTTTTACAAAGAAAAAGAATTGGATGTGCGTTCTTATCTTTCGTCCACGCTACGAAGAGGAAAGATTGAATTAGCTATTTTTGTTGAAAATACGGGTACCGACTCTCAGCACAAAATCAATCAAGAATTGGTTGCTACCTACATGACTTCTTTACAAGAAGTAGGCGCAGGTAACGTACAAACCGGAGAACTACTTTCTATGGCCATGCGCCTGCCAGATGCGATGAAAGTGGAACAGCAAGATTTTGATAAAGACGAATGGCTGGCAGTTATGAATGTTGTAGAAGAAGCGGTTGCAGCTTTGGTTGATTTTAGAAAAACCGAAGGATTGTCTCTAGAAAAGGATATTAAAGCGCAAATTGCAACCATCGAAAGACTTCACAATGAAGTACCCAAGTATGAGCAAGAGCGTATAAATACTATAAAGTCTCGTATTTCTTCCAAGTTAGCAGACGTATTGCAATCTGTAGATTTTGATAGAGATCGTTTGGAACAAGAAATGATTTATTTTATTGAAAAGCTAGACGTTTCTGAAGAAAAAGTTCGTTTAAAAAATCATTGTTCTTATTTTATCGAAACAATGAATTCTGAAGAGTCTAATGGTAAAAAACTAGGTTTTATTTCTCAAGAACTTGGAAGAGAAATCAATACAATGGGCTCAAAAGCAAACCATACTGAGATTCAGAAGTTAGTCGTTCAGATGAAAGACGCTCTTGAGAAAATTAAAGAACAAACACTGAACGTTCTGTAATATGGATTCAGGTAAACTCATTATATTTTCCGCCCCCTCTGGTGCTGGTAAATCTACCATTGTAAATTACTTAGTAAACCAAGGCGTTCCTGTTGAGTTTTCTGTTTCGGCATGTAGTAGANCACCNAGAGGAATNGAAAAAGAAGGNGANCANTNTTANTTTTTANNTCAGGANGAATTCAAATCNAAAATTGCTGCNGANGCTTTTTTGGAATGGGAAGAAGTTTATCCNGGACGTTACTACGGAACACTTCGTTCAGAGGTAAATCGCATTTGGTCAAANGGGAGTCATGTGATTTTTGATCTTGATGTTGTGGGGGGTGTAAATTTAAAAAAGCAATTTGGCGATCAAGCCCTTTCAATTTTTATACAACCTCCTTCTTTAGAAGTTTTAAAACAGCGTCTTATTGCTCGAAAAACAGAAGATCATGAAAATTTAATGATGCGTTTGAATAAAGCTCAAGAGGAAATGTCTTTTGCAAACGAGTTTGATTTAGTTATTGTAAATAAGGATTTGAAAACTGCTCAAAAGGAAGCATTTCAAAAGGTAACAGATTTTTTAAATGGCTAGAAAAAAGAAAATAGGCTTGTATTTTGGTACGTTTAATCCCATCCATATTGGTCATCTTATTATTGCAAACCATATGGCCAACTACACGAATCTTGATGAGGTTTGGTTTGTTGTTAGTCCTCACAACCCATTTAAGAAAAAGAAAAACCTTTTAGATGATTATGCGCGTTTAGAAATGGTTCACAGAGCAGCTAAAGACTATGACAATTTACGCGTTTCGGACATAGAGTTTAGTCTTACTCAGCCTTCCTATACGGTAAATACTTTGGCTTGTTTGAGCGAAAAATATCCAGAGAATAATTTTTCGCTCATTATGGGTGGAGACAATTTAAGTACCCTACACAAGTGGCGAAATTACGAATACATACTAAAGAATCACGAGCTTTATGTTTACCCGCGTTTGGCAACAATGCCTGGTTCTTTAGACAACCATCCGAGTATAAATTTAGTAGGAGCTCCAATCATCCAAATATCCTCCTCATTTATAAGAAATGCGATTAAAGAAAAGAAAGATGCTAGAGCGATGTTGCCTGCAAATGTTTGGACTTATATTGATGAGATGAACTACTATTCGTAGTAGAATTGTGCTTACTTTTAGAGTAAAATAGCATCTAGCGTTTGCGTAGTTACAGAATGGTAATTTCCTCGTGCTTTTTTGTAAATTTTCAGGGCCTTTGGCGCATCTTTTTTATGCAGAGCTTCGTAAATTGGTTGCAAAAATTTTCGTCTTCCTACAGTCATTAGGAAATTTTCTAGGCTTGTGTCTGCTGCTTTATAATTTGTTGGAATAATGAGTTGAAACCATGCATTTAGAATTTCTGCATTGCCACTGTTTGTAAAATTAAAAGTGCGGTCTAGTTTCTTTAACTTACTCAGAGAAATATCTTTTGGTAATGTTCTCAAAAAATGCAACCACTCGTGTGAAGACCAATTTTCTGTATTTATGTTTTCCAAAGGATAACCTTTCTTAAAAGAGAACATGCCCTTGTTTACCGCTTTAAATTTAGTAGAGGTTACTACAGGACAGTTGTCGGGAATTCCAGCTCCGTAAACCCATTGGTCTAATCGAATTTTCTTTTTAGCTTCTAAGTCTTTGTTCAGAAGGTGGGTGTTTAAGTATGCAATGAATTCTTCAGTATCCATTACTTTAAAAGCATTTTCAGCGAAGTATTTATTTAAAAATAAATCAAATTGCTTTCTTCCAACAGATTCTTCAATTAACCGAAGTAAAAAGAACCCTTTTTCGTATGCAATATCCGTCATGCCATCGTCTGGATCTCGCTGNNCTAAATTTAATTTTAAGTGGGTNTCTTTATGNGTNTGNCCAAGAGTANTAACCGTATGTTCTANGTCTTGTTTCCCTAAGAGTGCTAACATGTTTGCATAATCTTTGCCTTCCATCTGCTCCATAATTCGCCGTTCAAAGTAAACGGTAAAGCCTTCATTTAGCCAAAAATCGTCCCAGGTTTTATTGGTCACTAAATTACCAGACCAAGAGTGAGCAAGCTCATGAGCTACAAGGGCTGTTAAAGATCGATCTCCAGCTAAAATGGTTGGTGTTACAAATGTTAAACGCGGATTTTCCATTCCGCCAAAGGGAAAACTAGGAGGGAGGAGCAGCATATCATACCTATCCCAGGCATATTTACCGTACATTTTTTCAGCAATTTTAAGCATGTTTTCCGTCTCAGCAAACTCGTAAGCAGCTTTTGCAATCATTTCTGGTTCTGCGTAAATTCCAGTGTGTTTTCCTAGGCTCTGAAATTCTAAATTACCTACACCAAGTGCCATTAAGTAAGCCGGTATAGCTTGTTCCATTTTAAAATAATAAACNCCATCNCTGTTTTTTTCTGTAGGGTTTTCTGCACTCATCACAGCCATTAGGTCATTTGGGACTTTTACCTTTGCATTGTAACTAAAACGAACACCTGGAGAGTCTTGGCAAGGCAACCAAGTTCGAGCCAAAATGGCTTGAGATTGTGTAAATAGAAAAGGCTGCTTTTTACCTGCAGTTTGTTTAGGATTTAACCATTGCAATGCTTTAGCATTTGGTGCTGATTGGTAATAAATGCTTAGTTCTGTTGCTTTTTTATCAATTTCTATGCGGAGTGCTTGACCCAGTACTGTGTCTTTTTCTCCAAATGAATAGGTACAGTTTTCGCCAAGACTAGTAATGGAGTCAATGATTAATCCGTTGGCATCTAAAACAAGTTCGTTACTTCCTTCAATGTTATTAAGTGTGTAGGTGGCTTTACCTGAGATAACTTCCTTTTCAAAATCAACCTTAACATCTAAATCTAAATGAGTTGTTTGAACATTATGAGGTTCTGAAAAACTATGTTTATCTATACGCATGTCTTTTTTTGCAGAACAAGAAACGAGTAGGAGTATAGTTGTAATAAGACTAATGATTTTATTCATGGGTATTTTTTTTGTAAGACTAATGTAAACAAAATTAAGTTTTGTATTTACAGATCTATCTAGAAGATTCTACTTGAATTAATTCCTCTCAGTTGGGTGTCAATCAGATTCGTTGTTCTTTAATTTAGCGTACCTAAAACAGTCAATCGTATGATCGTTTACCATTCCGACAGCTTGCATAAAGGCATAAATTACTTTAGAGCCAACAAATTTAAATCCTCTTTTTTTGAGCTCTTTGCTTAGTTTGTCCGACAAATCAGAAGTTGCGGTAATTTGGCTCATTTGTGTTCGCTTGTTTTGTATTNGTTTTTGCTCAACATAGGCCCAAATAAAGGAATTGAAACTGCCAAACTCTTCTTGAATTTTTATGAAGGCTTGTGCATTAGAAATGGCTGCTCTAATTTTTTGTTTGTGTCTTACAATTCCTTTATTTAAGAGCAGTTCTTCAATTTTATCTTCCTTGTACTGTGCAATTTTTGAACTGTCAAAAAAATCGAATGCTTCGCGAAAGTTTTCTCTCTTTCGTAAAATGGTAATCCAACTAAGTCCGGATTGAAACGTTTCTAAAATTAAACATTCAAACAGTTGTTTNTCTCGTTGAACGGGCTCGCCCCATTCGCTGTCGTGGTAGTTAATGTAAAGCGGGTCGTTTGTAACCCAGTTGCAGCGCTTTTTTTTGTCATTAAATAGCAGGTTCCATCCAATCACCATGTTCTTTTATAAGCTCTACTAGGGCATTTACAGCTTCATCAGCTGGAATATTTCTCTGTACTACATCTTGTTCTTTGTACAGTGTTATTTTACCTTCTCCGGTACCCACATAGCCATAATCGGCATCAGCCATTTCACCAGGTCCATTCACAATACAGCCCATAATCCCGATTTTTAAACCTTTTAAGTGGCTGGTTTTTGTTCTGATTTTCGCGGTTGTTTCTTGAAGATCAAATAGTGTTCTTCCACAGCTAGGGCAGGAAATGTATTCTGTTTTGGAAATGCGTGTTCTAGTAGCTTGAAGAATTCCAAAGGCTGTTTGAGTAATCATTTGATCGCTACCGCAATTTTCTGCTGCAATAAAAACGCCATCTCCAAGTCCGTCTAACAACAAGGCACCCATATCTGTNGAAGATTGNAACTGAACTTGCGTTTCCTTTAAATCTTTGTAGGCTCTTCCGATNATTACAGGTGTTTTGCAGTCAGCATTCATCAAATCNATAAACAATTTGCGTTGCTCTGCCATACCGTGTTTGTTGTAAGTATCTATTACAAGTACAGCTGTAGGGTCTGCTTTTAGTTTTAAAATTAAAGAGCTGGTTACCTCATCAATACAGGCATATATTAAGTTAAGTTTGTCGGATAATTCCACGTCATTGGCATAGGTTTTTGCATCCATAAAAGGATAGCAACGCGTGCCTTTGTTATTCAACCATGTTTTGTAGTTGTAGATAATCCCTAGTGTTCCCGGAATTTCAAAATCGACGCTTGTGTCTCCTGTAAAAATGTAATCGCAAGCCATGTCTGCAATAGACCATTTGTCCAATGGAACCGAATAATTGTAACCTAAAGCGAACAAGTTGGCAGGCGATATTTTCTTTTTTAAGCTAAAGTCAGCCATCACNATAGGGACGTTTTTGGCGCCAATATTTAAAACGCTATTGGTTTTCCTTTTGTGGTATTCAAAAGGATTAATCGGGTTTTTTGACACCTCTTGTATCGCCTTGTGAGGAAGTCTGTTNGTATAACGATCTACTAATTTTTTGGCTACAGGTATTTCAAATTCTGGCTCTTCTGTTAAAGAAACTCTAACAGTGTCTCCAATACCATCTTCTAGAAGTGTGCCAATTCCAACTGCCGATTTTATTCTTCCATCTTCTCCTTCNCCAGCCTCCGTTACACCTAGGTGAAGCGGGTAACTCATTCCTTCTTCTTGCATTTTATGAATGAGTAAACGGTATGCCTGAACCATTACTTGTGGGTTACTCGCTTTCATTGAGATAATAACCTGATCGTAATCCAAACGTTTGCAGATGCGAAGAAACTCTAATGCAGATTCTACCATTCCCATTGGCGTGTCGCCATAACGACTTAAAATACGATCTGATAGAGACCCATGATTTGTTCCAATTCGCATCGCAGTTCCTTCTTCTTTACATATTAAAACCAGTGGTGTAAAGCGTTTTGCAATTCGTTCGAGTTGCGCCTGGTAACTTTCTTCTGTGTATTCGAGTTGTTCAAATCTTTTCTTGTCGGCATAATTCCCCGGATTTACACGAACTTTTTCTACAATTCTAGCAGCAATTTCTGCTGCTGCGGGAGTGAAATGGATGTCGGCAACCAGTGGAGTGTTGAAGCCACGCTTTCGCAATTCGTTTTTTATATTGAGAAGATTTTCAGCCTCTCTTTTGCTAGGTGCTGTTATACGAACTAGTTCACATCCCGCTTCAATCATTCGAATAGATTGAGCTACGGTAGCTTCTGTATCCATTGTGTTGGTAGTGGTCATTGATTGCAGTCGTATGGGGTTGTCGCCGCCAATACCAATAGCACCAATCTTAACTTCGTGACTTTTGTACCTTTTATATGCCGTAAGGCTTGCGCAATAGTTCTGTGTTGTATCCATCGCCTCAAATTTCGTGTTTTAAAATTAATAGTCAAACTACCAGCTCAAAAAAGTAACCGCTTTATCAACATATCTATTATTAAGAATGGATATTAATTGCTACTTGGTTTGTTTACTGCTTGTTTGTGTCTTAAATTTGCATTTTAATATAAACGAATTATATAACCCTAGAAAATAAATCAACATGAGCAATAGCGCTGGATTGTTTTCATCATCATTGGGAAGGAAGTACTTAATGGCTTTGACGGGCTTATTCCTTTGCAGTTTTCTTTTGATACACCTTTTAGGAAATGTCGCCTTATTTACAGATCCTGTTCAATTTAACGAGTACACTCGTTTTATGTCTTCCAATCCTATCATCCGTGTAATGGAAATTATATTGGTACTTGGATTTTTAACACACATTGTAGACGCGGTAATGTTGTCTAAGGCGAACAAAGCAGCTCAGCCTGTTAAGTATGCAATGGATAGAAAACAAAGCTCTTGGTACTCCAGAAATATGGGGCTTACGGGTTCTATTATTTTGGCCTTCTTAATTCTTCATTTACAATCGTTTTGGTACGGTTATAAGTTTGGAGATGTAGCGATGACGCTAGACAGTTCTGGTGCAGAGATCAAAGATATGTTTACAATGGTGGTTTCTGCATTTAGTGAATTTTGGTACTCTGCTATTTATGTTGCTGCAATGCTTCTTTTAGGAACACACTTAAATCATGGATTTCAATCGGCGTTCCAATCTGTTGGCTTACGTCATAAAAAATACACACCCACTATTAAAAAACTGGGTACTGCATTTGCTGTAGCAATGACTTTAGGATTCATTTCTTTCCCAATTTATTTCTACATCACACAACTATAAGGATATGCAAGAACTATTTGATAATATTCCAGAAGGTCCTTTAGCTGATAAGTGGACTAAGTTTAAAGCAGACGCTAAGCTCGTAAACCCTTCTAACAGAAGAAACATAGATGTTATTGTTGTTGGTACAGGTTTAGCTGGTGGTGCTGCAGCTGCTTCCCTTGGAGAAATGGGTTTTAATGTAAAATCATTTTGTTTCCAAGATTCTCCCCGACGTGCGCACTCAATTGCGGCTCAAGGAGGAATTAATGCTGCTAAAAATTACCAAAACGATGGTGACAGTACGTACCGTTTGTTTTACGACACTATAAAAGGTGGAGATTATCGTTCGCGTGAAGCTAACGTTTACCGATTGGCTGAGGTATCTACCAATATTATCGACCAATGCGTTGCGCAAGGGGTTCCTTTTGCAAGAGAATATGGAGGTCTGCTAGACAATCGTTCTTTTGGTGGGGTACAAGTACAACGTACTTTTTATGCCAAAGGTCAAACCGGTCAGCAATTGTTAATTGGTGCTTACCAAGCCTTAAGTCGTCAAATAAACAAAGGCACTGTTACGATGTACAACCGTCATGAAATGATGGAAGTTGTAAAAATAGACGGCAAAGCACGTGGGATTATTGCTCGTAATTTAATTACTGGAGAAGTAGAAAGACATGCCGCTCACGCAGTAGTGATTGCTTCTGGTGGCTATGGAAATGTATATTTCCTTTCTACCAATGCTATGGGTTCTAATGTTACAGCATCTTGGAAATCTTACAAAAGTGGTGCTCATTTTGCCAACTCTTGTTTCGTTCAAATTCATCCAACATGCATTCCGGTTACTGGCGATCATCAATCCAAATTAACCCTCATGTCTGAGTCCCTTCGTAACGACGGACGAATATGGGTTCCTAAGAAAAAAGAAGACGCACAAGCCATAGCAAATGGAACAAAAACAGCTTTAGATATTGCTGAGGACGATCGAGATTATTATCTTGAAAGAAGATATCCTGCTTTTGGAAATTTAGTTCCTCGCGATGTAGCCTCTCGAGCATCAAAAGAAAGATGTGATGCTGGTTATGGAGTGAACAAAACAGGTCAAGCAGTATTTTTAGATTTCTCAGCAGCGATTAATCGCCTGGGTAAAGATGCTGTTGAAGCTCGTTACGGAAATCTATTTCAAATGTATGAGAAGATTACCGCAGAGAACCCGTACGTAATGCCAATGAAAATATACCCTGCAATTCACTACACAATGGGTGGTGTATGGGTTGATTACAATTTACAAACAACTGTTCAAGGATTGTTTGCTGCTGGAGAAGCAAATTTCTCCGATCATGGTGCAAACCGTTTGGGAGCATCTGCTTTAATGCAAGGACTTGCCGATGGTTACTTTGTGCTCCCTTATACGATTTCTAACTACTTAGCGGATGACATTACCACGGGTGAAATTTCTACAGACCATTCTGCCTTTGAGCAATCTGAAAAGAATGTAAAAGAGCGTTTGGATTTCTTTATGAATAACAATGGTTCTAAAACAGTAGACCATTTCCACAAGAGATTGGGTAAAGTGATGTGGGAAAAATGTGGAATGTCTCGCAGTAAAGAAGGATTGGAAGAAGCACTTGCCGAAATTAAAGCGATTCGTGAAGAATTTTGGAAAGAAGTAAAAGTTCCGGGTGTTCAGAACAGCTTAAATCAAGAGTTGGAAAAAGCAGGTCGTGTTGCCGATTTTATTGAACTAGGTGAGTTGATGTGTCACGACGCCTTAAGTAGAGAAGAATCTTGTGGGGGGCATTTCCGTGAAGAACACCAAACTCCAGAAGGAGAAGCATTGCGAAATGATAAGGATTACNCTTACGTTTCTGCTTGGAAGTNNAAAGGTGAAAACCAAACTCCTGAGCTTGTAAAGGAACATTTGAAGTTTGAAAATATTGAGTTGAAACAAAGAAGCTACAAATAATGGCTGGTATGAATCTTACACTTAAAGTTTGGCGTCAAAAAGGCGCGCAAGAGAAAGGACGTATTGTTGAATACAAAATGTCTGCCATTTCTCCTGATATGTCATTCTTAGAAATGATGGATGTACTGAATGACAAACTCATTCTTAAAGGAGACGAGCCAGTTGCTTTTGATCACGATTGTCGTGAAGGAATCTGTGGTTCTTGTTCTATGTACATTAATGGAGAGCCTCATGGTCCTGAAAATTTGATTACCACATGTCAGTTGCACATGCGCTCTTTTAAAGACGGCGATACGATTTATATTGAGCCATGGAGAGCTGCAGCNTTTCCGGTTGTAAAAGATTTGGTTGTTGATCGAAGTGCTTTTGATGCAATTATTCAGGTAGGAGGGTATGTTTCTGTTAACACCTCTGGGAATACGCAAGATGCAAACGCTATACCTATTCCTAAAGTGGATGCAGACAAAGCATTTGACGCCGCTACTTGTATTGGATGTGGTGCATGTGTGGCCACTTGTAAAAACTCCTCGGCCATGTTATTTACATCGGCTAAAATTTCTCATCTAGCGCACTTACCTCAGGGTAAAGTAGAAGCAAAACAGCGCGCTTTAAATATGGTTGAGAAAATGGATGAACTTGGTTTTGGAAATTGCACCAATACTGGAGATTGCGAAGCGCAGTGTCCGAAGGGCATCTCCTTAGATAATATTGCCTTAATGAATCGAGAATTTTTATCGGCCTCCTTAAAAGCTGAAAAATAAAGTCATTCAAAAAAATAACAAAAGCCTCTTGTATTTCAAGAGGCTTTTTTTTTGTTCTACACTTTTTTGAATGGATTTTCCTTTATGACTCTTATTTAAGTTTTTTTTCAAAAACGTTAACTTTTTAATTTTCGTTTACATTAAACGAAGTGTTGTTAAAAAACAAAAGTCAGTTAGGTTTTTAAAAAGTCTAAGATATTAGAGTTTCATTGCCCAAACTCTGTTGTTTATAGCATATAAACAAATTGATGAAGCTAAAATAATATGTTTGTTGCCTATAAGTTTAAACTAACCCTCATTTTGTGAATAAGGTAATTATAATTAAAACAGGTAGGAATAAATTTAATCGAATAAATTTAGATGACCTCAAGTATATACAAGCGAGTAAAGGAAGAACGATCGTGTTTTGTAAAGAAAAACTAAATACAGCTACTTCTTTTAAGGACGTCGTTGCTGTTTTAGGCGGAAATCTTTTTCAATGCCATCGTTCCTTTGCTGTAAATATAGATTTTGTTGAGAGTTTCACCAATGATACCATTTTGGTAGGGAGCAAAAATATTCCTTTAGGAGCCATGTATAAAAGTGCATTCCTTGAATTTATGTTTGCTAAAAATACTTTAATTAAAACGACACCAACTAAGAAAACGAAGTCTAAAAAGTAGTACAAAAAAACATTGACTAAGATCAGTAAATAAAGTACATCTATACCCTAAACATATCATCTTTTGAAAACTTCACCCCACTTCAAAAGTTTTCATTATTTATTTTTTTATCCTCATATTCGAAACGAATTCATTTGTTTAAACAGATTCAACTGCTGTTAGTGTTTGTACGATACTATTTACGATAAAAACATCAAGTTAGCTTCTTTCGATATGGTTCTTTTGGAAAATTAGGCCGCATAAACGTCTTGGCACTTAATTTTGTCTTTAAAACCATCCCTATCGATTTGTATCAAGGTTGGAATATTATCGGATACAATCTTAACTATAGGCAGAATGCCGCTGCTTGTTTCGATGCCATTTCTGATGAAATTATCATCGCCAAAAACAATAGAGGTTATATCTATTGGCCCGAAATTGGCTTTAACGGTATTGGAGATTTAATACCTGGACAAGGTTACCAAATTTACATGTCGGCAGAAGTAGACGATTTTTCTTTTGTTGATGTTGAAGGTTTGCGTGTAGAATTATCGCCAACCATTCCGCAATGGGCAAGATTTACCGGTAGAAGACCACCCAAATGATATTAGAACACTTGCTAGAGTTATAAATATGCTCGGACAAAAAGTAGATCCAGAAACATGCCCTCGCGGTACAACTTTATTGTATTTGTTTAACGATGGAACTGTAGAGAAAAAGATCAACTAACTGGACAAGCCTTTAGATATTTAAAGACGGCAAACGCTTTCGTAACTTGTATTTTTATATCTTGCCTGTATGAATATTACCCTACAGCACGAAAATGAGGTTTGGCAAGCAGACCTCAGCAAGCCCATAGATATTTCTATACCTATGTTTGCCTCCCAAGCGAGTGTTCGTGCTTGGTACGTAGACCCTTTAGAAATTGAGCCTGTTAGAATGGGCGATTGGGTAGGCGCTGTTTCAGAAGGCGGTTCTGTAAACTTTAATGAGATTTTATTTAACCCGCACGGGCACGGTACCCATACCGAATGTTACGGACACATTAGTAAACAAGCCGTTAGTATAAACCAATCTTTAAAGCAGTTTGCATTTGTAGCCAAACTCATTACCATTAGTCCTAAAGTACTAGAAAATGGCGACCAAGTAGTTTTACTTGCGCAAATAAAAGAACAAATTGGAGCTCATATTCCTAAGGCATTAATTATACGCACCACGCCTAATGGTATTGAAAAATTAATTAAAAACTACTCCAATACCAATCCCACCTATCTGCATCACCAAGCGGCAAGCTGGTTAAGCGAACAAGGTGTAGAACAATTGCTTATAGATACTCCCTCGGTAGACCGAGAAGAGGATGGAGGTGCTTTACTGGCGCACAAAGCCTTTTGGAACTACCCAGAAAACCCCAGAAGCAATGCTTGCATAACTGANCTTGTTTTTGTGCCCAACACGGTGTTAGACGGTGTNTATTTGTTGCATTTAAGTTTTGCTGCTTTCGAAAATGATGCCGCACCNAGCAANCCCATTTTATACGCCATNCACAGATAATTTTTTCTTTTTTNGAGCAGATNAAAANAAAGNNCCTATATTTATGTAAAAATATAGATNTATGAATATTATACTTACAGGCGTTACAGGTACCTTAGGGTCTCAAGTTTTATATGAGTTACTCAAGCAACCCTCTTGTAAGCGCTTCTTTTTACTCATTCGAAACAAAGAAAACCTCAAATCAAAAGAACGCTTAATGCGCATTTTAAACCACCCAAAAGCCCCAGCGTTCATTCAAAATAATTTGCCAGCTATTTTATCTAAAATCGAGGTTTTTGATAGCTGTACTTTTGCACTTCCAAAATCCTATTTAAATCCAACAGAAAACAACTACTTTATCCACTCTGCAGGCTGTGTTAATCTTAGCACAGCTATAGCACAAAGAGCGCTGTTATTTGAGGAGAATTTAGAACACACCAAGCGGCTTTTTAAAACTTTTACACCCTACCTAAAAAAGTATACTTACATAAGTACGGCTTTTAGTATTGGCGAAAGAGGAGGTCTTCTGGATAACAATTACCACAATAAAAAACCAAGTTACAGAAACCATTACGAGGCCTCAAAATACGCCACAGAGCGGTTTTTACTTAGCCATGAGAAAACCTCTGGGGTGAAAATTCAAATTTTAAGACCCAGTATATTGGGCGGTAATATTTACAAAACCTCTCAATACTTCATCTCAAATTACATGGTTTATTACTTAATAGGCCGTTTTTTTTATAAAAATCCACTCGTCCAACAGAATTCTATACGATTGTTTGCCAACCCTAAATCTGCATTAAATGTTGTGCCGGTAGATTATGTAGCGCAAGTAATTGCCAAGGTATATACAAAAGACATTGCGCAGCTTAATATTGTTCAAGCCAAAAGTATTGATGTATTGCCTGGTTTAAAATGCATTTTTGAGGCCGTAGGATTTAACAAATACTGTATTCTAAACGTAACAAATCAATCCTATGTATTGCAGGCTAAAAACAAGCTCGAAGAGCTTTATTACAACACTATTGGCTTGCACCTTACTAAATATTTAATGGCTACTCCCTTTGAGTTTGATACGACTCTCTTACAAAGTATTTTACCCTTACCCGAGTACAACCTCGAAGAATATATTACAGATACGATTGATTACGCCAAAAGAAATAATTTTAAAAGTGCCTGGTAAGCAGCATAATTATAATTTAAAACCAGTAAACAAAACACCATTTTATTTATGAATATAGAGAAATTTAAACATAGAATAGAGCATTTTGATTACTTGGTACGGCATAAAATTTCTGGAACGCCCATACAATTTGCTAAAAAATTGCGAATGTCTAAAAGTTCTTTTTATTGTTTAATAGATGAACTCATATCAATGGACGTTCCGATTACGTATAACAAAGAGTTTAAATATTACGAATACTCTACAAAAGGAAAAATAAACTTTGGTTTTACCGTTTTGATTCCCTTTACAATGAGGAGTCAGCCAAATAAGTTCGAGTTTTACACTCCCCCCATTTAAAACTTTAGGGAAACGAATAAAATAATGGGCTTCTAACGGAAGACGCGCGTATACGTTGAAAGCAAATCTTTGTGCAGCTTGGGTAGCCGAAAACAAGCTGTAAAAAAGTCCTTAAAATGAGTAGGCAAACAAATTATACTTATGTAGTTATGTTTTCTTCAAAAATATTAATGCAACTATTTTTATTAAAATTATCTTTAATTCTTTTATCAGTGAGTCTGAATTCACAAACGCTATTTAAAACTACTCATTTTGACTACTATGCAATAGGTGATTTTATTGAGGCTGATGAGGTTCTTGTCTTTTTACATGGAGGCTTGAAAAACCCTGTAATTAAAGATGGGAAAAATAGATCTTTTAACGATTTGATAGAAGGAAATCAATTTTTTATTTCTCAAATTAAAAGTAGAAATATGATGGTTATTGCGCCTATTGTAAATACTAAGTTCAATTGGGTAGAAAACTATTATTCTGATGTTCATTCTGTAGGGATTTCATTAAGATGGAGCATAAAAGGTAAAGCGTATGAGTCTGTAGATCTAGAAACTCTAGAAGATCCTGCTATAAATCGATTAGAAAACAGATAGTAAATTCTACTGCATCGCCTATAGCCAAATAAGAAAAGTGTTTGAGCGGTAGTTGAGCAAAGGAGTTACAAACCTTCAAGTTTATAAAAAAAAGGGTATTGGTTTCCTTATTAGTGCTGTTTAACGTTTTTTGTACAAGGGTACTTTGGAGCAGGCCTCTCCGTAGCTAAGTGTTTTTACTAGGGGTTGCAGTAAATTGCAAAGTTCCACGTAAGTAGATTCTGGCACCGGAAGGTTGGAGCAGCCTTTTACAATTACAAACTTGTCTTGCAGTTCGCTAAGGTCTATGTTTTGGAGTGCTTGGCTAAAAAGGTGTTTGTTTAAGTCTTTTAAAGAGCCCTTAACCACGTTTTTGGCAAAAGGAGCTACCGCACTTGCAACGAGCATAAAAGCCCAGGCAGGCACAATGGCATCGGTGGTAATGTCTATGGCAATATTGCAATCTTGGTACTGCGCCCAGTTGTTGGATTTTACAAAGGCTCTAAAATCGCGTTCTTTAAGAATAAGTCCTTCGTAGAGGTGTTCTTTCAGGTCTATAAAAACCCGCTTGTCGTGGTTGTAATAGTCTTCTAAATTAAAAGTAATTAAACCGGATTGTTCTACTTTATTAACGATTTGATCCATGGCAGTGGTACTGGTTTGATTAATGCCGCAGCTTACAGAAAGCCGAGTTCGAGTTTGGCCTCTTCACTCATCATGTCTTTGGTCCAGGTGGGTTCAAAAACCATAATTACTTTCACCTCTTTGGCCTCGTCTAGCGCGCTTACTTTTTCGCGTACTTCCTCTGGCATCGATTCTGCAACAGGGCAAGAAGGCGAGGTTAAGGTCATGTCAATTTCAATGTCTCCCTCTTCACTCACGCGAACGTCGTAAATTAAACCAAGTTCGTAAATATCTACCGGAATTTCTGGGTCGTATATGCTGTGCAATACATCCACCACTTTTTCCCCTAAGGCTTGCATTTGTTCTTCGTTCATCATATCTATTTAGTTTGCCTGAAAAGCCAAGGCGTAAAACTTCATTTGTTTAATCATAGACACCAATCCATTGGACCGCGTCATGGATAAGTGTTCTTTAAGACCAATGGCATCAATAAAGTGCAGCTCGTTTTCGAGTATGTCTTTGCTCTTTTGCTGGTCGTATACGCGCACCAATAAGGCCACAATTCCTTTGGTTATTATGGCGTCGCTGTCTGCAGTATAACGCACGCTGTCTCCTTGTTTTTCTGCGTGCAACCATACTTTAGATTGGCATCCTTTGATGATGTTTTCATCCAATTTATGTTTTTCATCGAGCAGCGGTAAATCTTTACTGAGTTCAATTAAGTAATCGTACTTCTGCATCCAATCGTCGAACATGTCAAATTCTTCGATTATTTCGTCTTGTATTTCTTGAATCGTCATCTAGCCAAACATTTGTTTCACTCTGTGAATACCTGCTATAAAAACATCTATTTCTTGTTTGGTATTGTACACCGCAAAGGAAGCGCGCATGGTGCCCGGTACATCAAAACGATCCATAACGGGCTGTGCACAATGGTGTCCGGTACGAATGGCAATGCCGAGTTTATCCAACACCGTTCCAGCATCGTAAGGATGTATGCCTTTTAGGTTAAAAGAAACGAGTCCGGCTCTATTTTTAGCTTCGCCAATAAATTGAACGCCTTCAATTTCCTTTAATTTCTCTAGGGCATACGCCAAGAGCTCTGCCTCGTAGTTTGCAATATTTTCTACACCCACTTCTTCCATAAATCGTACGGCAGCTTCTACGCCAATACCACCGGCTATGTTGGGTGTTCCGCCTTCAAATTTAAAAGGCAAATCGTTGTAGGTAGTTCCTTCAAAGGTCACCTCTTTTATCATTTCGCCCCCTCCGTGGTAGGGCGGCATTTTCTCTAAAATTTCTTTTTTACCGTGCAACACACCTACGCCTGTTGGTCCGTACATTTTGTGTGCAGAAAAGCAGTAAAAATCTGCATCCAAGGCTTGTACATCTACTTTTGCATGCGGCACAGATTGTGCGCCGTCTATCAAAATCAAAGCACCTTTGGCATGTGCCAAGGCAATTATTTCTTCTATGGGGTTTACCGTTCCCAGCGCATTGGAAATGCTGTTTACCGTTACAAACTTTGTTTTTTCGTTGAGCAATGCTTTGTAGGCATCCATATCCAGTTCTCCCGAATCCAAAACCGGAATTACTTTTAAAACTGCTCCGCTTTGCTCGCAGGCCATTTGCCAGGGCACAATATTAGAGTGGTGCTCTATGGCCGAAATAATAATTTCATCGCCCGGTTTAAACAAGGAGCGCGTCAGGCAATTGGCCACCAAGTTGATCGCTTCGGTGGTTCCTCGAGTAAATATAATTTCTTCAACAGCTTTTGCATTCAGCAAGCGTCTGATGGCTTCTCGTGCTTTTTCGTACTTATCTGTAGCTAGTTGGCTTAAGTAGTGAACGCCACGGTGTATATTGCTGTTTTCCTTGTTGTAATATTGGGCAATTGCGTCAATCACCATTTTTGGTTTTTGGCTGGTAGCCGCATTGTCAAAATAAACCAATGGACGACCGTTTACTTCTTGGTGAAGTACCGGAAATTGTGCGCGTATATTCTCAAGGTTTAGAGCCATTAATGCATTGCTTCGTTAAGTTCTAAGTCTACTTTTAACTCGTAGGCAACCAAATTAATAAGTTGCTCTTTCAGTTGTGGGATAGTAATGTTTTTTAGGGTACCTCCTGCAAAGGCAAACATCAAAAAGGCTTTGGCCTCTTTCATCGGAATACCTCTACTTTGCATGTAAAATAGGGCTTCATCGTCTAGTTGTCCAATGGTACAACCGTGCGAACAAGCCACATCATCTGCAAAAATTTCCAATTGAGGTTTGGTGTCTATACTGGCAAAATCGGTAAGTAAAAGGTTGTTGTTTTGCTGAAAGGCGTTTGTTTTTTGAGCGTCTTTACGCACCATTACCTTTCCGTTAAACACTCCTTTAGATTTCTCGTCGTATATGCCTTTGTACAATTGGTTCGATTGGCAATTTGGAACGGCGTGGTCCACAAAAGTATGGTGGTCTACCAGTGTAGCACCTTTCAATAAGGTAATGGCATCCATGTGAGCTTCTGCGTGTTCTCCGGCAAATTCAAAGTGCAAATTATTTCGGGTCAGTTCTCCGCTAAACGAATACGTATCTACCAGGGCAGAGCTTTTAGCGCCTTGTTTTACAAAGGTGCCGTCTACTAGGCTAGTGGTATCCAAGTCGTTTTGGATTTTAAAATGCTTAAAGTTGGCTTCGTTTCCTACGGAGCTTTCTGTTACTACATTGGTAAACACGTAATCGTCGCTTAAAGACTGGTGTCTTTCTAAAATTTGAACTTCTGCGCGGTCTTCTACCACAAACAAATTACGTACTTGGCTCATCATAGCCTTAGTGCTGTCGCTGTTGATGTATAATATTTGCACCAACTTGTCTACCACAGCGCCTGCTTTAACATGCACAAAAGCACCCTCTTCTGCAAAAGCTGTATTTAAAGCAACCATACTGAGTTTGGCATCGGCTAAACTTCCGTAGTGTTGGTTAAATACCTCCGTGTTTCCTTTGTAGGCTTCCTTAAGTGAGGTAACACTAAAGGCATCTTGTAGTGCGGAACTGGAAAGCGACGGGTTAAATACTCCGTCTACAAAAATCAGTTTGTAGGAGTCCAATCCGGTACACAAAAAACCTTCAACATCCTCAGGAGTCAAATCTAAACTAAAGTCAGACTCTAACTCGTAGTCACGCTTGTTGTTTTTGTTAAGCGAGGTGTATTTCCATTCTTCGTCTTTGGTGGTGGGAAAGCCTTGTGCTGTAAAAGTAGCCATGGCTTGTGCACGCATTTTGCTCAGGTGCTCCGTTTCGGATCCTTGTTTGTTTTGCGCAAACTTCTCAAAGGAGTGTATTAATTTATCTTGTAGTTTCAATGCTTGCTTTTTTAATCTTCAATTTCTTGTTTAATCCAGTCGTAACCTCTTTTTTCTAGCTCTAAGGCTAAGGTTTTGTCACCAGATTTTACAATTTTACCATCGTATAAAACGTGAACAAAATCGGGAATGATATGATCTAACAAACGTTGGTAATGGGTAATTACCATTACGGCATTGTCTTGGTTTTTAAGTTTATTTACCCCGTTGGCAACAATTCGCAAGGCATCAATATCCAATCCAGAATCGGTTTCATCCAAAATGGCCAGTTTAGGATCCAACATGGCCATCTGAAATATTTCGTTTCGTTTTTTTTCTCCCCCAGAAAAACCTTCGTTTATAGAACGCGACATGAATTGCTTGTCCATTTCTAGCAACTGTTGTTTCGCTCTCATGAGTTTTAACAAGTCTTTGGCTGGCATGGGCTCTAAACCTTTTGCCTTGCGACTTTCGTTAAGGGCTGTTTTGATGAAATTGGTTACCGAAACACCGGGAATTTCAACGGGGTATTGGAAGGATAAGAAAACACCTGCGTGTGCTCTTTCCTCTGGCGCTAAATCCATAATGTCTTTTCCGTCAAACTCAATGGTACCTCCAGTAACTTCGTATTCTTCTCTTCCGGCAATAACGGCAGAGAGGGTACTTTTACCAGCTCCATTTGGGCCCATTATGGCGTGAACTTCGCCTTTGTTGATCTCTAAGTTGAGTCCTTTGATAATTTCCTTTCCTTCAATCTCAACCTTTAGGTCTTGTATCTTAAGCATATTTTTTGTCTTTGGGTATTTAACCTACACTTCCTTCTAAAGAAATGGCTAGTAATTTTTGAGCTTCCACAGCAAATTCCATAGGAAGCTGGTTGAGTACATCTTTACAGTATCCGTTTACAATGAGTCCGATCGCCTCATCTGTTCCAATTCCTCTTTGGTTGCAGTAAAACAATTGGTCTTCTCCAATTTTAGAGGTAGTGGCTTCGTGCTCTATTCGCGCCGATTTGTTTTTTACTTCTATGTAAGGGAAGGTGTGCGAGCCACAAGTATCTCCCATCAGTAGCGAATCGCATTGGGAAAAGTTGCGGGCATTGTCTGCTCCTTTCATGATTTTTACCAGGCCACGGTAACTTCCGTTACTCTTTCCGGCAGATATACCTTTGGATATGATGGTACTTTTCGTGTTTTTACCCACGTGTATCATTTTTGTTCCGGTATCGGCTTGCTGGTAGTTGTTGGTTACCGCCACCGAGAAGAATTCTCCCACGGAGTGGTCTCCTTTTAAAATACACGATGGATACTTCCAAGTTACCGCAGAGCCTGTTTCCACTTGTGTCCAAGAAATTTTTGCGCTTTTGTGGCAAATTCCTCTTTTGGTAACAAAATTGAAAACGCCGCCTTTTCCTTCTTTGTCTCCAGGGTACCAGTTTTGTACCGTAGAGTATTTTATTTCTGCATCGTCTAGTGCAATTAGCTCTACTACGGCAGCATGCAATTGGTTTTCGTCTCTAGAAGGTGCCGTGCACCCTTCNAGATANGATACNTAAGAACCTTCGTCTGCAATTAAAAGTGTACGTTCAAACTGCCCAGTTCCGGCTTGGTTTATACGGAAGTAGGTAGAGAGTTCCATTGGGCAACGTGTGCCTTTTGGGATGTAACAAAACGAACCGTCTGTAAATACAGCGGAGTTTAAGGCCGCGTAAAAGTTGTCGGTTTGAGGAACTACGGTTCCTAGGTATTTTTTTACCAGGTCTGGATGTTCTTGTATGGCCTCGCTAATGGAGCAGAAAATAATGCCCAATTCGCCTAATTTATCTTTGAATGATGTGGCTACAGAAACAGAATCTACAACAATATCTACGGCAACACCGGTTAGTTTTTTTTGTTCGTCTAAAGAAATGCCTAATTTATCAAACGTTTTTAACAACTCAGGATCTACCTCGTCTAAACTCTCGAGCGTTTTTTTAGGCTTTGGAGCTGAGTAATAAGAGATGGCTTGAAGATCTGGNTTTTTGTAATGCACATTTCCCCANTCGGGTTCAGTCATTTTAAGGAATTTACTGTAGCCTTCTAGCCTCCAATCAAGCAACCATTTTGGTTCGTTCTTCTTCATCGAAATCAAACGAATCACGTCTTCATTCAGCCCATTTTTAATGGTGTCTGAATCAATATCTGTAACAAAGCCGTATTTATAATCGGCTGTGGTTACTTCTTCTAATAATTTGTCTTCTTCTGTCAAATTGATGATCGTTAAATNTAAAATTTAATAGAAAGTATTGGGTTTTTAAAACCCTTAGTCTTTCTAATTTTGCAGTTCAGTATTACACTGAAAAACTCTCGCCACATCCGCAAGTTCGCGTTGCGTTTGGATTGCTAAACGTAAATCCTTTTCCATTTAAACCTCCAGAGAAGTCTAAAACAGTTCCGGCCAAATAGAGCAGGCTTTTTTTGTCGACTAAAATGCGAACACCGTTGTCTTCAATCAATTTAGCGTCTTCTGTTTTGTCCTTTGTAAANTCTAGTTTGTAAGATAAACCTGAGCAACCTCCACTAGATACACCAACTGTAACGTAGGCATCTGCACCAAGTCCTTCTTCATCTAGTAAAGTGAAGATTTTCTTTTTTGCTGTATTCGTTACGCTAACCATATTATAAGTGCTGTTTTTACTAATTTTAATTAAGGTAATTCCTTTTGCAAATATACGAATTATTCATGCATTTATCATGCCTACTTAGGTTTCACACTTTCCTTTCATTACTATTTATTAACAAACTGATTAACAGATAGTTAAGACATATTATTAGCTGTTATTCTTTCTTTTCCACACGAATGTATTTCCCTTAGAACGAGGCTTTCTTATGCTGGCTTCAATTTTTTAGTTAAAATAACCAATTTTTTATTTTTTTACTTCGTTGTTTCCTCGCTTGCTCTTTGCTCTAAAATCGATTATTTTTCTGAGTATTAGGTCAAACAAAAATTGTTACATATAGCTGTTTTTGTAGGGATCCATTTAGGATAAAAATGTAGTTTTGCAGTATGAGTATATTCCAAGACGAAACGCAAGAGTTTACACCCATCTCCAAATTGGGCGAATTTGGTTTAATCGATTTGATTACCAAAGATGTTAAACACTACAATACTTCTACTCATAAAGGTATAGGAGATGATGCCGCGGTGTTAAAATTTGGTGAGGTGTGCCAATTGGTTTCTACTGATTTATTGGTAGAAGGGGTGCATTTTGATTTGGCTTATGCGCCTTTAAAACACTTGGGTTACAAAGCCGTTGTGGTAAATCTATCAGATATTTGTGCCATGAATGCCATTCCGACTCAAATAACGGTTTCTTTGGCACTTTCAAACAGATTTCCTATTGAGGCTGTAGAAGAACTTTACGAAGGCGTTAAGCTGGCTTGTGCGCATTACAAGGTAGATTTAATTGGCGGCGACACCACCAGCTCTACTTCGGGTTTAATGATCAGTGTTACCGCTATGGGTACTGCAAAAGAAAGTGCGATTACTTACCGTTCTGGTGCACAGGAAAAAGATTTAATTGTAGTTTCTGGAGATTTAGGTGCTGCTTATTTGGGCTTGCAAATTTTGGAACGAGAGAAAGCGGTGTTTATCGAAGATAAAAACATGCAGCCAGACCTGCACGGTTCAGAATATGTTCTGGAACGACAGTTAAAGCCAGAAGCTCGAATGGATATTGTGAAAATGTTTNAAGANATGGATTTGGTTCCTACTTCAATGATTGATGTTTCGGATGGTTTGTCTTCTGANCTGTTACATTTNGCCAAAGCCTCTAATTTAGGACTGCAAGTTTACGAAGAGAAAATTCCCTGCGANCCAACTGTTATGACTATTGCTGAGGAGTTTAAGTTAAACGGTGTTACTTGCGCCTTAAATGGTGGAGAAGATTATGAACTCCTCTTTACAGTTGCGCAAAAGGATTACGATAAAATTAAAGCCAATCCTAATATGACTGTTATTGGTTATATGGTTGACAAAAGCTCGGGGACCAACTTAGTAAGCCACGATGCTAAGGTTTTTCCATTAGCAGCACAAGGTTGGACTGCTTACGATAAAAATAAATAGTAAATTAGATACAATGGCACNCTATTTGNNTATATTTANATTGTTAGATNTTTAATTCTATTAGGGGGATTATNGTACTAATTTAGTTAATGTTTTAAAAAGAGAGAAGNTTTTTACTTCTCTCTTTTTTTTTGGATNCTTTTTAAAATTTTACAATGTNTTGATTCGGAGTGTTTTTAGGAGTNTNGTTGTGGCTTTTTCANTANTCTCCCAATGACTCATGTGTCCAGCATTTTCCAATTCAATGTATTGAGCTTTGTTGTTTTGGGCTTCTATTTTTACCTGGNGGCTGTCTAGTANAGGATCTAATTTTCCGGCGATGTAAGTGGTTTTACAGGTAAGGTCTTGTACCGTTTTAGCATGTTCTTTTCTTTCGCGCATACCTACCAATGCGACTCCAATTCCATTTGCATGTAGCATTGATGCCTCTTGTATCATTTTATCTATTTGCCGCTTACACGTTTTTTGAAAAGGAGAAGGGAACAATAGTTTGATTGCTGTTTTTAAGTACGCATTCTTCTTTGAAAGGGCTTTTAGGGCTCTGTTTCGCATTGCTTTTTTCTCTTCTGAATCTGCTTGTGCTGTGCTGTGAAAAAGAATAAGCAGACTTGGTTTTTTTGGATAACTAGAAGCCAATTCCAAAGCGACATAACCACCCATTGAGTGCCCAATAAGAGCGTACTTATCAATGTTTAACAAGGCAAGTAGCTGGGCGGTAATTTCGGCATAAAGTGCCATGCCATTTTCGTGTTCAATGCATTCAGATTTTCCAAACCCAGGAAAGTCTAACCGAACTACTTGATTTGTTTTGGCTAGTTTTTCTGCAATTTCATCCCACATACTTATGTTTTCGAGGTATCCGTGCAGCAGAACAATTACGGGCCCCAAACCTTCCGATAGGTAGTGTATGTTTTTTTCTTTGTAGTTGAAAAAAGCCATTTTTTTGAGCTACTATTTGGCCATCAACGCCTCAATTTCATCGGCTTCTAAAGGGATATTTGCCATTAAATCTTTAGGGCCATTTTCGGTTACTAGAATGTCATTTTCTAAACGGATTCCTAAGTTTTCTTCGGGTATGTANATTCCGGGTTCACACGTAAACACCATGCCNGCTNNAATNGGCNNAGTCCAAGANCCNACATCGTGNACNTCTANNCCTAANTANTGNGAGGTNCCGTGCATAAAGTACTTCTTATAGGCTGGTTTTTCTGCTGTTTGNTGACTTATTTCCTCTTGGGTAAGTAAGCCTAAGCACAGCAGTTCTTTTTCCATTAATTTACCTACTTCAATATGGTATTGGTTAAGGTAGTTTCCAGGAACCAGCATTTTTGTGGCTTCTTTCATTACCCTTAATACGGCATTGTACACTTCTTTTTGACGCTCTGTAAACTTTCCGTTTACTGGAACACACCGGGTCATGTCGGACGCATAATTTGCATATTCTGCGCCAAAATCCATTAAGATAACATCGCCGTCTTTACAGGCTTTATTATTGTCTATATAATGCAGTACGCAGGCGCTTTCTCCAGATGCAATAATGGGCGTGTAGGCAAATCCACGCGATCTATTTTTAATAAACTCATGGATAATGTCTGCCTCAATTTCGTATTCCATTTCGCCTGGCTTAATGGTTTTTAAAATT
The DNA here is from genome assembly GCA_002685115.1 of Flavobacteriales bacterium. Lineage (GTDB taxonomy): Bacteria > Bacteroidota > Bacteroidia > Flavobacteriales > UBA7430 > UBA6772. The sequence continues at coordinate 21,780 of NYWQ01000011.1, read as the reverse complement.
TTCCGGAATGCACTTTCAGTAAGATCACAGGCTTTTTGAATGAGTTTAATTTCTANAGGATCTTTTACGGCTCTAATTTTGTGCATAATTGGCGCGCTCCTTTCGTATTCGTGTATTGGATAGGTTTCTCGTATCCAATTTCCGAATCGGTCGTCACGAGTTTCAACTTCTGTATTGGCTCGTAAATGTTCGTTGCTGTTTAAGTATACTTGCGCTGCTTCGCTCATTAATGTTTTAAGCACCGATTCAAATTGGTCGAGCCAATAAACCGTTTGTATGCCNGAGGTTAAATAGGCNTTTTTTTNGTCAAGTTTTGCGCCTTCCCATACNGCTATATGTGCATTGGTTTCTTTTAGGAATAAGATTTCTTTATGCTTTGCATTAAATGCGTCAGGAAATAGTACCAGTATAGATTCTTCTTGGTCTACCCCAGAAAGATGAAACAGGTCGTTGTTTTGACGAAACTCCATGGTACCATCTGCATTGGTTGGCATGAGGTCGTTGGAGTTAAATAGGGCTATTGATTTTGGTTTTAACTCTTTGCAAAATCGCGCTCTGTTTCTAACGAATAATTGACTGTCTATTTGCTCGTATTTCATCGTCTTAGTTTTTCAATTCATTCTGATTAAACAAATATAGGTTTAACAATTTTAATTTTAAATAGCCCGTATTAAAATTTGATTTTTAGTTTTTCAATTTTTAAACTTCACCTTAAAATATCCATTCGATACGCGTCTAGCTTCACAAATATAAAGAGCAATATGCTAAAGCCCCAAAGCGACGATCCGCCATAGCTAAAAAAGGGTAGCGGTATTCCAATAACGGGCATCAATCCGATGGTCATGGCAATATTAATAAAGAAATGACAGAACAGTATGGTGGCTACACCATAGCCGTAAACCCTGCTAAAGGCAGAGCGTTGACGCTCGGCTAATAGCACAAGTCTCAACAGTAAGAGCACAAAGAGAATAATGGTGAGTAAGGAGCCTAANAACCCCCATTCTTCTCCTATGGTACAGAAGATAAAATCAGTGCTTTGCTCAGGTACAAAATTAAATTTTGTTTGGGTACCTTCTAAAAATCCTTTTCCAGAAAAACCTCCAGATCCTATGGCAATTTTAGATTGATGCAGGTTGTAGCCTGCACCATGTATGTCGTCAATTTTACCTAAAATTAAATCAATTCTGTTTTGCTGGTGCTTTTTTAAAATCTCTGCGTATAAAAAATCTACAGATTTTACAAAACCTAAACTCAAAATTAAGGCGATTAAGGCATATTTTAGCGGTTGCTTGTTCTGTTTTAATAGGTAGGCGTAAAGGCCAGTAAATAATGCAACTAGCAGCATCGTTATATTTTGGTCAAATTTTAGTGTACTAATAAATAGGGCGATTGCCAAACCGATTACTACCAAGTAACCGCCATTGATTCCTTCTCGATATAAAACTAAAAAGAGCGAGGCAAATACAATGGCAGAGCCTGCATCTGGTTGTAGCATAATGAGCAGTATAGGTAGGGTAAGTATGGCAAATGCTTTTAGCTGATGCCCTACTTCTTGTAGGTTCATGTTTAGCTGACTTAAGTACTTACTTAAAGCGAGTAGCGTGCCAATTTTCGCAAACTCTGAAGGTTGCATACTAAAATTACCCAATGCATACCAAGATCGTGCGCCTCCTATTTCTTTACCAAATAGAACTACACCAATTAAAAGGAGCATCATAATACTGTATATTACGTAGGAAAAAGTGGTGTAAAACTTCCCATCCATAATAAGAATTATAGCGACCCAAACTGCTGAAGTTGCGATCCAGAAAAGTTGCTTTCCAGGTTCATGACTCATAGTAAATAGGCTAAAGCTCCCTTCATCAAAATTTGCAGCATAGATGTTTAACCAACCAAAGAATAACATGGAAAGGTAAATAAATACCAGGGTCCAGTCTATGTTGGAAAAAAAACTTTTGTTACTTCTCATCTGCTGGATTCATTAAGTTTCCGTTAAGAATAAACGTTTCTTGTTTGGTATTTGTAACCGTTCCAGTTAAATATTTTTCTATCATTAAACTGGCTATTGGTGCGGCCCAGGTTGATCCCCATCCGCCGTTCTCTATGTATACAGCAATGGCTATTTTAGGATTGTCTTTTGGTGCAAAGGCAATAAATATAGAATGATCTGCTCCGTGTGGGTTTTCCGCTGTTCCTGTTTTTCCACAAATTTCGATGCCTTTTACTCGAGCAGATTTAGCTGTACCGTGTTTGCTTGTAAATACTTTTTCCATCCCATTAATTACCGTTGCAAAGTGTTTTGCATCAACACTTGTGTGTTTTGGTTGGGTATAGGTGCTGTCGTTTAAAAATTCGCCATTAATTTTTCTAACGATGTGTGGTGTATAGTAATGCCCTTTATTGGCTATTGCTGCACACATATTTGCCATTTGTATGGGCGATACGACTAGGGCATCTTGCCCAATGGCAAGCGATATAACAGTGGGGGCTTTCCAGCGTCTTTCTCCGTATTGTAGGTTGTAAAATTCAACACTCGGAACCCTTCCTTTTCTTCCGTTATACAGGTCATTGTTTAGGAAATTGCCAAGACCAAAACTTAGGATATGATTTCGCCAATTTTCATAGCCTAGCGCTGCAGTAGGATATTTTTCTACAATACGTTTAAAAGTACTGCAATAATATGCATTGCACGATTGCGCAATAGATTCGGTTAAATTTAACGGAGAGCTGTGTGCGTGGCAGCCTACTTTTAATTTTGGGCTAAACAACCAGCCTTCATCACAACTAAATTTGGTGCCAGCATAAATTACATCTTCTTGTAAACCCACCAGTGCATTAAGCAATTTAAAGGTGGAGCCTGGAGGGTATTCTGCCAACAAACTTCGATCGAACAATGGTTTGTTTTCGTCTTTGTACATTCTATTGAAATTTGGAGATCGAGAACGGCCAATCAGAAGATTGGGGTCGTAAAAAGGACTGCTTACCAGTGCTAAGATTTCTCCTGTTGCTGGTTCTATCGCAACAATTGCACCTTTTTTGTTTCGCATTAATTGCTCAGCGTATTCTTGTATTTGAATGTCTATACTAAGCTCTAAATCTTTTCCATTTACTGCAAGGCTGTCGTATTTTCCGTTTTCAAATTTCCCTTTCGTTCTGTTCCAAACATCTCTAATTAGGTATTGCACCCCTTTTGTGCCTCGCAATTCTGTTTCGTAAGAATTCTCTACGCCACTCATTCCGTAGTTGTCGTTTCTCTTGTAGTCATTTTCCTTTTTTAACACATAGTCCGGTACTTGACTTACGTATCCTAAAATATGTGCTGCAGATTTTTGCGGATATTCTCGCATGGTTCTTTCTTGAAGGTAAAACCCGGGAAATTCGAAGAGTTTTTCTTGCAANTGAGCCGCTGTTTGTTTCGATATTTCTTTTACAAATATAGNGGGTCTGTGTCGGGAGTATTTTAGTGCCCTGGAAAACTGTTTGTCAAAATAAGTTTTGTCAATATCGATCATATTGCAAAGTTCTAAGGTATCCATTTGCTTAACCTGTCTCGGCGTTACCATAAGGTCGTAGGCTCTCTGGTTGGTTACTAAAAGAACATTGTTTCTATCGAATATATAGCCTCTCTCTGGGTAGAGCGTAAGCGATTTTATGACATTGTTATTTGCCGATAATTTGTAGGAGTCGTCCAGTACTTGAATTCCAAAAAGGTTTATAAGAATAAGGAGTGCGCTTAAACCAAATAGAAAGTAGAAAAAGAGTCTGCGCTCAGCGAATTTATTTCTGCTCATCTTTTTTTAGGATTAGAGCGTATGGATTCGGTAATAAATATTAATAGTAAAGTTACTATTGTGCTAATGAATGCTCTTCCAAAGGTATCGATGAATTCATTTAATCGAAATGCTTCGAGGTAGAATAATGTAAAATGATGAATGAAACATAAAAACCCTGTATAGGTAAAAAATCGTCCAAGTTTTAATTGTTTGATGCTAATTTCATCTAAATCTTCTCCTCCTTTTACAGAAACAAGCGATAAAATGAGCGGTCTTGCATAGCCTAGCAGAACAGTTGCTGCTGTGTGTAAGCCATAACTATCTGAAAAAACATCTATTACAAAACCCATAATAAATGCCGTAGATAGTACCGCTACTTTAGGAAGTTTTGGGGGCAAAAACATGACAAATAAAATATAAATGTACGGGTTTATATACCCACTTATTTGCAGGTTGTTTAGGAACAAGACCTGAATTGCAATCAGTAAAAAGAATCGAATAATATGTTGAAATGTTCTAGTCACTTTTTTTGGATTCTAATTGAACTCGTTCTGCTTTTAGNGCATCTTTAATCACATATACAAAGTGAAGTTTTGTAAANTCGACACTTAAATTTACTTCNATAGCGTAAAAGTTTGCGGTTTCTTCTCTTTCAAATCTGTTTACAGTACCTATAGAAATTCCTTCTGGAAAAATACTTGAATAGCTATTGGTTACTAAGCTGTCTCCAACCGAAATGGGCACGTATTTTTCAACGGATTTAAGTTGGGCGAAATCTTTTGATTTTCCATCCCAATGAAGTTCTCCAAAATGATTTGATTTACTTAATCGTGTACTTATTACTGTATTTCTATTTAATACACTCATGACTGTTGAGAAGTGTTTGCTAACGTCTCTCACAATCCCAACTACGCCGTCTTTGGTGCAAACGCCCATGCCATTTTCTATNCCGTNNACNGAACCTTTATTGAGCGTAATAAAGTTGTTTCGTTTGTTGTACGAGTTTTTTATAACTCTGGCAGATATGAACTGGTATTTATTGTTTGGTGTCTGATGAATTGTATATTGACTTGCTTGCAAGTTTTTAAGCGTCGCGTTTTCTTCTGCCAGAAAACCATTTATTTCTTTGAGTGAAAAATATTCTTTTGAGTTATTGAGTCCATTGAGTAGTTTGCCAGACCAATTTGAAGCGGAATGAGCCATTCGAGACGATTGGTAGTAATGACTTTTAATGAGCATACTCATGGCTATAGTCTCCAAAATAATAAATACAAAAAGTACGTGATGCCTTAGGAAGAATGCTATTAAATTACGCATGTGATCATAGGTGTTCTACTTCATTAAGAAACTAAAAGATTCTATATTTTTAAGGGCAATACCAGTCCCTCGAACAACAGCTCTCAATGGGTCTTCTGCTACGTATACCGGCAGCTCCGTTTTTTTAGAAATACGATCGTCTAAGCCTCTAAGCATCGAGCCTCCTCCGGCTAAGTAAATTCCTGTATTGTAGATGTCTGCAGCCAATTCCGGTGGCGTCATAGCCAAGGCTTGCATTACTGCATCTTCTACCTGAATGATGGATTTGTTGAGTGCTTTAGCGATTTCTTTACTCGATACGGTAATTTGTTTGGGTTTTCCTGTCATTAAATCACGACCTTGCACCGGGTAGTCTTCGGGTGGTGTTTCTAATTCCTCAACTGCTGAGCCCACGTGTATTTTAATTTTTTCTGCAGTCCTTTCTCCAACAAATAAGTTGTGCTGGGTTCTCATGTAGTAAACAATGTCACTGGTAAACACATCTCCAGCTACTTTAATAGATTTGTCGCATACAATCCCTCCAAGCGCTAATACGGCAATCTCGGTGGTTCCTCCACCTATGTCAATAATCATGTTTCCTTTGGGTTCCAAAACGTCTATTCCAATACCAATTGCGGCAGCCATCGGTTCGTGAATTAGGTATACTTCTTTGGCGCCAATTTGTTCTGCAGAGTCTTTTACGGCTCTTTCCTCAACTTGTGTTATTCCAGAGGGGATGCAAATAACCATTCGAAGCGAAGGAGAAAAAAACCGACTCTTTAGATTGGGAATGGTACGCACCAACTCACGAATCATCTGTTCGGATGCACCAAAATCGGCAATAACACCGTCTTTTAATGGACGTATTGTTTTAATACCCTCGTGAGACTTTCCATGCATTTGTTGTGCCCTTGATCCAACTGCAATCATTTTTTCAGTTTTACGATTAATCGCTACGATGGATGGTTGATCTACAACAACCTTATCGTTGTGGATGATCAGTGTATTTGCAGTTCCAAGATCAATAGCAATGTCTTGTATCATGAAGTCGAAAAGTCCCATGAGCTCTTTTTGTTTTTGGTTTTTAGTAAATATAATTGAGTGTTTACAAAATTATATCAATCGTCAATTCTAATGTTTAAAGTGTCTTGTACCTGTAAATACCATAGCCATTTGGTTTTCATTACAATAGTCAATAGACAGCTGATCTTTTATAGATCCTCCTGGTTGTATGACTGCTTTTATACCTTCTTTGTCTGCAATTTCTACGCAATCAGGAAAAGGGAAAAAAGCATCAGAAGCCATAACAGCGCCATGTAAATCAAATCCAAATGTTTTAGCTTTCACAATGGCTTGTTTTAAAGCATCTACACGAGACGTTTGCCCAACACCACTAGAGATTAATTGCTTGTTTTTAGCAAAAATAATGGTGTTTGATTTAGTGTTTTTACAAAGTTTAGAGGCAAATGCTAAGTCAGATTTTTGAGCCTCAGTAGTCAGTACATTACAAACATCTTTCATAGATGCAATGGCATCTGTTTTTAAATCTTTGTCTTGCGCTAGAATACCATTCAAAATAGTTCGAACCGTTTTGGGCGGCATGCTAACCTCTTTTTGTACAAGAACTACGCGATTTTTCTTCGACTTAAATAAGTCTAAGACAGCCTCATCGTAAGCTGGAGCAATTATTACTTCGAAGAACAATTTATGAATTTCTTGGGCAGTTTCAATATCTACTTTTCGATTAGTTATTAACACTCCCCCAAATGCTGATACTGGGTCTGCAGCAAGCGCATCTTTCCAAGCTTCTGTAAGGTTTTCTCTTGAAGCTAAGCCACAGGCATTGTTGTGTTTTAAAATGGCAAAAGTAGTTTCGTTAAATTCGGCCATTAGGTTTACGGCTGCATCAACGTCCAGTAGGTTGTTGTACGATAATTCTTTACCGTTTACTTGCGTAAACATCTCCTCTAAATTCCCGTAAAATGTACCTTCTTGGTGTGGGTTTTCTCCGTAACGAAGTGTTTTAGATTGTTGTATGCTTTGTTTTAAGACTTTGATCGAGCCGTCGTTAAAATAGTTGAAGATTGCGGTGTCGTAGTGCGATGAAATATTGAATGCCTTTCGGGCAAAGTCTTTTCTTTGCGATAGAGTAGAGGCGCCTTCTTGCGCTTTTAAAATTGCCAAGGCAATTGGGTAATCTTCTCTTGAAGGTACAATAAGTGTGTCTCTAAAATTTTTTGCTGCAGCACGAATTAATGAAATACCGCCTATGTCAATTTTCTCAACAATTGCTTGTTCTTCTGCTCCCGAGGCAACGGTATCTTCAAAAGGGTAGAGGTCTACAATAATCAGATCCAATTCAGGTATCTTGTATTGTTCCAATTGTTTTAAGTCATTTGCCTCGTGTCTTCGAGCTAAAATACCTCCAAATATATTTGGATGAAGTGTTTTAACACGCCCACCTAAAATCGAAGGATAGCTGGTGAGTTCTTCAACTGGTTCAACCGTAACTCCAAGATCTTCAATAAATTTTTGAGTTCCTCCGGTTGAGTATATTCTTACTCCTAATCGGTTTAGTTCTTCAACAATTGGTGCCAAACGGTCTTTGTGGTAAACCGAAATCAGGGCATTTTTAATTTTTTTCAAAGCTTTAATTTTGAGGTGCTTAATACTTTGGTAAAAGTAGATATTCACTTTCTATTTTTGAGGTATTAATGCGTCAAGTTTTAAACAAATTTTAAGCTTTGATTCACTTTAAACTTCGGGTGTATTAGTGACTGTTTTTCTCTTCACTTTCTTGTCGTTTTAAGACGCATTTTTGATCGTACAATACCGTTAATTTGGTATGCATAAAAACAGATCCAAGTGCAGGGATAAGGATCCATTTGGTGAAATCTACACCGAAAGCAAGCAAAACAGCAACCATAATTATAACCACATCAAAAACATAAGTTATCGCTCTTATGGCTCTAATTTTTTTAGCATTCTTTTTTACTTGTTTGGTTAAGTCAGTGCTTTGGCTTTTATTTAAATAGGATTTTTCCAAGTTTCTTTAGTTAAATGTTTTTAAATTTAGGGATTATCTTTAAACCACCAAATTATGCATGTTGAAAGTATTCGGAATTATTGTTTGTTAAAGGCTGCTGTTACCGAAAGTTTTCCTTTTGATCAGGTTACTTTGGTTTTTAAAGTGGGTGGGAAGATTTTTGCTACGCTTCGTCTAGATAAACAACCCTTAGCTATCAATTTAAAGTGCGACCCAGAGCGTTCAGTTGAGCTAAGAGACTCTTATCAATCTGTAATTCCTGGTTATCATTCTAATAAAAAGCATTGGAATACTATTTTTGTTGATGGGGAACTTTCCAAAGATTTAGTTGAAGAACTGATAGATCATTCCTATGATTTAGTACTCGTAAAATTGTCTAAAAAAATAAAGGCGCAATTTTGTTTACTGTAAAGCAATGCCTATTTCCCTTCATCGTTTTTTATAGTTTGGCAATGTATTCTTTAACCTCAATTTTATTGGTTTGGTGGTTTAGTAAGTAAATACCCTGTTTTAAACCCGCTAAGTTTAGTTGAATTTTACCCAAAGAAGACGTCCCCTCCTGAACGATTCTTCCGTCTAAACTCCTAATTTTATAGTCTATTTTTTCTCTTTCTTGATTTTCAATGTTTAAAAACTGCGTTACAGGGTTGGGGTAAATAGCTCCTAATTTCTCCTTTTCTTTTAGGCTAACTTGGTTCGTTGGGTTAAAACAAAATACGGTTCCTTCTTCTGGTATTTTAGTAAATGTACTCACTGTAAAAATCTCATCTACGTTTTGGTAAGAAAAGTTGAATTCGTCATCTATTTCTTGTACCATAAAACTATGTGCTTCTTGGTGACTCACCATTTCTGAAACGGCACAAAAATCGTTTACCCAACCGTAATTAAAGTTGTCTGTATTAGAAGGACCGTAATGAATTTCAATTCGATTAGAATTTTCAAAAACCCAAATTTGATAATTTACATAATTTCGGTTCTCATCATCAATATAAAACCTAGCATTTTTCCATTCTACTTTTAAAACTTTACTTCCATTTAGTTCGTCAATTTGATATGAAATAGGAGATAAAGAGACCAACTCATCTGTGTGAAACCCTCTGTCTACAAGATCGGCATTGGAAGCTACTATAGAATTTACCATGCTTAAATTCATCACATTCAGGTTTACTTTCCCTGTTATAATCATATTTTGCGTGGTGATGTTAAACAGTTTAACATCAAAGCCTAGGTTGATGTTGTAGGTCTCATCATCCCAAATTAAATTGCTGTTTATACTTATAGGGTTGTTTAAATTAGTGTAGTTGCTGGTGTATTGCTCAAAATTATAGTCAACACTTTGTGCAAAGACTATTGCGTTTAAGAACAGCGCGCTTAAAATTAATTTTTTCATTACAGTATTGTATTTATTTATGTCATTATGTAAACATACATTATAATTTCGTTTTAATCAAAATTTTGGTAACTCAACTATTAACGATATATTTAAATGATTTCTATCCTCCATTAAAGAGTCTGCATTTATGAATAAAATAAAATATTTAGGCGTTTACATCATTCCACTTTTGGGTTTGCTTACTTTTAACGTTACGGGTATTTATGCTTTTTTTGGCCTCTTTTTTTTGTTTGTATTGGTGCCTCTATTAGAGCTCGTTTTTTCTCCCAATAATTATAATTTTACACAAACAGAACAAGATCAAGCGCAACATGATTTATTTTACGATCGGGTCTTGTTTTTATTAGTTCCCATGCATATTTGGGTTGTTTATAGCTTTTTAACAGCTTTTTCAAATCCTTTACTTGCTGTTTCAGATCAGGTGGCTTATGTTTTTATGATGGGTACCATTTTAGGTGTGGTTGGTATTAACCTAGGTCATGAACTCGGACATAAAACAGGGCATTCTTTTAAGATGTTTCTTTCTCAAATCATGTTAACTACCTCCATTCAAAATCACTTTACCACGTATCACAATGCCGGGCATCACAAAGATGTAGCTACTCCTTTGGATTATACCTCGGCAGATGTGGGTGCTAATTTCTATTTTTTTGCCCTTCGATCTCAGCTAGGGGGTTATTTTAAAACGTGGAAGTTAGCGTCTAAAAAATTGCGCTTGCAAGGTAAAAGTCAATTTTGGAATCCGATGTTCGCTTATGCCTTACTTCAGCTGTTGTTTTTTGCTTGTATTTATTTCCAATTCGGCATTTCTACTTGTTTGTGTTATTTTGCTTCGGCTGTATTTGGGATTTCAATTTTAGAGTCTCAAAACTACTTTGCTCATTATGGATTGCGAAGAAAAAAAGAGGCTAATGGAAGGTATGAAAAAGTTAAACCGCATCATTCTTGGAACTCAGATCATGTTTTTGGTCGTGTTTTATTGTTTGAATTGACACGTCATTCAGACCATCATCACAAAGGTGGTAAGCCTTATCAGTTGCTTAATTCTAATGCAGAATATCCAACGTTACCTTACGGATACCCGATGATGTTGCTTTTATCTTACGTTCCGTTTTTGTTTCGTCCCATCATGAAAAAACAGCTTGATCAACTTAAATCTGTATAACTTAGTGGTGACCTGTTTGCTCTAGTTGCATGGTTACTTAAAATTAAATTTACCTATGAGTGAAGCGCTCAACATAGCACTTTTACAATGTGATTTGCATTGGGAAAATCCAACTTCTAATAGAGAACAAATAGAAATTTACCTTAAAAACCTTGAGTGTATTGACCTTATTGTACTTCCCGAAATGTTTACCACGGGTTTTTCGGTAACCTCAACACATCTGGCCGAAACCATGCAAGGTAAAACCGTGCAATGGATGAGGCTTATAGCGAAACAGCATTCGGCTGTTTTGTGTGGCTCCTTAATGATAAAAGAGCAAGGAGCTGTTTTTAACAGACTTTTATGGGTGCATCCGGATGGGAAGATACAAACGTATGACAAGCGTCATTTATTCAGCCTTATTGATGAACAGAAGTGTTTTACAGCAGGATCCAATCGTTTGGTTGTATCGTATAAGGGTTGGAAAATATGCCCTCTCATTTGTTACGATTTGAGGTTTCCTGTTTTTTCAAGAAATGATGTAGGTTACGATGTCGCCTTGTACATTGCCAATTGGCCCGACACCAGAATCGCAGCTTGGGATGTTTTATTGAAGGCGCGCGCTATAGAAAATCAGTCGTATGTAATTGGATTGAATAGAGTAGGAGAAGACGGTTATAAAGCGTTGTATTCCGGACATTCTCAAGTGCTCGATGCAGGGGGAAGTTTAATTGCTATGGCTCCAGAAAATGAAACGGGGTTAATTGAGCTTACCTTGTTTAAAACGCCACTTTTGAAACTAAGAAAACGCCATCCATTTTTACGAGATGCAGACTCATTTAAGCTCCGTAATTAAAGCGCCCAATCAATTTCCAGCTCCCAATTTTCTCGGAGGTTAATTTCTTCGGTATAGTAAAATACTTTTTCTGGTTGTACATCTTTCAGATAGTTTCCTGCACTCCAGGCGCCATCTTTATTTGTGTCTAGCGTAATTCTTATTTGGTAGGAGCCGGGCAAAAGTTCATTGAATCTCAAGTTTTTGCTTGGTTCTATTCGCTCTAAAACCTTTGCATCTTTAAGTAATTCTACAAAGTAGTCTTCAGTAGATGTACTTAAATTGATTTTTAAGTCCGCTAAAGCACTTTGTTTTTTCGAATAGAAAGATAGGTTTGTACTGTCGTTTTGGTTCTCATAAGTGCTTAAAACGGCTCCTTTTTCAATCTTAACTTGGTAGGTCTGGCCTTCGGATACTGGAATATTGAATGCCATTTTGAACGCTTCGATTTCCATTTTGTAATCCAGTGAAACTGAATCTGACAGAATTTTTATTTTAGAGGGGTCTATTTTCACGATGGGTGCGTTAGAATAAATGGTTAACCAATCATCAGATTTTAACCTTTTTTCGTTTGCCGTAAGTTTAATGTTGTGTTTTTTAAGACTGTCTAATTGAACGCTGAGTGAATCTATATGTCCGTTTACATTGGTGTATACTAGAAATGAGTCTTTAGGGTAACTCGTTGGCCAAATAAAAAGGCTGTCCATTTCTATTTTTTTAATAAGATCTTGACTCGAGTACGCAAAAGCAGTGTCAATGGTTTTGTTGAAGGCAAAATGAATTCTTCCGTTTTCTTTTACATCAACATCAAGACGTTTGAGCTCGGCTTCTTCTTTAAACAACCACAGGTCAAAATCAGCAGTATCGCCAATTTTAATAAGTTCTTTGTAGAAAGCGATTTTTTCTGAAACGCCATCGTATTGGTAGTTTGCATTTACATCCTCAAAGGCACAAAGTTCAAAAGTACCGTGTCTAATATGGTTTATTTCAAAGTTTTTTTCGTCGTCCAGTAAACAAAAATAATCAGGTTTTTGAAGGTAAATAGTCGAGTCTCTTACCAGACTATTTTTTTCGTAAATACCAACGACTATACTTTCGGCTGAGTTTTCTTTTTCACACACATTAAGACTTCCTTTGATGAAAAGCGAATCGAGTTCATCTCCAGTACTAAATACAAGCGAGTAATTGTCCAATAGATTTCCTTCATGGAAGTCTGCAATCCCTTTTCCGAAATTAAAGGTGTAGGTATTTTGGGCTTTCAGCTCATCATAAAGCGTTATAGATAGTTTTTTACCCTTTAGGGTTATATCAGGTGTTGTGTTTAAAGGTGGTGAAATGAGCAGTTCGTTCTGGACGTTTTTTAGTTTTACAAATTCGTCAAACTCTAGTTCTATAATTCCTGGGCTAGTATTGGTAGCTCCATGTTTAGGTGTTGTCTTTAAAACGATGGGTGGATTCGTATCTTTTTGCCCTCCAGAAGGGTTTTGCATACTAGCGCAATGCCAAAGCAACAGCGTACTTGAAAGCGTGACTATTATGTAGTTTAGTTTTGATATCACAGTTCGTTTATCTATAGCTCCAGTCGTATTGGTCTAGGTTTTCTATGCATGCGCTGAGGAGGTCAATGGATTGTAAAATGTCCTGTTTGTGTGCCATTTCTATGACCTGATGAATGTGACGTGTTGGTATAGAAACTGCACCAGCAATTGAGCCGCCAGGAGTAAAACGTTGTATTCCCATGGTATCTGTTCCTCCAGCTGGGAGTATTTCAACTTGCGTTGTAATGTTTTTCTTTTCTGCAAGTTCTTTCATGTAGCGAACCATTCTGTAGTCGCATATGGTTTGTGAATCCATAATTTTAATGGCTGCTCCTTTACCCAATTCTGTTATCTTTTCGTGTGCAGATGCGCCAGGAACATCGTAGGCAATTGTAGTATCCAATCCAAACCCAAAGTCAGGTTGAATAGCCAAAGTTGCTACTTGTGCGCCTCGAATTCCCACTTCTTCTTGAACTGTAAATACTCCATAAACATCATACGGGCAGTTTTTAAGCTGTTTGAGTGTTTCAATAAGAATAAAAACAGAAACTCTATTGTCTATGGATTTGCAGTTAACACAGTCGCCCATTTCAATTAATTCGCGTTGTCGTGTAATGGAATCTCCAACAGAAATAAACTTCATTACCTCTGCTTTAGGAATGCCTAAATCAATGAAATAGTCTGTTGTTTTAGGAACTTTTGTTCGTTCCGCAGCGGTCATTACGTGTATGGGTTTGGAGCCCATAACTCCAATTAGATCTTTTTTACCGTGGATAATGACACGTTGCGCGGTTAGCGTTTTGGGGTCGAATCCTCCCAGTGTATGAAAACGAACAAATCCATTTTCGTCTATGTGTGTAACAATAAAGCCAATTTCATCCATATGGGCTGCAATCATCACTTTTTTGTCAGAAGATTTCCCTCTTACAATAGTGGTTACGTTGCCCATATTATCAATGCTGTATTCGTCTACAACATCTTTTAGTTGTTCAATAACAAGAGTTCTTACTCTTTGTTCAAATCCGGGAGCACCTGCTGTTTCACAAATGGAGGCGAGTAAAGGAACGTTTATTTTTTTCATTATTTTACGCGACTAATTTTCATCATGTTTGTCATTCCTTTTTGTGTAATTGGCATACTTGCTATGTTTACAACAAAATCCCCTTCTTTAACTACCTTTTTTAATTTTATGACATTTGTAATGTCAGCTATGGTGACATCTGTACTTACAAAATCGTTGTAGTAATAGCCTCTAACTCCCCAAAGTAAACTTAAGGTATTTAAAATGGTACGATTGCTTGTGAAAATACAAATTTTACTTGGAGGTCTGAAACTCGAAATTTTAAACGCGTTGTAACCAGAATGTGTCATAGTCATTACAGATTTAGCTCCTACTTGTTCGGCTACTTTACACGCATTGAAACAAATTGTATCGGAAAGAAACCTACCGTTATTTTTATCAATCGGTGCATATTCTTCCATTTGCAAATCGGCGTAATTTTCTACATTCTTCACTACCTTATTCATCGCTTTTATAACACCAACAGGGTATTTTCCTACCGAAGTTTCACCACTCAACATTACGCCATCTACTCGATCATGTACTGCGTTTGCAACATCATTAACATCCGATCTGCTTGGGCTTAAACTGTCCATCATAGATTCCATCATCTGCGTTGCAATAATAACAGGAGTGGAGTGTTTGATGCATTTTCGTGTAATTAATTTTTGGAGGTTTGGAACTCTTTCCATTGGAACCTCTACACCCAAATCTCCACGCGCCACCATGATCGCGTCTGACTGCATAATTATTTCATCTATTTGTTGAATAGCTTCGGGCTTTTCAATTTTAGCTATGACTCTTGCATGCGAGTCATTTTTTTTAATAATTTCTTGAAGTTCAATGATGTCTTCTACATTTCGTACAAAAGAAAGTCCAATCCATTCAACCCCAATTTTAAGTGAAAAATCTAAATCTGCTAGATCCTTTGGCGTAAGGCAAGGAAGCGAAATTTTAGTGTTTGGAAGGTTTACTCCTTTTTTAGATTTAAGTTCACCGCCTTGTACAACTTTGGCTTTAACTTCGTTACGTTCGTTGGTAGATTCTGCGCGTAGTATGAGTTTACCGTCGTCAAGCATAATACTATCTCCAACCTTTACATCTTTCGGAAAGTCTGGATAGGTGATGTAAACTCGAGATGAATTTCCAATACACTCATCTGTTGTAATTGTAATTTCTTGCCCTTTTTTTATCTTTTGATTCTCTTCTACATTTCCCAATCTTAATTTTGGGCCTTGTAAATCTCCTAGTACAGCAACGTTTCTATCTTCTTCTTGATTGAGTTCTTGCACCCAATCAAATATTTGTTTTGCTTCTTGATGATTGCTGTGCGAGAAATTAATTCTAGCTACATTTAGTCCGGCAGCAAACATTTCTTTTAGCAATGCTTTGTCGTATGAAGAAGGGCCTATTGTGGCAACTATTTTTGTATTGTTCATTAGATGATCAAGTTTTCTTTAGATTTTAGTTCTGCAATAGTAATGAAATGTGCACTTACAATACGCTCTAAATTTTTAATTTTTTTTAGAAGGTTTAGTTTAGCTTCTTCGGTGAATATACCGTGTATTTGAAGAAAGTAATCCGTATTTGCATTTTCGGGAATCAGTTTTTTTACTTTTTTTCTGTTCTGGGTATGTCCATCAAAAATAGTACCTTGATTTTGAATCTCTTCTGCACATAAAACTTTACATGTATTTGCAATTAAGTACCATTGGTTTTGAAATTGTTCGTCCCAAAATTCGTATTGAGAAAATTTTCCTTTTTCTAATCCGTCATCGAATGTCATTGCTACGTCTTTTTGACTTCTTTTTAAAGAAGTTTGCAATTGTTTATTTAGTAAGTAGCTTAGTGTGTATTCTTTTAATGGAGTACATATTCCAACAAGTAGAAAGTCGTAATCGTATTCAAAATCTACCTTTATGTTCTTTTTATTCATTTATTGGCCTACTAACTAATAAAGAAATCAAAGGTAATTAAAAAAAAATGTAAGACTGCTTAAATATTAAGCGATTCACAAGCAATTCTTGAGGCTTCTTCTTCCGCTTTTTTCTTTGAACTACTCTTAGCTTTAGCTATCGTTTCTCCTTCGAGTACGATTGCAATTTCGAAGTTCTTTTTGTGCGATTCACCAGATTCATCTAACAATTTAAAGAAAAAATCTTTGCTGTTTTTTTGAGTCCAATGTATAAAGTGCTTTTTATAACTGCTAATTTCTTTCTCTAACTGCTCTAGTGAAAAGTGTTTCAGAATAATTTCTTGAATAATAAATTTTTTACAAAACATCTCGCCTTTGTCAAGATAGATTGCAGCAATAAGGGCTTCAAAAGTATTCCCTAGTATAGAGGATGGAATTTTGCCATTTAAATTGGTTTCAACAAATTCTTCAATATTAAATTTTTTAGCCAATTTATTGAGAGTCCTCCTACTTACCATTTTTGATCTTATATCGGTAAGAACGCCTTCATTTTTTGTAGGTAGATTGTGGTAGAGGTATTCTGTAATAACATTTCCGAGTATAGAGTCTCCCAAGAATTCTAAGCGTTCATTGTTTCCATATTTAGGCTGATCAATTGAGCTGTGAGAGAATGCTTGTTTGTATAATGTTAATTTACTTGGCCAGAACCCGAGAGATGCGTTTATTTTTGAGCCGAAATATTCAGTAGAAGGTTTGTGTAAGAGCCTGTTTAACCAGTTCATTGTTAAGCCTCAAATGCTTTTAAAATTATGGAAGCATTGTGCCCTCCAAAACCAAAAGTATTGCTCATAATAGCCTTAACTTCTCTTTTCTGAGCTTTGTTGAGCGTAAAGTTTAATTTGCCGTCAATATTCTCATCAAAATTTTCGTTGTTTATGGTTGGCGGTATAATGCCTTTTTTTATGGCTAAAATAGAAGCAATGGTTTCTATTGCACCAGCAGCTCCAAGCAAGTGTCCTGTCATGGATTTTGTAGAGCTAATGTTTAAGTTGTAGGCATGCGCTCCGAAAACCTCATTAATAGCCTTAGATTCTGCAACATCTCCAAGAGGTGTAGAGGTTCCGTGTACATTAATGTAGTCTATTTCTTCGGGTTTCATTTCAGCATCATCAAGTGCATTTTGCATTACCTTAATGGCGCCTAGTCCTTTAGGATGAGGTGCTGTAATGTGGTGTGCATCTGCAGATAATCCACCACCCATAACTTCGGCGTATATTTTTGCGCCTCTTTTTACCGCGTGCTCGTATTCTTCTAAAATCAAAGTTCCTGCCCCTTCGCCTAAAACAAAACCGTCTCTGTCTTTGTCAAAGGGTCTCGATGCTTTGGCTGGGTCATCGTTGCGTGTGGAAAGTGCTTTAAGTGCATTAAAGCCACCCAATCCTGCTTGATTTACTGAAGCTTCAGAACCACCGCTAACTATGATGTCTGCTTTTCCTAACCTGATGTAGTTAAAGGCATCTAATAAGGCGTTTGATGAGGATGCGCAAGCAGAAACTGTAGCAAAGTTTGGTCCTCGCAGGCCATATTTAATAGAAATCATTCCTGCAGCGATATCTGCAATCATTTTGGGAATAAAAAATGGATTGTAACGAGGAGTCCCATCACCCTTGGCAAAAGCGGAAACTTCGTCGTAAAATGTTTTTATTCCGCCGATTCCAGACCCCCAAATTACACCAGCACGATCAAGATCTATGGCTTCAATGTCGATTTTTGAATCTTCCATTGCTTCAGCCGTTGCAACCATTGCGTACTGCGTGTAAGGGTCTTGTTTTCGGGCTTCCTTTCGATCTAAATGATCGGTTGGATTAAAATTTTTGACCTCACAAGCGAATTGAGTTTTGAATTTGGATGCATCGAAATGAGTAATGGGTGCAGCACCGCTTACTCCTTTTTCCAAGTTTTTCCAGTATTCTGAAACATTATTTCCTATGGGCGTTAAAGCACCCAGGCCTGTTATAACAACTCTTTTCAGCTGCATAGGGTCAAGTTAAGGTTAAATTATGCTTTTTCGATGTATTCGATTGCAGATCCAACTGTAGAAATTGCTTCAGCTTGATCGTCTGGAATTTGAATGTCAAATTCTTTTTCAAATTCCATGATAAGCTCAACTGTATCTAATGAATCTGCTCCTAGGTCATTTGTGAAACTAGCTTCATTTGTTACTTCACTTTCATCAACTCCTAATTTGTCAACTATTATAGCTTTTACTTTAGATGCTATGTCAGACATGTCTTTGTTATTTTAGGTTAGTAATTTAATTGCAAAGAAATATATAAACTTAAAAATAGCCAAATTTTTATTGCTCTGAAATTTTGAATCTCAGATATTAGCTGATTTAGAAATCTTATTTACTTTTACATCATGACAAAAATAGCAATTTTCGCTTCAGGTTCAGGTTCAAATGCAGAAAATATAATTCAGTATTTTCAAGGCATCCAAGGTGTTGATGTTGTTTTAGTGCTTTCAAATCGAAAAGAGAGCTATGTTTTAACACGAGCATTAAAGTATTCTATTCCTACATTTGTTTTTACTAAAAATGAATTAAATAACACTACAAAAGTACTCGATTACCTTCATAAATTGAATGCAAGCATTCTAATTTTGGCTGGTTTTTTGCTTAAAATACCAATTAACTTATTAATTAAATACCCTAACAAAATCCTTAATATTCATCCTTCGTTACTTCCTTTGCATGGGGGTAAGGGTATGTATGGAATGAATGTGCATCGTTCTGTTGTTGAAAATAAAGACCAAGTCTCTGGTATTACTATACATTACGTGAATGAACACTATGATCAGGGAGATTATATTTTTCAAGCTACTTGTCCTGTTTTGAGTTCTGACAGCCCAGAAGATGTAAAACAAAAAGTTCAGAACTTAGAACGTATTCATTATCCTAAAGTAATAGCCTCAATTCTTTCCGAATGATTTATATATATACAGATGGAGCCGCCAGTGGAAATCCTGGGCCTGGAGGCTATGGAATTGTAATGATTTCTGGAAAGTATCGTCGTGAATTGGCCGAGGGTTTTACGTTTACAACGAACAATCGAATGGAGTTGTTAGCCGTAATCGTAGCTTTAGAGCAGATTAAATCTCCTGGTTCAGCTGTTTTGGTAACTTCAGACTCTAAATACGTGATAGATTCTGTGGTAAAGGGCTGGGTTTTTAATTGGCTTAAAAAAGGATTTAAGGATAAAAAAAACCCAGACTTATGGAGAAGGTTTCTAAAAATTTACAAGAAGCATAACGTTAAATTTGAATGGGTTAAAGGGCACAACAATCACCCTGAGAATGAACGTTGTGATGCTCTTGCCGTACATGCAAGTAAAGCAACTAAATTAAAGGTAGACAAAGGGTATCAGGATTCTGTAAAAAAGCTCAAAGGATTGCTTTAATATTTATTTGCTGAGAAGATACCGCACAATTCTTTCGTCTTTTTCTAACGAAAGTAAATTTGTGTAAACACCGAATACTTCTTTATAAAACGGGTTGTTTTTCAGGTTTTTTTCACCGTATTTTTTTAGTGCATTAAGCGCGTAGTATTTTATATACCAAGTTTCTATAGCATCAATTTTACGTCTTATTTTTTCAAGATTTGGCATGTAAATTTCTGGGTTCTGATGTTCTAAGAATACCAGTAAATTATTGGTCATGCTAACCGATGCGTAACGCTTTGCTTTTTCAAATTCTTTTAGCATTAATTCTTGATCAGAAAGCGCGCCTTTTTTAGCAATTGTATTTAGTACCGCCGATTTTAATTCTTCGTTTGCATCCGCCAACTCTTCTTTTGCAAGTTTGTAAGCTGTTTTTGGATCTACATAATTTAAAGCTCTTAAGGCTTGGCTAGCCACAACATATGAAGGGTCTTTAACGCTTTTGATGTACTGTTTTGCATGCGCTTTACCTGGCATGTTTTCATCTTGATCAAAAAAGGTGCTTAAGCAATTTAGCGCTTTGGCTCTTACTTCAGACTTAGGGTCCAAACGACTCAGTAAAACAAGTTGAGATTGCAGGGTGCTTTGCGTGCGAGGATCTGCTTTTTCAAAGTAATCCAGCCCTTTGCTTCTAATGCCCCAAAAAACATCTGTTAGCGCAATTTTTACCGCCTCAGACCTACGGGCAAAATTGGAGCTATTGGTAAGGCTGTCTAGTGCTTCTAATTTATCGTAGTAATGCGAAGCTGTGCTGAGCTGATGTATCCATTGTTCGTCAGATTTGTTAAAGCTAATATCGGCAAGTAAATAATGAGATGGATCAAATACAACAAGGTCGGCCTTGTTTTTGGTTTCAAATTCAAATCTTTCTTCTTGCTTATTCAGTTCAATTTCATACCTCTTTTCTACACCGTTGGCATGAATGGCAATTTGCAGCGGTATTTTGTACAGCGGTGTTGTTTCTAAAGATTGGGTTTGACTAATTTTTAGAGTCACTTTACGATCTTCTATTTCTTGAGTTACTTCAATTTGTGGATGACCTGAAGCTAAGAACCACTGGTTAAAAAACCAATTTAAGTCTATCCCAGAAATATGTTCCATGGCTAGTCTGAGATGATGAACCTCTACAGCTTGGTTTGCGTAGGCTGTAAGGTAGTGTTCAAGTCCTTTAAAAAAAACTTCATCACTTAGTGTATGCCTCAGCATATGTAAAATTCGCCCTCCTTTTGCATACGAATGGTTGTCAAACATATCATTCGGATTCTCATTGTAAAAACGAATTAGGTCTTCTTGTTTACTTGAGGACTCGTTTAGGTATTGTATTAAATCTTGATGTAAGTAATGTTGTGCTTCATTTGCTGTATACTTTCCTTCCATCCATAAATATTCGCCGTAGGTTGCAAAACCCTCATTTAAAGGCAGATTTGGCCAAGATTCGCAGGTTACCCAATCGCCAAACCAATGGTGGAATAATTCGTGCGCAATAATCATTTCATTTGGATCGTCAATAAAAGACCTCTCATCGGAATAAACAAACTCTCCGTGGATTACAGCCGTTGTGTTTTCCATTGCTCCCGAAACATAATCTCGAACAATAATTTGAGCATACTTTTCCCATGGGTACTCAAAGCCTAATAGTTCGGAGTAGAATTCCATCATTTCTGGAGTTTTTCCAAAGATTCGTTGTGCGTGTATTTCTTGTTCGGGTTCAACATAATAGTTAACTGCTATGTCTCTCCATGTATCTTTTGTGATGGAAAATTCGCCAACCGCCATCATAAATAAATAGGGTGCATGCTCTTGCTGTTGAACCCATATATCGGTTCTTGTACCATCTTTATTTTGTTTTGAACTCGCCAGCAAGCCGTTTGAAAGCGTGGTGTATTTTTCTTGAACGGTAATGGCTATTTGTTGGCTGCATTTTTCATTGGGCTTGTCGATGCATGGAAACCAACAAGAGCTGGATTCAGTTTCTCCTTGCGTCCAAATTTGTTGGGGTTTGTCTTGCGTATTGTCTGGGTTGATAAAGTACAAGCCCTTTGCATCGGTAATGGCATCGCCTCCTTCAATTTCGAGTTCATCTGGTTTGGCTGTGTACGCTATGTAGATTTGATAGGTTTCCTCGCGACTGTATTCTCTATCCAGTTGAATGGAGATCTTTAAATCGTTGTAGGTATAGTTTAAGTTTGTAAGTGCTCCATCAGGCTCTGCTAAAGCCACTTGATGAATGTCAAAACCTTTTGCATCTAATGTTACTGTACTTTGACTATGGAAATAGGGTTT
>NYWQ01000060.1 GCA_002685115.1 Flavobacteriales bacterium | reverse complement strand
ATCCAAATGGACAATTACTCTTTTATATTTACGACTCTGGTAAAATTGTGAAAAAGATAAAGTAAATACTTAAATAAGCACTAGTACAGCCGCCCATTTGGGTGGCTTTTTTTTTGTTATCATTAAATCGTTTGAGTTTCCAATTGATTTGCATATTAATTGTAATAATCTTTAGCATGATTATGTTGAAAATTTAACAATTTAATATACAATATTGACACCTGTTTTATTTTGTTAATAAGTAATTAAATAGTTATATATATTTTACTATATTTGTGAATAATTTGTTCTCTTTAGATGGTATTGGTGTATATTCCGATGCTATTTCAGAAATAAATTATACAGGTACTGTATATGGCAATGGAACCGTAGTTATGGTTCGATACGAATTGCTTGTTCCAACTACTGTTGTTGGAGTTGAAATAGGAATTCACGAGTTTTCTAGAGTAGGCGGTACAATCATACCATTCCTATCTAATGAAGCTACTGTTTTTGCAGATGACATGTCGATAGATAGAATTGCTGAAAATCTAGATGGAATTGTAGTTACCCAAGCTCATGTAGACAATAATTTAGTTTACATTGAACTAGAACCAACAGTACTAGATCCAGGTGTTTACTATGCATGTGCAGAATTGTTCGAAGCCTCAGGAGAAAACCAATTCGTTTTACTTCAAGATGATGAAACTGTAGCTCAACCAAGTTATGCTAGTATGATCAATTCTTTAGACGATAACAATGCAGCTACTACTTACACTAATGGTACTGCATCTGCTATTCGTATGGCTATAGGAGGTTATGTTGATTTAGACGAAAATGAAAACAACACTTTATTCTCTGTTTCACCAAATCCATCAAATGGTGTGTTTACTGTTACTGCAAATAAAGAGGACGCTTATACATTAGAAGTGATTAATATTTTAGGTGAAGTCATTTCTTCTAAAGTGATAAAAGGTACAATTAACGAAACGATTGACATCTCCAATTTTGATGCAGGTATTTACTTGGTAAAAGTAACTACTTCAACTTCTCAAAATGTGCAAAAGGTTGTTGTGAAATAAGTAATAGCTCCTAAAAATAAAATGCCCCAGTTATGCTGGGGCATTTTTTGTTTTTCAAAAATGAGTGCTGTCGCATAAATATAAATTAAACAGGATTTTTAAATTCGGTCAAATTAATGCGACAGCTCCCATATATGAGTTAAATTAATTTTATATTGTAGCTCCATACGATCAAACTATTTTCACAAGGGATTTAACTTTACGCTACTATTGAAGACAAAAGACCACTTTCCGATTCTTGACATTATACATGAAAACAAGGATTACATTGTTGTAAATAAAACAGCAGGACGTATAAGTGAGCTTAGCTCGTATGAACCAATAACCACAGAGAGTTTAACATTAGCTCATCTTTTAAAATCAAAACCAAAGCCTTTTATTGGCGTAATACATAGGTTAGACAGGGTTACAAGTGGCGTGCTTATTTTCGCCAAAAACAAAAGTAACCTGGTTGCTTTTAACCGTTTATTTTACAACAGAAAAGTTCAGAAAACATACTTAGCCATCGTGAAAAATAAACCACCAAAAAATAGTGGTATGCTCATTAATTATTTAAAAAAGAACAACGCTGAAAAAAAAGCCGAAGTACAGCTCAGTCAATCAAATGAGGCTAAAGAGAGTTTTCTTTCCTATAAATTAATTGATCAAAATAATTTTGGATACCTACTTGAAGTGAAGCCAAAATCGGGAAGATTCCATCAAATAAGAGTACAGTTGGCGCATATAGGAAGCCCTATTCTCGGAGATGTAAAATATGGAGCTGATGATGAGTACAAAAGGTTATCCATCTGTTTACATGCATGGAAAATTACCTTTCCAACTTCTTTGGGAGATTCGAAAATAACGTACTCGGCACCCTTACCTCAGGATAAATTTTGGAAATTTGAGTCTCTATAGATGATACTTAAAATTTTATACACTATCAAAATTTAGCTAACTTAGCAATCCTGATTTCTACTTACTTTTACTTTTTGTAAGTCATAAATCCTATGATTGAGTTGTACTTTTTTTTATTCTTTTCTCGAGCTCTTCTAGATAGTTGAAAATTAAATTTATTAGAATACTTTTGAACTAATTTTCAATTTAATCTTAAAAAAAATTAGTTTTTAATTATGAATAAAGACTTTATACTTCTTCCTCTTTTTTTAATATTCTTAATCAGTTTAAATTCTTGTAATGAAAATAAAAATTCAGTTTTTGAACTAAAACAAGGGGATTTACTATTTCAAAATACTGGGTCAGATAAGATTGATAATGCAATTAAATCAGTAACAGCAACATCACTTTCTAAAAGTTATTCGCATGTTGGTTTGGCAATGCAAAAAGAGGATAAATGGTTTGTTATAGAGGCTATTCCAAAAAAAGGGGTAACGCTTACATCCCTTGACCAGTTTCTTAATAGAAACAAAACTAAATTCAATAAATATCAAACTACCGTTGCCAGATTAGAGCGCAACTATAATGCATATATTTCTGATGCTATTACTTTTGGGTTGGATAGAATTAATTCTCCTTATGATCCGGTTTTTGCTTGGGATGATAGTTCTTATTATTGCTCGGAGTTAGTGTATAAAATGTTTTCATCTCAAAGTTTACCCAAAGATTCTATGCCTTTTAATACCAATCCTATGACATTTAACGACAGTACAGGCAAACCAATGCTTAGTTGGGTAAATTACTACCAGCATATTAATCATGAAATTCCTGAGGGAAGAATAGGGACAAATCCAAACTTAATTGCTAGTAGTCCCCACATTAAATTTATTCATGATTATGATAACTAAATATCATCATATCCATCCCAAAGCGGTTTGAACGAGAACCTGCAAGGGGAGCCTTACAGGTCAAGTTATTTTAAAAATAAATGACCTTTTTTATATGTTAATATTATGTTATTGAATGAAACACACTAATAATTGGTAAGGTTTTAGCGTTTAGAATGATATAAGTTTTTCATAATCCTAGGGGATTTAGTTTGAGAAGTCACTCTACTCTGAGTGGCTTTTTCATTCCCTAAATTTTTTCAAATCCTTCCAAAAGCGGTTTGAACGAGAACCTACAAGGGGAGCCTTATAGGTTAGGTTATTTTTAAAAATAAATGACCTTTTTTAATTTATTTATAATTCAAATCTAAATAATCTATATTTGGTATAATAATGCGATGGAACCCATAAAATTAATAAGTTTTAAATCCATCAATTTTTTTATGAAAAAAAACCTACTATTATTGCACTTTTTTGTGTTCATGAACACAATTTGCTTTGCTTCTTTTCCTATTACTAAAGATGTTCCTTCAAATTTATCATCTAAAACTAGCTTTCAAATGATCGAAAAGCCAGCTCAAGATGAACTATTTGTAGAATGGTCTTCAACCGAAAGAGACGGTGCCCTCTTGTTTAAAATATTAAAATATATTATCTTAATTTACTTATCCTTAGCTCTATTATTAGGCTTATTTCTACTACATTAGGAGGTGGATTGGTAATAATGTAGTTTGAAAGGCTTTTGTCGCATTAATTTGTATAATGTCTAAAAAGACTATTTGAACTTAAGATTTATGCTCCTAATGAAAGGAACCTTTTGAAATAGTATTTTAGAATCAATGTTTTGATTCTTTCTAATAATAAAGACCAATCAATTTCTGCTAGAGTTCCCTGTGGGGATTTAGGTCAAAAAAAGAAAATTCAAAATTTGGTGTTTCCATCCTGATTAGGTTACGACAAGTCAAATGGAAATTTCGAACCACAAGCGTAAATTCTATTTTCTCCTGTATCCCAGATATATCAAGGGAACTTAGAGAAACAAAAAACGGAAAATCGGTTAAAAATAACCAATTTTCCGCTTGGGTGACCCCGGCAAGATTCGAACCTGCAACCGTCACATTCGTAGTGTGATACTCTATCCAGTTGAGCTACGGGGCCATTGTGCTTTAATGCGGCTGCAAATATATAAAAGCTTTTTGTTTTGTTCCTTTTTTTCTTCCCTAATTCACTTCTAAAAGTGAAGTATTTTACAATACTGAAAACAGCAACGAATTACTCTTACGTTTTGTTTACTTTTTTCTAATGGATTTTTTTAAAATTTTAACTTTTGCCTCTTCTTTATTAAACAGCCTTTCAATATTTTTTTTGTGGGTAAATAACACCAAGACGGTCACCATTATCGAGAAAATAATTAATACTTCATTTTTCTCNTTGAAATAGAATAATATGGCCAAAGGAAAAGCAATAGCTGCAAGTATTGAACTTAACGAAACAAATTTCCAAATGAGCAACGAAANTAAAAANACACTTATAGAAATTAGAGCAGAGTAGGGGTGTATCGCTATAATTACACCCAACAAGCTCGCAATTCCTTTACCGCCTCTAAAGCCAATGTAAATTGGGAATATATGGCCTACAACAGCAATTAAACCTAAAGCCAGTTTAAATTCAAAAGTTTCATTTCCTGCTAAATGACTCAGCCAAGTTACGGCAAGCCATCCTTTTAAAACATCTAAAATAAGTACAAGTATGCCCGAAGGTTTCCCCAACACTCTAAAGGTATTGGTAGCCCCAGCATTTCCGCTTCCGTGTTCTCTTACATCAGTATTAAAAAAACGAAGCCCAATCCAAACAGAACTNGGCANTGCTCCAATTAAATAAGAGAGTAGTATNAAAAAATAATTCATGTTANATGGTTTGACTCGCTTCTAGTTTTGNGAGGCTCATTTAACATTTTGTTNTTTTATTAGTTAGCGAAATCAGACATGAATTTTATTCGCATTAACCTCAATTCTTCTTCCTCATAGTCACCATCAAATTCTTCAAGAGCCACATCTATAGCATCTGTTTCTGCTTCTTCCTTAAAGTAACTTAGGATTTCATCTTGTTGGTCTTCTTCTAACATATCATCTAAATAATAGTTGATGTTTACTTTTGTACCTGAGTAGACAATATTCTCAATTTCTGAAATTAATTTTGCCATAGTCAAGCCCTTTGCAGATGCAATATCCTCTAANGGTAACTTTCGGTCTGTACTTTGAATGATGTATACTTTTAATCCCGATTTATTTACGATGGATTTTACAACAAGGTCTTGAGGTCTGTCTATATTATTTTCTAGTACGTAGTTTTTAATTAGCGCTACAAACTCATTTCCAAATTTAGTCGCTTTTCCTGATCCAACTCCGTTTATGTTTGTAAGTTCATCAATAGTAATAGGGAATTGGAGCGCCATGTCTTCTAAAGAAGGATCTTGAAACAGTACAAAAGGAGGGACTTTTTTAGAATGCGCTACTTTTTTACGTAAATCCTTTAGCATGGCTAATAGGGTGCTGTCAAAAACAGAAGATTTTTGATTTGACTGTGCTTCTTCAAGGTCAATTTTAGTGTAGTCGTGGTCTTCCGTAATCAGGTATGATCTTGGACTTTTCAAGAAAGACTCGCTTTGTGCATTGAGTTTTAATATTCCGTAAGTCTCTACGTCTTTAGATAGTAAGCCCGCTACAACTACTTGCCTGATGACTGCATGCCAATAACTGGCCTCTTTGTTACTCATACCAAAAACACTCAGTGTATTGCTATTGTAGTCGTTGAGCATAGCGGTCATTTCACCAATAAGAATATTTACAATTTCTTTTGCTTTAAATTTTTCTCTACTCTCTTTAATGGCTCGTATTAATAGTATGACGTCTTCTTGAGCTTCTACTTTATTTCTTGGGTTTTTACAATTGTCACAAAGTTTGGTGCATTTTTCATCGTTAAATTTTTCACCAAAATAATGCAGTATGTATTTTCTTCTACACATTGATGTTTCGGCAAATGAAACTGTTTCTAAAAGGAGCTGTCTCCCAACTTCTTGTTCTGCAACAGGTTTACCTTGCATAAATTTCTCGAGCTTCTCAATGTCTTTGTAGCTGTAAAAAGCCACACAAATTCCTTCTCCTCCATCTCTTCCTGCTCGACCGGTTTCTTGGTAATAGCTTTCTAAACTTTTAGGGATGTCGTGGTGAATAACAAAGCGAACATCAGGTTTGTCAATACCCATACCAAAAGCTATGGTTGCAACAATAACGTCACAGTTTTCCATCAAGAAATCATCCTGATGCTTTATTCTTGTGTTGGCATCTAGTCCNGCATGGTAGGGTAGTGCNTTAATTCCATTCACTTGCAGTGTTTGTGCGACNTCTTCAACCTTTTTTCTNCTGAGGCAGTAAACAATTCCCGATTTCCCGGGGTGTTGTTTAATAAATTTAATAATTTCTTTATTAACGTTTATTTTAGGTCGAACATCGTAAAAAAGATTTTCTCTATTGAATGAAGATTTGTAGAATTTGGAATTTTCCATTCCTAAGTTCTTCTGAATGTCTTCTTGAACTTTTTCTGTAGCTGTAGCCGTAAGCGCTATTATAGGNGCTTTTCCTATGCGTTGAAATATTGNCCTCAAATTTCTNTACTCAGGTCTAAAGTCATGTCCCCATTCAGAAATACAGTGTGCTTCATCAATCGCAAAAAATGAAATTTTAATCTTCTTTAAGAATTCAATATTTTCATCTTTCGTAAGCGATTCTGGNGCAACGTACAAGAGCTTTGTGAAGCCATTNGANATGTCTTCTTTAACTTGAATTGCTTCTCGCTTAGACAGTGAGGAATTCAACACATGAGCTACATTGTCATTTGGAGCAAAACCTCTAATTGCATCGACTTGATTTTTCATCAAAGCAATCAAAGGAGATACAATAATAGCGGTACCTTCACTCATAAATGCAGGCAATTGGTAGCATAAAGATTTACCACCGCCTGTTGGTTTAATTACAAAGGTGTCATGCCCGTCTAACAAAGACTGAATCACTTTAGCCTGATTCCCTTTAAACTTTGAAAAACCAAAGTATTTTTTAAGAGAAAGAAGTAGAGTTTGATTTGTTTCGCTCATATGCGCTGAAATTCCCTAAAATTGAGTTATTTTGCAATAATTAAAGAAAAGACAAAGTTTCGAAACAGCAAAACAAAAACATTGAAATCTTCTCAAGAAATACGCGCAATTGTTCAAAAAGTAATCAGGCTAGAAGCTGAAACAATTCTTCATCTCTCAACGCTTGTAGATGAGCAGTTTAGTGATGCTGTTCAATATATTTACCAATCTAAAGGAAGATTAATTGTTACAGGAATTGGTAAAAGTGCCAATATTGCAACTAAAATTGTTGCGACTTTAAATTCTACAGGTCAGCCAGCATTGTTTATGCATGCAGCAGACGCCATTCATGGCGATTTGGGTATGGTGCAACAAGACGATACGGTTCTTTGTATTTCAAAAAGTGGGAATACACCCGAAATAAAAGTATTGGTTCCTCTGATTCATAATATGGGCAACAAACTCATTGGCATGACTTCAAATAAGGAGTCTTTTTTAGCCGAACATTCCAATTATGTTTTTCATGCTTTTGCAGAAAAAGAAGCTTGCCCAAATAATTTAGCGCCCACAACGAGCACAACTGCTCAATTGGTTTTAGGCGATGCTTTAGCCGTAGCTTTGTTAGAAATGCGTTCTTTTACAAGTAATGATTTTGCCAAATACCATCCGGGCGGCTCATTAGGTAAAAAATTATACCTAAGAGTTCATGATCTTTTAACACAAGTAAAACCACAAGTTAATATAAATACTACTTTACAGGATGTTATTATAGAAATATCATCAAAGCGTTTAGGAGCTGCTGTTGTTTTAGACCATACAGAAGTTGTAGGTTTGGTAACCGATGGTGATTTGCGGAGAATGCTTCAAAAAACCACTGATTTATCAGGTATTACGGCCAAAAATGTGATGACAAAAAATCCCAAACAAATTGATGCACACAGCCTGGCTTCAGAAGCTCTGTCAGTAATGAAACTAAATAATATAACGCAGCTTATTGTTATGGAAAACAAAGAATACGCTGGTTTAATTCATTTACATGACATTTTAAAAGAAGGCGTTTTTTAATATGACAGTCTCCACAAAAACAGACATGTCTTTTTTAGGACATTTAGGCGTTTTGAGAGGGCATTTAATCCGCTCAGCAATAGCTGTTCTTGTATTTACAGTTTTAGCATTTGTAAATAAGTCTTTTCTATTTGATCAACTTTTATTGGCTTCTAAAGAGCCTGATTTTATTACCTACAGAGCGCTTTGTAAAATCGCAGAATGGTTTCATTTGGGCGATGTTCTATGCATAACCGAACAGCCGTTTATACTGATGAATGTGGATATGTCTGGCCAGTTTACCATGCACCTTTGGGTTGCTTTTACAGCAGGAGTTATCGTTTCCTTTCCTTACTTAATATGGGAGTTATGGAGGTTTGTTAAGCCAGCCTTGCAACAAAAGGAAGCCAACTATGCTTCAGGAATTGTGTTTGTAATCTCCTTTCTTTTTTTTGTTGGCATTTCTTTCGGTTATTATATGATTGCTCCTTTGTCAGTTAATTTCTTAGGTTCTTATCAGGTGAGTGAAATGGTTTCAAATCAAATTAACTTAAGTT
>NYWQ01000059.1 GCA_002685115.1 Flavobacteriales bacterium | reverse complement strand
AGATAAGTATGAGGCCTTGCCAAAAAGCAACACGGTATTTTTTTAGCAGTAAAAAAATTACCCATAAAAACACAGGAATTGCTGATTTAGTGGAAGAAATAAAAACCCAAAAAGAATCAAAAGTTAAAGTTCCTGCCCCGTTAAGTAGCAAGAAAAGCTCTTGATCCCATTTTAATAAAGTACTAAGCATTTAGCTGGGACCAAATAAGGTCTTTTAACTCCATTAAACCTTGTTGCGCAACAGAAGAAAAGAACACTGTTTTAACGCCCTCAGGAAGTGTTTTGGCAAGTTCCTCTAGCAACTCATCGTCTAACATATCCGATTTAGAAATGGCAAGAATCTTGTCCTTGTGCATCAATTCTGGATTATACAATTCTAATTCCTTTAAAAGAATGGCGAACTCTTTAGCAATATCGTCTGCATCAGCAGGAACCATAAAAAGTAGGGTAGAATTACGTTCTATGTGACGTAAAAATCGAATCCCCAACCCTTTCCCTTCATTAGCTCCCTCAATAATACCAGGTATATCAGCCATTACAAATGAGCGATTGTCTCTGTAAGCCACAATACCAAGATTTGGTACCAGCGTGGTAAAAGCGTAATTGGCTATTTTTGGTTTAGCGGCAGAAATCACAGACAACAATGTGGATTTTCCTGCATTAGGAAAACCGACCAAACCAACATCAGCAAGAACCTTAAGCTCTAAAATATTCCAACCCTCTTCACCTTCTGTACCTGGTTGAGCGTAACGAGGTGTTTGACGAACTGAGTTCTTAAACCAAGAGTTTCCTCTTCCGCCCATACCTCCTTTACGAACGACGATCTCTTGTGCATGCTCGGTAACTTCAAAAAGGATATCTTGTGTGTCTCCATCTCGAACTACAGTACCTAGAGGAACTTCAATGTATTTATCTTCGCCGTCGTCGCCAAAGCTGTTGTTAGACGAACCGGGGCCTCCTCTACCGGCTTTTACGTGTCTTTTGTATTTTAAGTGAAGTAAAGTCCACATTTGATCGTTTCCGCGCAGGTATACATTTCCACCACGTCCACCATCACCCCCATCTGGGCCACCCTTTGCGGTAAGCCTAGAACGATGTAAATGCACAGAGCCAGCNCCACCATGNCCGGCAGCACAATGAATCTTTACATAATCNACAAAATTTGATCCGTTTACAGCCACTAGATAAGAGTATCAATTTCTTTNCAAAGACTGCTNGTGATGTCGGCTATAGAACCCACACCTTTAACGCCTATAAATTTATTTTGAGCACTGTAATAATCTTTCAAGATTGCGGTTTCATTTTCGTAAACTTGAATTCTGTTTTTTATAATTTCAGGGTTTTGATCGTCTGCTCTCCCGCTAGACTTTCCTCTCTGTAAAAGTCGAACAACCAACTCTTCCTCTTCTACTTCTAAAGCCAACATAGCTGAGATAGCTGCTCCTTTAGAAGCTAAAAAAGCGTCTAAAGCTTCTGCTTGTGTATGCGTTCTCGGAAAGCCATCAAAAATAAACCCCTTAGCCTCAGCGTTCGAATTCACTTCTGCTTCGAGCATGGCAATGGTAACCTCNTCGGGTACAAGCGCCCCTTTTTCTATGTATGATTTAGCGAGTATTCCCAGGTCAGTGTTTTCTTTCATATTGTAGCGAAAAATATCACCAGTAGAGAGATGAACTAAATTGTACTTGTCAATTAATAAGGCAGACTGAGTTCCTTTTCCGGCACCCGGAGGTCCAAACAAAACTAAATTTAGCATATACTTATTTTAGGCTTTCGCCAATTGATAAACGTTTTTCAAATTTCGACCAAAGCCATCGTAATCAAGACCGTAACCGACAATAAAATCATTTGGAATTTCAAAACCAACAAAGTTAACTTTTACACTTCCTTTGTATGATTCGGGTTTGTAAAACAAACTNGCAATTCTCCATTGCTGTTNTTTTTGTTTAAAAATTTCNTCAATTTTTAAGAGCGTTGTTCCCGTATCAACAATATCTTCAAGCACCACAATGGTTTGATCGTCTTTTAACGNTTCCAAACCAATTAACTCTTGTACTTTACCTGAGGTTTTAACCCCCTGGTAAGAACTTAATTTAACAAAAGAAATGGTNCAATCNCCAGGATAAGCACGAAGTAAGTCNGAGGCAAAAATAAAAGANCCGTTTAAAACAGCNACAAAATGGGGTACTTCTCCATTCAACTCTTGATAAATTTCTTTAGCCAAGAATGCAACACGCTCTTTTACAACCTTTTCTTCGAGGTAAATCTCAAAGTCTAATTCACGAACTTTTAGCTTATTCATAGCAGGCAAAAGTACAAATTAATGCAAGATTAATAAGAGCTATTTCTAGATTTAATTGTGTGGGNATTGATNGCAACTAAAATCCTCGAGAAGAAANGATNGTAAAATGAGAATAGCACGATTAGNGAANTTGCTCNNCAAGGGCTTCCTTGGTCATNANACCCGCNTGTCGCCAAACCTCNNNCGCATTGTTAAAAAGNAAAAAAGTAGGTACAGAAGTAATGTTGTATTTATCGNCTAAGTCTTTGCTTTGNTCTAAATCGATGCGCAGGACNAAAACCTGCTCTTNNAGCTCAACTTCTAAAGCATCTACAATAGGCACCATTTTTCTGCAGGGAACACACCATTGGGTATGAAAATCTACCAACACCTTTTGGTGTACTTGAAGCAGCGAATCGAAATCGGAAATCGAAAAGGACTTTATGTGTTCGTCTACTATATCAGCCTTTGCAACAAGTGGTAAATTTGCCTTTTCCCAGGCCATTAGTCCGCCGGACAAATTGTACACCTCATATTGCCCTAATTTGCTTAGTAATTTTGCAGCCTTACCACTTCTTCCGCCACTTTTACAATACACATACACGGGTTTATCCTTTTGTATAAAAGCGAGTTTAGACTCAAAATCGTCATCGTAAAAATTAAGCACACTGGCATTTTCTATTTGCCCCTTGGCCACTTCTTGTGGCGACCTCACATCTAAAACAATTCCCTTACCTGAGGCTATGAGCGTTTTAAACTCTTGTACAGAAATGTTTTTTACATTTTGAGTATTGCCACAAAAGACAAAGAGCAAAGAAGAAATAAAAAACGAAAATAGAGCAGTTTTATTGAGTAATGCACGCATAAATTTAAATTTTAGATTGTAACGAGGACCAAGCACCGCCATTGTATGTTTGGATGCCAGAGGCACTTAAAATTGACTTCGCTTTTTCGGAGCGAATACCCGAGGCACAGCACACAATAAGAACACAATTTAAAGCCATTAGCTTTGGAGACTGTTNCTTTATTTGTGCCAGCGGAATGTTCTCGCTGCCTTNAATGTGTCCTGATTTGTACTCAGCTTCCGAACGAACGTCTATTATTTGGGCTCCGGATGCAATAAGCATTTTGTAATCTATTTTTTTAAACAGCTTTTTAAAAAAAGTGAACATCCTTATTTTTTTTGAGCATTAACTGAGGTCCAAGCGCCACCATTAAGCACTTTTTCGAAACCCTTGGATTGCAAATAACCCGTAGCTTGACCCGAACGACCCCCAGACAAACAACACAAAACCAAAGGTTGCATACTACGTAATTCTTCTGTACGGGCTTCTACCTCATTTAAAGGAATGTTTACCGAACCGGCAACGTTGCCACCTGCAAACTCCTCTGGCGTTCTAACGTCTACAATGCTTACCTCTGCTGAGTTGATCCATTCTTGTAAATTCATGCTTTTTGTTTTTCCCCTAAACGATTGAATGAGCAAATTTAATGATTAATTTGTTCGGTTTGATGTAAATGCCAAGATTTAAAAATGGCGTGTATGGCATCTAATCCGTCTAGAACTGAAGCCGGCCCAGGTTGCAAAATAATTTCTGAAGGAATTTCATAAATCCTATTGTTTTTTACAGCGT
The DNA here is from genome assembly GCA_002685115.1 of Flavobacteriales bacterium. Classification (GTDB taxonomy): domain Bacteria; phylum Bacteroidota; class Bacteroidia; order Flavobacteriales; family UBA7430; genus UBA6772. The sequence goes on along the minus strand of NYWQ01000059.1, from coordinate 1,897 downwards.
TTATTGCCTCCCAACCCTTTCTTTGTATAAGCTCTTGTTTGTTAAACTTCTTNCCACACCAAGAGGCTAAAATAATATCTGGATTTTTACGCAGCACNTCATCTGNATCCTTCANAATTCGATCTTTGGCTAAACTAGCTTCGCCCAGATCTGCAAAAACATTTACTCCACCTGCCAAAGCTATGATTTCAGAAACCCACAAAATGGCAGAGATCATGGGCGAGTCCCATTCTTCAAAATACACCTTGGGCTTTACGGTCCATTGCGCCANTTCTTTACTTAGGGCATCAAATTTATCTTGTATGGTTTTAAGTAAGGCTAATGCTTTGTCTTTTTGGCCTACAAGTATTCCTAGCTGAAAAATCATGCTTTTAATGCCTTCAATGTCTCGGTAGTTGTTTACCCAAACTGTAATTCCTTTTTTAATTAATTCTTGTGCAATAGTAGCTTGAATGTCAGAGTAGCCAATCACCAAATCGGGCTTAAGATCCAAAATTTTACGGGTATGTGCATCGATAAAAGAAGAGACGGTAGGCTTTTCTTTTTTGGCTCGAGCTGGCCGAACCGTAAAAGTAGAAACGCCAACAATACGCGCTTCTTCTCCCAATAAGTAAAGTGTTTCGGTGGTTTCTTCGGTAAGGCAAATAATGCGCTGTGGCAAGTATTTTTCGTGCGATTGTGGCATAGCTAGCTACTGTAAGTTTGAAGGATTACTTTTTTTATTGGTAAACAAAGCATGCAACAAAAGCCCCAAAGGCATCAGCATTACGCCAAAAAATATACTCATTCTCATTTTCCAAGNAGCCATAGGCACCTCCANACTTTTTNTCCAGATCCATCGGGTTACAAAAATATCGCCTACNACAACGTGCGCCCAAGTNGCGGTAAANCCNGNNTTACTNCTAAAACTCANNGCCAATGCTTGGAGTGCATCGTTGTTNNCTTGATACGNNGCTCCAATGTTAGAAAANCCTTGAGTATCAAAAATTAAAATCAAAAACCAAAGCAGTAATGGACCCGCAAAAAACCAAGGACCTTCCATTAATTTATGCGTTTTTNGAGCATTTGGATGCAGCAACATAGCAANCCAAAATGGGCCAATCCATANGGTGGAAAACAAAAATAAAGCAAGATAAAGATCCATTAGCAACAATTTAAATTACAAAACAAAGATACGTTTTGTAAGGCAATGTGTACTGATAAATGCAATCGGGGTAAACTGAGTTTAATTACCTGATTTTGCTCGTTATTAAAGCAGTAGGAAGCTGTACATTTTTTTAGGCATTATTTTAGAGAACTGAATATGCTTTGCAAACTTTCTGGAATTGCGTATTCTNATCCGAAACTTACAACAGGCATCATATAACTGTCTTGCTTTAGAGGTATGGAATAAGAAAATTGATTTAGAAGTTTAAGTTTACCTAGTTTGATTTTTGCCTGAAGTGCCAGTTCTAAGATGATCAAATCTTCGCATGCAATAGTTGTATAATTGGCTCTCAAGGCAATACCTGCATTTAGCAGCCTACTTTCTTTACCCCAATTTAACTGAATAAAATACCTCGTATTTGATTTTTTAAACTCGTGACCAACGCCAGCCAATAAAGCNACTTTTTTTNGAGTTGTAGCTATAATTGTAGCCATACCCAAATTCACTATAAAACGTTACTGACGGCATTAACTGAATGAACTGCTCCTTTTTGAGAAGATAATAGTCTTCAAAATTTAAAGGATCGAAGTGATTACCTTATGTTCTCGTAGGGTTTCTCCTTTAATTTCAGAATAAGTCTCATAGCCATCTCAACCGTCACCACCTGAAGACGCTGCTAAAAAGCAATAATCAATCTCATTATTCTTGTCTGTTGCTACTACCCAAAGTTCAGTCGAATAATCTCCTGCA
>NYWQ01000058.1 GCA_002685115.1 Flavobacteriales bacterium | reverse complement strand
CCTCCAGTAATTACACCATAGCCATTTATAGAGAGTTCTGCTCCAATTGTGGTGGCTAGTTGGTAGTATTTATTATCGGGTTTCATTCTTGCAGATCCAAATATGGTAACGCAGGGGCCGATTCGGCTCATTTTTTCAAACCCATTAACAAATTCAGACATAAGTTTAAAAAGTTGCCAAGAATCTTTGGTTTTTATTTCATTCCATGTTTTCTTTTTGAAATCTCTATTTAATGTTTCTTTATCCATTTTATGTATTTTTTAATTGAATTTAATTTTTTTAACAGATTTAATAAATCCAGTATTTGTCAATAAGGTATATAAGCGAAGTCATACTAGCTGCCCCTAATTCTAGTTCACGTTTGTTAACATGTTCAAAAATATCATTGTCAGAGTGGTGGTGGTCAAAATACCTCTGTGAGTCTGGTGACAGCCCAATTAAACAGATTTTGTCGTCTTTTAAAGGATTAATGTCTACACCGGCAAAGCCCATTTTAAATTCGTGAATTCCATAAGGCTCAAAAAGTGATTTCCATTTACTAATCTCATTCAATTGTTTTTCGGTTCCATTTATAGAAAAGCCTCTGGGTGAAAAACCACCACGATCACTTTCTAAAGCCATTAAATGCTTTTCTTTTTCTGAAGCGGCTCTTTCTGCATAGCCTAATCCACCTCTATTTCCATTCTCCTCGTTCATAAATAAAACCACACGAATTGTATGCTTGGGTTTTAGATCCATCATTTTTAGCAGATGCAATACTTCTATAGATTGCACCACTCCTGCGCCATCATCTTGTGCGCCTTCTCCGATATCCCATGAGTCTATGTGTCCGCCAACAGTAATGTATTCATTTGGGTATTCAGAACCTTTTATCTCACCAATTACATTGTATGATATTCTATCTGGATAAGTTTTACAATGAGATTTTAAACTAAGCTCGAGTTCTTTGTGGTTTTTAATATTTTCGCTCAAATAGTTTGCATCGTTTGTTGATACAGCAAATGCCGGAATTGAGTCTACACCTTCTTCGTATCCCATACTTCCAGTATGTGGAAAATCATCATTTCTTAAATTCATTGAGCGAATGACAACTGCGATGGCGCCTTTTTTTGAGGCTTCTGTTGCACCAGCATAGCGTTGGTCTACACAAGAACCGTAAGCGCTAAATGTACTAATTAGTTTTGGGTCCATCGGTCTGTTAAAAAAGACTACTTTTCCACGAACCATAGAGTCTTCTAAATCATTTAATTCCTCGATAGATTTTACTTCTAAAACTTGACCTTTAATAAATTGATTCAATCCGGTTGATACAGATCCTCCTAAAGCAGAAACTTTGAGAGCGTTTTTTCCTTTTTCATTAAAGAAGTATACTTTTTCTCTTTTACCTCTTTCCCAATGCGGAACTGTGATCTCTTGTAAGTAAACCGTATCAAGGTTCAAGCTCTCTAGCGTTCTTTTTCCCCATGCAACAGCACTGTCTGCTTCTGATGAACCACTAAGTCTTGCGCCTATGTCTTTACATAAGTATCTAAGGTTATCATATGCCTCACTTTTAGTTAGTGCCATGTCATAAATTGATCGTAACGTTTTATCGTCTTGAGCAAAAGTGAATGTGTATATTAGTGCACATACCAAAAGAGGGAAGATTCTCATATTGTAATTTTTGTAAATATAAATAAAAATGTAATCTAAGAAATTAAAGCCAAGAGAAATGCGTTTTGCTGATTAAATCCTTTGATAAAGATTTTGCAACTGGACAGTTAAGCGCTGCTTTTTCCAACATTATTTGCACTCTTTTATCTAATGCTATTGGGGCTTTAATATGAATTATTATTTGGGCAATTCTTCTCGGGTTTGAGCTCATTATTTTTTCTACTTCTGCAGTGGTTCCTTCTAAAGAAATATTTAGTTGTGCAGACTTTATGCCCATAATGGTAAGCATGCATGATGCCAATGCCGAGGCTACTAAATCGGTTGGAGAGAATGCCTCTCCCTTGCCATTGTTGTCTATAGGTGCGTCGGTTGTAATTGTATTACCAGACTGTATGTGTTTTGCTTGCGTTCTTAAGCCATCTTTATAGAGTACTTTAGCGATCATTCCTTTTTGTTTATTAAATTAAAAAGTAAATGTAAGAAAATACTAGAGTAATTTTGATAAGGTGCTTATTTGATGCGTACCCTTTGTAAGCTAAAAGACTAAAATTTTATGGTTTTTGAAATCAACCAAACACTGCTTTTTACGATTTATTCTTCATCACTTAAAAGTTCAACTTTCATGCTGTTTCTAAGTTTTTTAGACACGGCACTGTAAGGGGCATTTACAACTACATCTCCGGGGTTTAATCCCGATATTATTTCAATATTTTGATCGTCTTGAATTCCTGTTTCTACCGCAACCAATTTTACTTGTCCATTGTTGTGTACAAAAACACATTCAAAAGGTTCTTTATCAGCATTAGTCGCTGTGTACTTGTTTTTAGTGTTTACAGCAACCGAGCTACTGTCTTTCCTTGTNGTTACAGATTGTATAGANACTAAATTAATTCCTTCTTTTGTTGCCGTTTGGATAGCTACAGAAGCTGTCATGCCNGGTCTAAAGGGTTGTTTTTGANNGTTNAGTAGGTGCTTGTATGAGCTTTTTAGAATTCTAATTTTTACTTNAAAATTGGTGACTTGATCTGCCGATGTTCCTATNAGGTTTGCCGAATTGGCTATTTCGGTAACTTCGCCAACAAATTTTTCTTTCATGTAAGCATCNACATCTATTTCTACTTCATTTCCTAATTTTACTCTTAGAATGTCNTTTTCGCTTACGTCAACCACAACTTCCATATGGTNNAGGTCTGCAATTCNTAAGAGCTCTGTACCCGTCATTTGNGCTGTNCCAACTACTCGTTCTCCTTGTTCAATATTTAAGCGGGATATTGTGCCTGATATTGGGGCGTAAATAGAAGTTCTGTTTAAATTATCTTGTGCTTCTTTTAAGGATGCTTCGGCGCTTTTTACATTAAATTGAGANGCNTCTACTGCAAGTTGAGCCATTTCATANGCGTTTTCACTTCCTTCAAATTCTAACGATGCTATTGCGCCTTGNTTAAAGAGACTGCTATTTCTAAAATGATTTAACTCTGTATTTTTTAACTGAGATTTNTGCTGCGCTAAATTGGCCTTCATATTGTTTAAACTCGCCTTCATTCGGTCTAAGTTAGCTAGGTACATTTCAGGATTAATGCGTAGTAATAAATCGCCTTGCTCTACCCAGTCGCCTTCTTGTACGGTTAATTCTGTAATTTCTCCTGAGACATCTGGAGAGATTTTTACTTCCATTTCGGGCTGGATTTTTCCATTTGCAGGAACTGTTTCAGTTATTTTTCCAATAAAAACTTCTTCAGTTTCTATTGTAATTAAGTCTGTTCCACCAATGTAACCTAGTTTCTTTGCGCCAATTAGTACTACTGATAGGATTACTAAACCAATAATTATTGCTGATTTCTTTGTCATAGCTCGAAAGTTAAATCGGTGTAAAATTCGTATAATTTAATTTTGAAAATCAAGTCGTACTTGCCTTGAAGTTCGTCAGATTTTGCTTTGATGAATTTGTTTTTAGCCTCATTAAACTCATAACTATTCACCATNCCCAATTCNTAACGGTTGCTTATGTATCCANACGATTCTTCAAAAGCATCGGCTGCCTTTTCTGCAGCTTGCAGNCTCTTGAAGGCAGCCAATTGGTCTGCATAGGCTTGTTCCATGTTTTTGCGCAACTGATTTTTTGTTTGTTGCGCATTTAGTCTACTGTTTTCTATTTGAATTCTACTTTGGTTTACCGCAGTTCTAGAGTTCCAGTTGTTNAATATNGGAATGGTTAATCTAAGNGATANNCCNCCTTGAAGATTGTTNNTCAATTGTTCGTTAAAGGTAAACATNTCTTTCACATTGTTTGAATANAATGTGCTGTTTGAATAGCCTAAACTTAATGTTGGTAAATAATTTGCAGTAGCTATACGGTAGTCTAAATTAGCACTTTTAATGGCTAATTCATTCGCTATTACAGAACTTTGTACTTTTAAAGCAGTTTGAAAATCTTCATCTATATTTTCTTTTAGCTTCAATTTAGGAATTTTAATTATTTCAGCTTTGATTTCCAATTCTTGGTAATTTTCTAAATCTAGCAATTGTGCCAATTGCAGTTTCGATAAATTGAGTTGGTTTTCTGTTTGCACAAGTTGTTGTTCTTCCAATGCCTTTTGAGATTGGATGTTCAAGAGTTCTCCTTTGGCTAGCGAACCTGCATCAACAAGAGTTTTAATTCTTGCTTCTTGCGCATTTGTTAAGTTGAATTGTTCTTTAGAAGTTAGGAATGCTTCTTCGTTGAATAANATTTGCAAATAACTTAAGGCAATGCTACTAATGAGTTCGTTTTTTGCAGACTCCAAGTCATAGGTGCTTTTAAGGNCCTCGTTTGCAGCTTTTTTTATNTGATTTATGTTTTTGAAACCNTTGAACAGAGTNAGGTTGGAAGAGAAAGACAAGTTTAGTGAGGTGCTAACTTCTTCAATAAATTGATTTGTAATTGGGTTAATGTACCTACCGGTATTTTTGAAGGCAGAAGTATTCGCATTTATGGATGGTAATAATTGAAGATTGGATTGTGTATGTGCATTTTCATTGAGTTCAATGGTGAGCTCGCTTTGTTTTAGAGCGATGTTGTTTACCAATGCATGATTTATGCAATCCTCTAGACTCCAGGTTTGTTGTGCTTGTACAGTAGCAAAAGTGAGAAGAAAAACTAGGGTATTGGTAACTTTCATAAAATTGTGCGTTTTAATTTAGAGCTAATGTACTAATAATAGAAACGTATTAATGTTAACTCTTGTTAAGACTCTTGCTCGCTTTGCATTTGTTTGCGATGACGGTACCAGAAAAAGAAACCTACACCAATTAAAATATACGGAAACACCATAATGTAAAGTATGCCTGCATTGAGTCCTGCACCTTGACTATTACCTCCAGCTATACTCGTTTCTGCAACCGCTTTACACATAGCGCAGCCCTGGGCAAATAGCGTGTTAGAAACNAAGCTAGTTACTAAAAGTAAAAGNGTTTTTATGTNTTTTTTTAGCNTCATAGGCTGTAGTATGGAGCAATCATTAAATAGACAAGTACTCCTGTGAGTGTTACATATATCCAAATTGGCATACTCCACTTTGTTACTTTCTTATGCCCTTCGATATCGCCTGTAATTGCCTTGTAAAATGAAAGTAGTACAAGCGGTAGTACTATGCTCGCAAGTAAAATATGACTGATTAAAATAAACAAATACACAGGTCTAATAGGGTTGTCTGCTGGAAAAGAGGTTTCAATTCCAAATGAATGGTAGGTTACATAAGACAGAATAAACAGAGAAGANAGCGCAAATGCTGTAAGGTTTAAATTTTTATGAAGCTCCGTTTTCTTTTGTTTTATAGCTCGTAAAGACAGGAGGAGAAGTACAAAGCAAGTTGCATTAATACTGGCGTGTAACTTAGGTAAGTGCTTTACAAATTCTGGTATATTTTGTGCCTGTGGTAAGTTGTACAAAAGTACTACTAAACCTAATACAGCGGCAGATGTACCGTATATTATACGTGTGGCTTTTTTGTTGTTCATCTTCGTTTTATTCTTTTAACAAGGTTTTAATATCATTTATCAATTGGAGTACATCTTGGTCGTTTGTTCCATCGTATACACCTTTTGCATTTCCTTGGCTGTCATAACCAGAGCGTACCCTACCTTTTTTATCTACTAAAATGAAATATTCTGAATGAAGAAATCCTCCTGGAGCTAGTTCGTCTTCACCTGCGTTGGCAAAGTAACCGTAAAAAGCGGTATTGTATATTGCTTCTTTTGTTCCTGTTAAAAAGTCCCAGTTTTTTGTGTCTGCATGCATTTTGGCTGCATACTCTTTTAATATGTTTTCTCGATCGTAAGCTGGATTTACTGTGTGAGAAACTAGAGCGAATTGTGGGTTGTCTTTAAAGGCTCTTTGAACTTTTACTAAGTTGTTTGTCATTACAGGACATATAGAAGGGCAGGTTGTAAAGAAAAAATCGGCTACATAAACTTTACCTGCCAAATCAGAATTTTGTATCGTATCGCTGTCTTGATTGATCAGTTCAAATTTCGGAATCGTATGGTAAATAGTCTCTTTGCCATTCGTTTCTTTAGGGCCAACAAAAGCCAATGGTTCTACTTTTCTTGTGTTACAAGANAGCAGCCCAGCAATACAAAGCAAAATGGTAAATAGCTTAGTCATTTTTCTTTTTTAATTCTCTTTGGTATTCTGCTAACAACAATTTTAGATCGTCTCTTAGGAGTTTTACTTCAAATTTACTTAGGTTGTTGTAAGTAAACATTGTTTCATCAGAGTTGTTGTAACCCACTCTAATCCTACCTTCTCTATCGCATATAATTGTTTCTCCAAAACGTTCTTCTTCTTGGTCTTTGATTTTAGATTTGATTGCACCAACTAGGATGTTGTCATCAATTAANTTGCTTAAAGAGTCGAGTTTTAATGGAACATTAATCCATTGTTTTGTTGGTATTTTATTTTCTGAGAATAGCGCTTCGTTAAAAACATGTAAAGAATCTTCAATAATAAAATTCAGAAAATAAAGATCCTCATAATTCCCAAGGTATTCCCAAACTTCCGTCTCCAACATGTAGCCAATAAGTTTTGAAGTGAGTGTGTCTTTGGCATTAGAGAAGAAAACGAGTTTGATTTTAGAGTCTAAATCTCTAAAATTTAGTGTTTCTGTTAGTGGAAAGTCTTGAATAAAATGATGACTTGGGTTTCCTTGTCTGTCTTCCTCAATTAAAGGAAGGTAATTTTGAGATTGAGATGCAACAATAGGCAAGTAAACAANNTTGTGTTTGCCCGATGTAAGGTAGAGGTACAAAAGAGAGGGTAGTACTAATATTGTAAATAGTACTACCCCCTTCGTAATTTTAGATGTTTGTTTCATTCTATATCAATTCACTAGCTTCTGTTAGAAGAATAAACAATAAATAAGGTATGAGTATAAATGTAGGAAGCGCCAGAGTCCAAGCAAAGCCTTTCGTCTCATGTTTTACATGCATAAAATAGGCTACAATGTAGTATGCTTTAACGAGTGTAAGTATTATAAAAGTCCATTTTAGTACTTCATAACTTACGGGTTTAAAAATACCCAAGGCAACTTCTACAGTGGTTAGCGCTAAAAGTATCCAGAAAACAACCCAAATTTGTTTTGTACCTCCGTGAGAATCGTGTGACATAGCTAAAGCGTGTTTTTAAAAGTTAATTAATGAGACTACTCCTTTGTTAAACCAAGTAGAAAAAAGTAAATACAAATACCCATACTAAATCTACAAAGTGCCAGTACAGACCTACCTTTTCAACCATTTCGTAATGTCCTCTTTTTTCGTACGTACCAAACAGAACGTTAATAAATACAATCATGTTTAATAACACTCCTGTAAATACGTGAAATCCATGGAAACCTGTGATGAAAAAGAAAAAGTTTGCAAATTGAGGCAACCCGTATTCATTAACAATCATGTTCGCTCCGTAAACATGCTCAGCACCTTCACTTAAAGTTGCAATGGTTAATGGATCCGTAATAAACTTTTCGGCACCCAATCTCAGTACATCATAGTTGTAGGTTTGGCCCATAACCTCTGTTCCTGCGGCTATAATTTTAGCTATATTACCATCTGCTAGGTGAAGTGCACCTTCTGCAGTTCCATGTATAAAGTGCATCCATTCCCAGGCTTGAGAGCCTATAAAGATGACGCCACCTAAAACGGTTAAACCCATCCACCAGGCTACTTTTTTAGTGTCCATGTTTTTTCCATGATGAACAGCAAGTACCATTGTTACCGAGCTCATAATAAGAATAAATGTCATTAAGGCTACATAAAGCAATGGTTGGTCGCCATGTACACCTGGAAAATGTGTGAATACATTTTCTGCCAGCGGCCAAGTTTCTGCGTATTTAAAACGCGAAAACCCATATGCGCCTAAAAAACCCGAAAATGTTAAGGCATCTGTTAATAAGAAAAACCACATCATCATTTTTCCGTAACTTGCTTTAAAAGGATTTACTCCTCCGCGCCAAACGCTTTCTGTTGTTGCTTGTGATGCCATACTATGTGTTAGCTTAGGTAATTTATAGTTTTTTTATTGTTCTTATTTTAAAGAACATTTCTTAAGCGATGCAAATGTAATGCTTTCCTTGATAAGAGAAAAGACTATTCTTTTCTTTCAGTCTTCATTGCTTTGTTTAGATTATTTCTAAATATGAAGCATTGTTTTGTTTTTGTGTTTATCTAGTGAGCAGTAAAAATAAAAATAGGTAAAGCCATAAGCCGCCAAGAAAGTGCCAAAAGATAACGCCAAGCTCTAATCCTAATACATTGTTTAGCGTGTATTTATTTTGACGGGCATTAAAAAACATGACCAAAATTGAAATTAAACCTGCGATTAAATGTATCAGGTGTACCAGTGTAATTACGTATACAAAAGAACCTGCGGCATTGCTGCTTTTACCGGTAAAGAATACACCCATATCGTGCATTTGAGACCAGCCTTCAAATTGAAGTATTGTAAAAGCCAATCCGAGTATAAACGAGACGCCCATAAGTTTTATCGTCATTGGTGTATTGTTGGCTCTTGCAGCTTGCAAACTTTTTTGTATGGCTATACTGCTCAGTATAATAACTGCAGTGCTCAGAAAAAAAGCATCTGGTAAGTCAAAATCCATCCAGTTACCTTCTGCTTTTCGTACAATATAACCAGAGGTTAGTCCTATAAATAACATAACAATACTGATCATGGAAATGAAAAGTAATGGTTTTCTTGTTTTTCTTTTTTGGAGTTCTTTGCTATCGCTCATCTATTGTAAAACGTATTTGTCGATTAAATAAATAATTTGAATTACTGGTAAGTAAACTAAGCTGCCAAACATGAGCTTTTTTGCCGAAGAATGGTCGCAATTTTTTAGTAGTAAAGCGCTTTTTTTGTACAAGTATACACCCATAAGTAATATGGATAAGGCGCCGTAAGGAGTGAGTATTAGTTTGCTCTCTATGCCAATGTAAGGGAACACAAAAGGCATAATAGATACTGGAATTAACCAAATCGTGTAAAGCATGGCTTGAAAAGCTGTTTTCTCATCCTTCATTCCCGATGGAAGCATTCTAATGCCTGCTTTTTTGTAATCTTCGTCTAACATCCAAGCTATAGCCCAAAAATGAGGGAATTGCCAAAGAAATTGTATGGCAAATAATGTCCCAGATTCAATGCCAAATTGATTTGTTGCAGCTACCCAACCCAACATAAAAGGAATGGCTCCGGGGAATGCCCCAACAAATACAGCGATAGGACTTACAGTTTTTAAGGGTGTGTATACAGCTGCATATAAAACGAGCGCAGCAGCTCCAAACATGGCAGATTTTGCGTTTATATAGTATAAAATTAGAATGCCAATAAGCCCTAAAATACTAGAGAATAGTAAGCCTTCAGAGGATTGCATCCTTCCCGCTGGAATAGGTCTTTGTTTTGTCCTATTCATTAGTTTATCGGTTTCTTTTTCGTAAACTTGATTAAAGCCGTTAGATGATGCTACGACCATAAAGCCTCCAATAAGTAACATAAATAAGATTTTGAAGTCAACTTGATCTACGGCTAGTAAGTACCCCACTAATGCAGAAAACACAACAGTGCTGGAGAGGCGTAGTTTTGCTAATTGACTGTAATCTTTAATCTTGTTTTTCAAGTGGGTAAGATTTATAAATGCAAAATTAAGGATTAGAATGCTTACTAAGTGTGTTTTTTGTTAAAATTTGTTCTGATCTATTACTTGAATTTTATCTTGCCCAATTCTTACCTGAAGCCATCTTTTAAGTTGGTTTGATTGGTTTTCATCTTTCCATATTGGGAGTAGCGTAGGTATAGTGTCTAATGAGATAGAGTCTAGTCTAATAGTTGAGCCGTAGGTTAAGTTCTCCAAGTTAGGGTATTGAATAAAAATTTCTTTTTGCAGTTGTATCCAATCAATTTTTGCACCTTGTAGATTTTTTATTTCATTGGTAAGATTCTGTATTTTGAGGTTCTTAGACCTTAATTCCGAGACATTATTTTGATAAAGTTCCTTAATTATTCCAGATTTAACTCGATCTCCAATTGATCCTACAAGTTCTTCACTATTGTTTTGATTTTGTATGACTTTAAGTTCGGTGCTTTGTAAATCCGATTTTACTAATTTATTTTTCCAGGCTTCTATAACATCATCTGGTATTTGTTTTCCTATCATAAATACTTCTATGGTAGATCCTTCTTTACTGTAATTTAGCTTCTGATTTATCGTTTCTGAACCGGGGTATTCAATAAACTCTTGTGTAAATGAGCTGGCACGACGAAGGAACATAGACTCCTGTGTAACCTCAAAAAATAGAAAGGCACTTGGAATTATAATAATTAAACTGATTAGTGTAATGTGTCTTTTGCCTTTCTTTTCTGTCAATTTATCTACAAATGATATGTATGGAAAGCGTAAGTATCGGATAATAATTAAAGTGGCGAGACTAATAAACACTGAATTCAGTAAAAATAAATAGAGTGCACCTAGAAAAAAGCTAAAATTTCCGTTTGCCAATCCGTAACCGGCAGTACAAATTGGTGGCATTAGTGCAGTGGCTATTGCCACTCCAGGAATTACATTACTAGCATCCTTTCGGCTGATTGCTATAATACCTGCCAGCCCTCCAAAAGCTGCTAGTAAAGCGTCTAGTAAAGTTGGTTGAGTTCTCGCAAGTAATTCATTTTGAACATCTTCTAGTGGGCTTATTAAAAAGAAAACGGTGGAGGTAAGTAAGCTAATACCTAATGCAATCAAAAAATTTTGAAGAGATAATTTAAAGTTAAGAATGTCGTTTGTTCCAACGGATAGACCAACGCCCAAAATAGGCCCCATTAATGGCGAGATTAACATGGCACCAATTACAACAGCGGAAGAATTTATATTTAGGCCAATTGAGCAGATTACAATCGAGCAAATCAAGATCCAAACATTGTATCCTTTAAACGTGATGTCTTTTAGGATGTTATTACGAATTTCCTCGTGATTTATGTTCTCGTCATTAAACCTCAAAGTCGTCTTGAGTAGTTGAGAGGAGTTTTTAATTAGGCTTTTTAATTGATGGATTAAGCCGTTTAGTTCATTTTTATTTTCGGATTCTTTTACTGGCTTTTCCATAGATTATCTTTTTTTTTCTTCGTTTTCTACCAAGTCATAGAAGGTTTTTTTAACTGCAATTTATGAGTTTTGAATAGGGGTATGTTTTTTATTAAGCCCTTCTAAGCCTGGGCAATCACAAGACTTGAAGGCTGCGCAAGAATTCAGTAAAATTGAGCATGCAAACGCAAGAACTAAAAAAAGTGCTTTTTTTGAATTTTTTGTATTCATGTATGAGGTAAAAATTGGTTATTTACTGGTGGATTTTGTAAATTTACATATATTTTAAATAAAAATTGTTTTATGGGCTTAATTGCTTCTTTAGGTAAGTTTATCCTTTTTATTATCGATGTATTTAGAAAGCCTGAACGAAAGTCGGTAATGTATCGATTGGTCCTAAAAGAAATTTATGAGTTGGGTTTTAGATCTCTTACTTTTGTGGTTTTTATGTCTCTTTTTGTCGGTGCTGTAGTAACTCTTCAAACTGCAGCAAACATGACCTCGAGTTTTATGCCAAAAATTTTAATAGGGTATGCCACTAGAGACGCCATCTTATTAGAATTCTCTCCAACTATTATAAGTTTGCTGCTCGCAGGTAAAATTGGTTCTAATATAGCCTCCAGCATCGGTACAATGAAGGTTACCGAGCAAATTGATGCTTTAGAGGTTATGGGTGTAAACCCTGCAACTTACCTGGTACGACCAAAAATATTTGCATTGGTGTTTTTTAATCCGCTACTTATTGTATTAAGCATGTTTACAGGAATAATGGGGGGCTTACTGGCTGGTACGCTTTCTGGTGAGTGTACAATTGCTTAATTTGTTTCAGGTATTCAATACGATTTTATTCCGTTTAAAGCTGTTTACGCAATTATTAAAACCGTTTTGTTTGGTTTTGTAATCGCCACTGTTTCTTCTTTTCATGGTTTTTACACAGATGGTGGTGCGTTAGAGGTAGGTAAATCGAGTACTAAAGCTGTAGTTTACAGCTCTGTTGTAATCATAGTTTTAAATTACTTACTAACCCAGTTACTTCTAAACTAATGATTGAGATTTCTAATATATTCAAGTCATTTTCTGGCAACGAAATACTAAAAGATTTATCGTTTACATTTGAAAAGGGCAAAACGAATTTGGTTATCGGGCAGAGCGGTTCAGGTAAGACGGTTTTGCTAAAATGCTTGTTGGGTTTGCATGCACCTGAAAAAGGTTCTATAGTATTCGATGGACTG
>NYWQ01000057.1 GCA_002685115.1 Flavobacteriales bacterium | reverse complement strand
GGACACGACAGAGGCGCAAAAGTAGTTTCAACATCTTTTGCAGACCTTGGTTTTGACGTTGACATTGGCCCACTCTTCCAAAGCCCAAAGGAAGCAGCCAAACAAGCGATAGAAAACGATGTTCATATATTGGGTATTTCTTCATTAGCAGCGGGACACAAAACGCTTGTTCCTCATGTTATAGAAGAATTAAAAAATTTGGGTAGAGAGGACATTATGGTTGTTGCTGGAGGAGTTATACCTGTGCAAGACTACGATTACTTATTTAGAGCTGGAGTGGTAGGTATTTTTGGTCCGGGTACTGTAATTGCAAAAGCTGCAGCAGAAATTTTAGAACATATGATTGCCAAAAGCAACTAAATTATGAAAAAACTATTATTTTTAATTCTAGTATCTAGCTACTGTTTGTCTCAAGCACAAACAACTCGTAACGATAGTTATGCTGCTTTGGGAATGATTACAAGTTTTAAAGAAATTCCTTTTGGCTTTAATGTTTATACAATAAAAAAAGAAGAAATATTTGGTTTTTACACCCACCTAAAATGGAACAGACTCTCATTTGACAAGGAATACAGCTACTTAGGTGACCCAAATACTAGAGATGAGCTAAGAATTCGAACATCTGAAGGAAGCAAAAATATTTTAAAGATGATCAACATTGGTACCGTCTTTAATCCACAGCAGATGGGCGTATTGGAATCCGATTTTATAGATATAGATTTCTGTTTTGGCATAGGCTATATTCAAGATTTTAGGTATCAATTTTACAATGATACTGGAGGTATAGAAGAAAGTGAAGATGGCACAATACCCTATGCCCAAGCACTCGGTAAATACTATGTAAATGATTTCGATAAAAATGGAATAAACCTAAACATAGGAACGAATATATCGATTGAAAACACGCGTCTTTTATTACATATTAGTTACGATTTAAAACCAAAATTACTTGCTTTAGGTATAAATTGGAAAGTGAAATAAACGAACAGTAATTAACCAACGAATTTTACTTAAATAAGATTAGATAGTAAATAATATAAAACACTCCTATTAAGATGAAGAAACTTTTAATCTTAGCCCTACTACTTTTAACTTTTTCAGACTCCAAAGCTCAATCCCATCCATGTGGATTTAACAACCACATGAATGAAAGATATCAAGAAGAGCCCTCCTTACTAGAAATGCGACAATCTTACGAAGCTGAAATTCAGCAGATTATAAACTCTAGATCTAGTTTTAATCAAAAAACAATTCCAGTTGTAGTCCATATCATTTACAACGATTCATACTCAAACATCTCTACAAATCAAGTAAATAGTGCCCTAACTGCTATTAATGAAGACTTTAACGCATCTAACTCTGATTACAACACAGTAATAGCAGCTTTTAGCTCCATAAAATCTAACCTAAATATAAGTTTCGAATTGGCAAATCTCGATCCTAATGGAAATACAACTACAGGAATTACAAGAACACAATCTGACTTTACAGATAATGCAGACGAAAATGTAAAGGGTTTAATACTATGGAATACGGACATGTATTTAAACATTTGGGTCGTAGACAATATAGAGAGTGGTGCTGGAGCTTACGCCTATTATCCAGGAACAGCCCCAAACGGAAATGAAGGAATTGTTTGTCGACACACCCAATTTGGCACAACAGGCACATCAACTTCCAATAATTTTTCTGCGACTACTTTAACACATGAAATCGGACACTACCTAAATTTAGCACACACCTGGGGCGATTCTAATGACGCTGAATTACAAGAAAATTGCAATTATGATGATAACGTTAACGACACCCCTAACACTATTGGAACACTTTATGGGTGTAACACCAATCAAAACACATGCGGGTCCTTAGATAATGTTCAAAATTATATGGACTACACAGATTGCACCAATATGTTTACCCAAGGACAAAGAGCAAGAGTTCATGCATCCCTTCACTCAGCACTTGGTGGACGAATAAATTTATGGCAAGCTGAGAACTTAATTGCTACCGGAATTTTAGAGGATCCCTCGTGTGATTCAGAACTAAGTCAAGTTGAAATTCAAACAGGTAGTTATGCAAACGAAATTTCGTGGGTAATGCTGAACAGTTCAGGAGAGGGTATTGCCGGAGGTGGCGGTATTTACAGCAATAACTCAAGCTATAACACGCCTGTATGTTTGGAAGATGGAAGCTATACTTTTCAAGCGATAGACTCATATGGTGATGGATGGAATGGAGGTTCCTACACTGTTAGAGATTGCAGTAATTCAATTATTGCAAACAATGTAAATCCATCAGGAAATGGTTCTTTAGAAAGTTTCACAGTGGCGAACTGCTCAACTGTATCTGGATGTACAGATCCCACTGCATCAAACTATAATAATCTCGCAAATCAAGACGATGGCTCTTGTATTATTTTAGGGTGTACACAACAAACGGCTACAAATTATAATCCAAATGCAACTCAAAATGATAACTCTTGTATTATTTTAGGATGTACTGATATAAATGCGTCTAACTACAATCCGAATGCAACTCAAGAAAACAATTCATGTATTATTTTAGGTTGCACACAAGAAATAGCTTCAAATTATGATTCCAATGCAAATCAAGACGACAATTCATGTCTATTTTTGGGATGCATAGATGAAATGGCTTTAAATTTCGACCCAACAGCAAACTTAGATGACGGCTCTTGCAACTTCATAGAAGTACCTGAACTATTTGAATTTAACCTAACTGGCTCAAATCATACATTAGTCTTCCCACAGGGTGTCATTTTTAATTTAGTTGACTCACTAATTGCTAATTTGGATGTGATAGGTGTTTTCTATACAAATGAGTTAGGAATAGAAAAATGTGCTGGATACATAATTTGGGAAGAAACAACAATAGCAATAGCGATCCAAGGTGATGATACGACAACAGATGAAATTGATGGCTATCAAGAAGGAGAAACACTTCGTGTAAAAGTATGGGATCGTTCTGAAGACATATACTACAACTGCGAAATAAATTATTCAAGCGCAATGCCAAACCAAGGAGAATTCGCAAGTAATGGTATTTCTGCCGTTATTCAAGGTTCTGTAATTCAAGAAACTTCAAGTCAATTACTTGAATTACCAGCTGGCTGGAGTCTATTTTCAAGTTTTCTTACTTTAGATGAAATGAGTATTGATACAGTACTGAATCCAATTTTAGAGCGTCTAATTATTGTTAAAGACTACCAAGGGTTAGCTTATTTACCGGAATGGAGTTTTAATGGAATTGGAGAAATGATTTATGGAGATGCCTATCTTATTAAAATCAGTGAAAATTCTGTTTTAGAACTTTATGGATTGTATAATTTACCAGAAGAAAACCCCATTACCATAAGAGCTAGTTGGAGTTTAATAGGGTATTTAAGAACATACCCTGCTGATTGTATTGCAGTACTTCAAAGCATTAACTCAGAAATAGAAATTGTGAAAAATGGGGCTGGCGACGCCTATTTACCTACTTGGAATTTCAATGCCATAGGCAATCTTGAAGCTGGAAAAGGATACGCAATTAAAATGGCAAGTGAACAAACGCTTCAATTTAAAGCAAATACTGAGGAATACTAGGGAATAAAAAAAGGTAATTTATAATTTTTAGTCTGCTATTGATTCGAAACAAATCTAATATTTGCAGGAATTGGAAAAAGAGTACCGTTGAGATCAAGATTATAATCAAATCGTAAATCCATCGAGGTATTTGTTAAATTATAAATCGACAAAACATATACTTCAGCACCATTTTCTATAGTCAAAACATCCTCTTCAATAAGCCAAGAACCCGAAAGGTCTAAAACAGATTCTTCGCCATCTTCACACAGAACAAGGTTATCTTCCATAGTAACTTCATTACTATCTGAAAAAAGAAATAAGTTATCGTGTGTACAAACTGGAATAGCTTCTGTTAAATCTAACAAATTTATTGTTGTACCAGAAAACTCCGCAGTAGCAGATTCAATAATCCATTGGTTACTCACTAATACAACAGCTGGATCGAATGAACAGTCACCCTCTTGAACAGCTTCCTGATTATAATTGGTAGCCAGTTCGTCCATACAACCAACCAAATCTTCTGTAGCTTCATCGTCACAATTGGCAAAAACAAGAGGAAAAACCAATAGCCAAATTATTCTTTTTAATTTCATAATTCTAATTTTGATGCAATTTACAAATCTTCGGGAAATAAAGAACCAGAACAATGGTCTTTAACAGAGCCCGTAACCGAACTTAGCACATTAATATGATTCAAACGTCTCATTAAACCCAAAAATGCAAAAGCCACAGCCTCCTTACTTTCTATAATATTTGAATCAATCTCAAAACGAACAGCCGGATTCAATTCTCGAATTCTGTACAATAAAAAAGTGTTGTATGTGCCGCCGCCAGTTACTAAAACGGTTTGTAAACTATACTGAGAAAAAATCGAGACTAGTTGTTGCGCAACATGCTCAGTAAAAGTTCGAAGAACATCAATATCTGATAAATTTGAATTATTTAATAGCGGAAGAATAAATTCTTGTACCCACTCCCAACCAAGAGATTTAGGGTAGGCTACTTTGTAAAAACTAAGGGAATTTAACTGATCTAAAAGAGCTGTATTAACTGTACCAGAGCGGGCTATACTTCCTTGATCATCATAATCATAGCCCNGTTTACTAGCCCACAAATTCAATACAATATTAACAGGACAAACATCAAATGCAACTCGTCTCCCCTTAAAATCAAAAGATATGTTCGAAAAGCCTCCTAAATTTAAACAAGCATCATAAGAATTAAATAAAACCTTATCGACAAAAGGTACCAAAGGTGCGCCTTGACCTCCCAAATAAACATCTTGAGACCTAAAATCTGAAACTACTGGAATAGATAACAAGTTATAAATAGGTTTTGGACAACCAATTTGAAGGGTAATACCCTTATCTGGTTGATGGAANACAGTATGACCATGCGAAGCGATTAANTCAATATTTGATAAGGAATTTGAGCTAATAAAATCAGCAAGTTTCTCAGCCATAAACTGTCCAAACTCACTAGAAAGATGAGAGATTGAACTTGGACTAAGATTAGGTGCATTCCTGAGCTTATTTTTAAAAGAAATGGAATAGTTTACAGTAGTAAAAGCTCCAATCTTATAGCTCCAAGAAGAAGCGTATGAAAAACTACAAAATACAATATCTAACCCATCAAGTGAGGTTCCCGACATTAAACCGATTACATGATATTCTTTCAAGCTACAAAAATATTAAGNAGCTAAATTCATCAAAAAAAATGTACTTTTGTTNANATTTTANAAAAATAATTTAAATNACATAGAATGNATTTTGAATTAAGCGAAGAACATATAATGATACGGGATGCTGCAAGAAATTTTGCTCAAACAGAACTTTTACCCGGAGTAATAGAAAGAGATGAAACACAAACATTCCCTCATCAGCAGATAAAAAAAATGGGGGAACTAGGTTTCTTAGGAATGATGGTTTCACCAGAGTACGGTGGGGGTGGTATGGATACCATAGCCTATATATTAGCTATGGAAGAAATATCTAAAGTAGATGCATCTGCATCTGTAGTGATGTCGGTTAATAACTCTCTTGTATGTTGGGGTATTGAAAAATTTGGTACCGAAGCTCAAAAACAAAAATACTTAACAAAACTTGCTACTGGAGAAATTATTGGTGCATTCTGTTTATCTGAGCCTGAAGCTGGGTCAGACGCAACTTCTCAAAGTACTACTGCAATAGATAAAGGAGATCATTATCTTTTAAACGGNACAAAAAACTGGATTACAAATGGAAACAGTGCATCTNTATATATAGTAATTGCCCAAACAGATGTAANTAAAGGCCACAGAGGTATNAATGCCATTATTGTGGAAAAAGGCATGGACGGATTTGTTGTCGGTCCAAAAGAAAATAAGATGGGTATACGCGGATCTGATACGCATTCTTTAATGTTTACAGATGTTAAAGTTCCGAAAGAAAACCGTATCGGAGAAGATGGATTTGGGTTTAAATTTGCCATGACTACATTATCTGGAGGAAGAATTGGGATTGCAGCTCAAGCACTAGGCGTAGCATCTGGATCGCTCGAANTGGCATTAAAATACGCTAAAGAAAGAAAGTCTTTTGGTAAACCAATTTGCGAACATCAAGCTATAGCATTTAAGTTAGCAGATATGGCAACGGAAATAGAAGCTGCCAGACTAATGTGCTTAAGAGCTGCATGGCAAAAAGATTCGGNTATAGATTTTACCGAATCTGGCGCTATGGCTAAATTATTCTGTGCAGATAAGGCCATGCGCATAACAACAGAGGCAGTACAAATTCACGGAGGATATGGATTTGTTAAAGAATTCCATGTAGAACGTTTGATGCGTGATGCAAAAATCACTCAAATATATGAAGGGACTTCTGAAATACAAAAAATTGTTATTTCTAGATCAATTCTCAAATAGAACAAATACCAACAAAAAAAAACACCCTGCTACAGAGGGTGTTTTTTTTTGCTTAAAATGCCTAAATACGATGCTAAACAATTTATATAATCCAAAATAATTGAAAAAATTAAGTTGGACTAAATCATAAGAAACTAGAAGTTTGCCAAGTAAACAATTAAACGTATATTTGCGCCACTCTTCGAGAAAGAGGNTNTTAATTAACCGGGTTTCGGACCCTAAAACAATTAACTATGGCAACTAAAATTAGATTGCAACGTTTCGGTAAAAAAGGAAAGCCTNTTTACCATATTGTAGCNGCAGATTCACGTTCTAAGCGTGATGGGCGTCACATCGAAAAATTAGGTTTATACAATCCTAATACTTCACCAGCAACCATTGATTTAAACCACGACAGAGCTCTTTATTGGGTTCAAGTTGGAGCAGTCCCTACAGATACAGCTAGAGCAATTTTATCGTACACAGGTGTGATGATGAAAAAGCACTTATTAGATGGTGTTAAAAAGAATGCTCATACTGAAGAACAAGCATTAGCAAAGTATGAATCTTGGCTAGAAGCTAAAGTTCAACAAATTGGTAANGAATCNTCAGCNATTGCTAAAACAAAAGCTGANGCAGCTGCAAAAGCACTTGCTGCAGAAAAAGAAGTTAGAGCAGCTAGAGAAGCAGCCATACTAGCTAAAAATACTCCTGAAGTAGTTGAAGAAGAAGCTCCTGCTGCGGAAGAAACTCCTGCTGCGGAAGAAACTCCTGCTGCGGAAGAAGCTCCTGCTGCGGAAGAAACTCCTGCTGCGGAAGAAACTCCTGCAGCTGAATAATGCAACATGAGGATTGCTACTTCATAGGTCACATAAGCCGTAAACATGGATACAAAGGTGATCTTCTAGTTAAACTAGACGTAGATGATCCTTCACGATACAATAAATTGGAATCAGTCTTTCTTGACTTAAAAGGAAAACTGATTCCTTTTTTTATGAGCTCTTGTAAACTTACCCAAAAAGGATTTCTTCACATTCACTTCGAAGGAATAGATACAGAAGCTGAGGCAGAAAGACTTTGCAAAAGTGGTTTATACTTACCTCTATCCTTTTTACCTCCCATGGAAGGAAATAAATTTTACTACCACGAGATTGAAGGCTACACAGTAATAGATAAAAACTTCGGAGAAGTAGGTGTTATGAAAGAGGTCGTAAATGAAGCTGTACAACCTCTATTTTGTATAGAAAACGGTGTTAAAGAAGTACTCATACCGATAGTAGATTCCATAATTGACAAATTAGATCGTGAAAATAAATGTCTCTATTTAACTTGTCCAGAAGGTTTAATTGAAGTTTACTTAGATTAAAAGTACCGTCTGTATTTTAATTATAGAAAGTTTAAAATAGCGCTGTTTAAAATGTATAGACTTCCACAACCGTAAAAAATGGGAAACAAGAAAAAAAATATTACTGGAGTCGTTTATTCAACGAATAGTAAGTTCGACTACGATTACCAAAATGAAGAGGAAGAAGAAACTCTGGAACCCAAAGAACAGGACTTACGAATTGTTTTAGACCGAAAAAAAGGCGGAAAGGTGGTAACAGCGATCATTGATTTTGTGGGCCGTACAGAAGATTTAAAAGACTTAGGTAAAAAGCTCAAAACTTTTTGTGGTGTTGGTGGAACCGTAAAAGATGGCGAAATTTTACTACAAGGTGATTTTAGAGATAAAATACTAGCCAAACTTCTTGAAATGAATTACAAAGCCAAAAAGAAAGGTGGTTAAATGAACTGAATTGAATAAAAAAAACGCCCCTAAGGGCGTTTTTTTATGAGTAAAAGAATGTATTAATACTTGATAACTTTTTGAACGTGATTCCCTACTTTAACTAAGTAAATCGCATCATTAAGCATAGAGACAGGTAAAGACAACTGACCATCAAATTGTCCGTACAGCACACGTTGACCACTAATTGCAAACACTTCAAAGTTTTGTACGCCGTCTATTTCAGATACAATATTTAATACTGAAGCATTTACAAATACCTTGGTATTTGCTGCAGTAATTTCGTCAACAGAAACCAGCATTGAAACATCAGAAGCATCTCTAGGACATAATTTAAATTCATTGAAACTGTATTCAACCACACCCGTAATCTGGTACGATTCACTTTCAACAAATTCGTGGTTGTAAATTAAATCATTTACAATAAATGTTTGAGCATCTAAAGATACGTTTGCAAAAGTAGCTTCACCATAGTCATTTGAGGCTATAGAACAAACACCTGAAAGCGTAATCAAACAACCTTCAAGACTTTCTGATATAGGAGCACTTAAATCCGTAAGGGGTGTAATTACTGTTGAAATATCCAATGTTGTAAAATTACTTACATTCTTTAATTCAGTCATATCATAATACTCTACAACATCAGCTTGAAGAGAAACCATACTTCCTAATTCTGGTACATTTTCGCTGTCGTAAACGTATACACCAGACCAAGCAGCTGAAGTTTCTTGTAAAAAGTAACCTGCAGGAGCTACAGCAGTCACAACACCAGAAGTAGCTACGGTTTGATCAACATAAGGTGACACATCTGAAGTACCTTGAATCTCAGAAATAGTAACTTCAGATACAACAACTTCATATTCACAAGAACTGTCATCATTGGTTGCTTCTGCGTTGTAATTGATTGCTAAAGAATCTGTACAACCAAACACTATACTATCGCCACCAAAATAAGCAAATGTTGTGGATTCAAAATTATCAACCAATAAATTAGGGATATAAACCACAGGTGGAACATTTTTGATTTGAATAAAATCGTCAAAATACTTGATGTAAAAGGACAATGTATCTCCGAAAGAAGCCTGAGTACATCCACAATAAACATCCTGACCCATGACAGGGAAAGCATTTACCT
>NYWQ01000056.1 GCA_002685115.1 Flavobacteriales bacterium | reverse complement strand
CTTAGGATCTTAAATTTTTAGAACCATATGATAAAAAGGCCTTCTTTATTTCCTGAACTTAGATTTACTAATTTAGGATCAAAGGTCACCTCAAAATAATAGAATTTGTTAGTTTTTTTTTGAATTTTTTTGTTCACGTGAGATACATCAAAAATAATTTTTTTATTTGTGATGTATTCTTTCCAGCATTCTTTATTCAAATTTTGATTTTTTATACTGCCAACTGCAGATAAAAACGCATAGTCTCTTACAATTCTGATAGTCGCTGATTCAGCCTTTAAATTTAACTGAGCAGCATCATAATGAGACTTAATCTGAAAGCTTTTCTTCACAAGCTCAGCACCATTAACGGAAAAGCTTATAAAAAATACAAAGAGACTAAAAATTGTCGTCTTCGTCATCATCTCCATAACCTGCGCCTGTTGATAAGCCGGCTTTATCTTGAGGGGCTGTAGCATCATAAGTTGATGATGTGCCTTCTTCTTCATCACTAGTCTTTTCAGGTGCCTTTGCAAGAATATCTTGAGCTTTTTTTGCTCCTTTCCCTGAGGCAGCATTATAGTAAGTAACAACCCCCACCATTGGCTTTCTGTTTAATAAATGATTCCCTTTGTAAGTAAATAAAGTTTGGATGCCGCTCATTGTGGCATTTGCTGAAGCTGCTGCACGAGACTGGTCTTTTTGCTCAGTATAATAATCAGTTAAACCATTTTTATACTCAGTAGCAGACTCAACAGTTGAGGTTTTAGAATATAGATCAACATGCTCGTTGAGAACCTGGATAATCTGTCTATTTGCCTTGAGCTCAGCAACCCTTCTAGCAGATGCCTCTGAGGCTGCAGATTTAGTTTTCATGCCAGCAACTGCGAAACTAACCAAATTAACATCTCCGTTTTGATCTAGCATATTAAATACGCCAAAGCTTCCTATCAATTGCATAAAACCTTTAAAATCTTTTGGATCTGGTAACTGATCTCGTAGCTTTGGTTTTTTCTTTCTGTTTTGCAGAACTGAAAAATCATTAGTAGCAATAGCATCAGCCATTCTAACTAGACCTGGGCTCCATTTTGCAACTATACAAACTTCAGCTGATTTTCCTCTTTTAGGAACCGCAGTAAATTGACCAAATTTAACAATCATTCCTCTTATATCTGCTGTAGATTTTACAGTTATTGTGTCTTGAAAAGTTTCTTGATTGAGAATGTCTTCCAGCTTCCTGACTGCTGCTTCAGCGGCCTGTTCATCTGCTTCATTTGCATTATTGAATTCCTGTTTAGTTTCAGGATCAATGAGCTTGTCTAATTGTTGTGAAACTAGAAGTTTCATTTTTTCGTATGAGGAAAGTTCTTCATATGATTTACCCTCTACTTGAATATCCTCTGATTGAAGTAAATCAGGTTTCTTACCTTCGCTATACTGACTTTTAACTTCGCTGATGATGTCGCTAGTTACTTCTTGGCTAAGAGTTTTAGCAAAATTTGTTTTAGCATTTAATAAAGCCTTTACGCCTCCATTTTGGAGTGAATCAACAAATGCTGGGCTATCAATTGGAGCTAGTACTGATCCTACCCCAACAATATAATATTCCTCTTCTCCCCTTTTATTTGTCTGAACTGGTTGCCATTCCTTGGCATCCATATGATTTTGACAAGCTTGACCAAGTTGGTCCTGAGCCCCTGACTCTTGATCCTGATTAAACGCCGCTTCCATTAGAGCAAGCTCATCATCTGATTGTGCAAATACAAAATTTCCAAAAGTGATTAATATAAATAATCCAGTAAAAATTGATATAGAGCTTGATTGCTTTGAATATTTTTTCATGTTTCTCTCCAATATGTAAAATAAAAGTTTAGTTGATCTTAAAGAGTAAAAAACCAGTAAACAGCTGCAATTATTGCTAATAAAATAATTGTACGTTTCATAAAATTACCCCCCTCTTGTGATAAAAAATATATTATTTTTAATTATGCATTACCAATTTTCATTAAAATCTTCTTCTATCTTTTTTCTTAATTCTTTTTGTTTTTTTGCGTTATCTGTTTTTTTTGAGCTCTCTGGGAGAGATCTAATGATGAACCCTTTAGGCTTAAAAATAGAACCTAAATCTTTAACGGATGTATTTAAAATTTTTGCATAGGACATTTTTGGAGTCACTTCTGTAATCTCAACCATCCCAATAATTTTTTCTTTTTTTCCAAGGCTTTCCTTGGTGTATGAGTCAATAATTTTTTGCCCATACTGTATAAGTCTATACTTATCACCTACTTTGATTACATCTCCGCCTGTGCCAATGACAACTTTATCTCCCTCTATCTTTTCAACCACGAAAGGATATATAGCTTCAAGAATTTTTATACCTATGGCATCTGCTACAACAGAAACTACCTCCATGGATGCAGCCACAGGGTCGCTTAATGATTTTACCGAACCACGCAAATCTTTATTAAATGTTTGTGAGAATTTAATTTGGCCTGTTGGCACATCAATTATTCTATAGCTAATCGAAGCATTCCCAGCAACTGATTTAATTACCTTGTCAACGGTAGATAGTTTTCTTGTTTGCTCTCGCAAAAAAANATTATTAATNGTTCCAACCAGCACATAATCAGCAACTAATTCTTGCCCTAATTTAGCCAACTCAGTAATTGGAACATCATCAGATGCTAACCTTGATTGCTCTGATCCCGTTTGACCTTCATAGGCTCGATCCAAGACAGTAAATTTTCGTGATTGAACTAAATAAGAAGAGATGGAAGCAGTTAACTCCTCTGCAACCGGCCCCTCATTAAGAGTTGTATCACCAATCTTGCAGCATCTATTTCTAGACTGCAGTGGCAAAACTGCAATTCTTTTTCTGTTTGAGCTCTTGGAAGCCTTGAACTTAACAATAGAGACTTGGAGTTTAGCAGTGTAAAGACCATCACTAGATTTATCAGATGAAATTAATTGATAACTCTCAACAACCCCTTTAGTTTTAGATTTAATTTGATCTTGGTACTCACTGGAAGAGAAATAATCTTCAGTTTGGTTTTTAACATTCAGAGTCTCGCTATTTTTACTAACAACCTCAGATTCAATAGAGCGACCATTTACTCTGCCCATTGCCTCTGAAAGACCCCTATCAATTGCAGATTGAAGCGAATCACCAAACCCTTCAACTTCAACTTTTACAATCTCAGTATTTGCAGAAGCAATATTTGCNAATAGAAGTAATGATATTAAGACGCTCTTCATTGTTGTTAGTTTTATAGCTCTATGTCATCTGCTCCAGAAGTATCTAAGTCATTTTTTTTTGCAAATGACATTAAATCTTTAGCTGATGTAGCCAAAGAGACTATTAATTTAGGAACATTTTTTCCAACAAAAAAACCTGTGTCCAATGTCTTTTTGAGCTTGGTCAGCTTCATTGGATTTCTGGTTGTTTTAAGGGTGGATTGAGCGTCTTTCATAAAATTTGAAATAGGATCTTTTAATTTTGCCGTTTTAGCGACTGCTTTTACATATGGAAGTAATGCCTTGCCATAAAGTGCTTTTGATCCCCCAGACATAGCTTCACCTGCAGAAAAAACTTCTTTCTGCTCAGCAGCTGTATCTTTTGTAAGCAATACAGCTCCCTTGATATCATCATTTGATGGGTCTCCCCCTTTTAATTTTGAAGAAGTGTTGTTTAAGGTTGCAGCCAACTCTGCTTTACCCTGAGCTTCTGCTATAAGAGCTTGAGCTGCTAGGGTATCCCCAATAGCATCAGCCACCTTGGACATTAAAGCTTCCTGAGATGCATTTACATCTCCAGAAGGCTCTGATTTGTCAGATGAAAGTGGGTTTGATGGAATTGATGGAAGTTTAAATTGAGCGCTAATCACGCCATTAAAACCAACTAAAATAGCTAAAGCTAATAAATATTTTTTCATTTTTTTCTCCTATAGTTTCAGTATTAATGAATTGGTTGCCTCAGCAAAAGCTTTTTTAAGTGCCGCCTTGTCTGCTAAGACATCCGTTTCTCCAAATGCTGTTTTAATTTCAGGGCCAACAGCAGCAACTACTTCAGCCCCAAAAAAATCATCAATTTTAAAGAGCTGAATATTAACCAAAACATCAGCTTTAAAAACTCCGGTATCTGGATCTATCCTAGGAACGCTAGAATCAACTGTTCCCAACATAAAGTAATTTAATCTGCCTTGCCCAACATCAGTAATCATGTCTACGATTGCATTTTGAGACTGAGGTGAAATATTCGCTCCTAGATCACCAGATTTTCCAGAAAATTGATCTAGAACCTCATTCAAAAAAGGGTCATAGCCAAATCTTGAGCCCATACTTTCAAGCCTAGCAGCAGCAAAAGTCCTCATCCCCAAAGGAGATAAAATATTATTGATTTGAGCGCTTGCGTCACCCAAGTCTCCAATTTGATATGTTCGTTTTGTAGCTTTTTTTGAGGTACTTCCACCTGTTGTAACAGACTCTCGTTGAGTTGAGCTTTCTGTAATAGATACAGAATCTCCTGTATCAGAAATCATCTCATCAGCAGATAAACTTTTTTTTCGCTGACTTTGACTGGTAACTTTATCATCAAATGATAAGGCTTCAGTTGTTTTCCTTGGAACAACCAATACAACAACTCCTTGACCTTTAAGATTTTGTTTTGCAGCAGAGTTGCCTGACTGTGAAACCAATGCATTGTTTAGCTTTGCCTCATTGATATTTACCCGTAAGGAAATGCTGTAGCTTCTATCTTTCTTAGAACAATTGCTTGTTAAAATTGTGTAATCTGTAATGTAATCTTCTAAGCTTTGAATAAATGAGCTTTCTTCTTTCAGATATGCTGCACTTCTCTCTCCGCTTAGTTTTGCTGTGTATTTGTTCCAAGCTGATAATTTAGCATTTTCGATTGCTTGAAAATGGAGCTTTTTGTCAGAAGGCTTTCCATCTCGACAAGAACGCCCAGTTAATTCAATTGTCGAAACGCCCTTCTCAGTTACCACTTGCGCCATACCAGGTATAGCAAACAAAGCAGTTAGAAATAAAATACTGTATGTTTTCTTTTTAATCATTGTTTAATCCTATAGATTTTTTAACAATATTTATATGTTTGTTAAATTCTTTTTTCTTGAGTTTAGTTGCCTTGGATAACCATTTTTTATCTAATTTCTTAGAATTATCTACATAATCTTTTAAAATTCTATTTGTTGAAACGTTAAAATTACTCCAATCATCTACCTCATCATCCTTATTAATTTCTTCGGTAAGAACATTTTTTAATTTAATTGAAGTAATCATTTCAATTCCTACATTGTGAAATTCTATTTCTCCAAATGCTGCCCAGCCGTATACTTCTCGAAGCGATGATTGGTCAAGCTTAACTTTCTTAAACCCTCGAATCTTTAATACGAATCCAAAATCAAGACTTGGTAAAGTTAAATTTAGGATCTCTCCCGTATCAGCAAATTTAATAGCAACATCCCTTCCTAACGCTTTACCTTTAACAAAGGGAATAATTGGATAGCTGTATGTTTGAGAAAACCATTTAGAGAATTGCTGGCCAGCCCAAATCTTGTAAATATTTTGATTAAAACCAAAAAAATCAGAAAATTCATAGTTCTCAGAATATTCAGACTCTCCACTCATCTGGCTAGAAGCTAGGTTCTCAATAATGACATCATCAATACCTACAAAGAAATTGGTAGAATTAATATCTTTAGGGTTAGCAGAAAGGATGCTTGAAAAAATTGGCTGCAAGAAAGAATTAGCTCCCACAAAGGATTGACTTGTCAGTGACTCAGCCTGAATAGAGTTAATAATTTCAGTATCTTCTAAATTAGTATAATTTTTGTAATTATCCTTAGAGATATCTAATCCATAAAAAATTTCAGTAAATCTCAACAAATCAATTTTTGATCGCCTGTTTTTGCAACTCGCTTCTATGGGCTCATCTGTATAAATTTTTCTGGCAGTATGAGGTTGAATTGATAGAATGGATTGATCTTTNGCACTAAAAACAATTACCTGGGCTCCAACACTATAGGTATGCAAACATTTATTATTAAAAAAGATTGAAGCAACTCTCTCGCTATCAATCGCGATGATCAAAGAGAGGGTTCCATCTTTAAATGATTCAGATACCGAAAGATTTAAGGGTGAATCATCTTGAATGTTTGCTTGTAAATGCTGAAAGATTGCTTTTCTAAGATAAGGTTCAAGTATCAGGGTATTTGGAAATAGGTCCTTAGTATCTTTGTTCTGAGATAAGAATGAGAGACCGCTATATTGAATTGTTTGAGCGAACAAATTGCCATTAATCATAAAAATGAATAAGAATAAATATGCAATCTTTAGAAACGGGATATTCAAATAGGCCAAAAATTAAAAAACTATAATTATAAAATAAACGTATTTGTAATCTATAGCAAGGTAATGATGAGGAAAAGAGTTATTAAAATGATTAAGAAACCTCTTATAACTCTTGGATTGCCAGCTAATCTATATGCTTCTTGAGTCTGCGCCTTAGCTCAGATATTTGCAAATTAAATGGAGAGCCTAAAGAAAATTTATTTTTTTGTTTCTTATCCAATTGAGGGCTAATAACTTTACCGCTTTTAATTTTTAAATACGCTTCTCTAAAAGGCATGCCAGTTTGAACTAAAGCGTTTACTTTTGAAGTCATAAGCATCTCTTCATCGATAAAATCATGTGATCTTTTGGTATTAATTTTAATAGATTGGACCAGTTCCGGAATAATTTCCAAGGTTCTGATTGTGCAATGTATTGAATGAATAATTGATCTTTTCGTTAACTGCAAATCCCTATGATAGCCACTTGGGAGTGATAATAAATTTTCTAATTCTAAATAATGCCCAGCTAAAACTGAATAATTTGCACGAATAATCTCAATTACATCAGGATTGGATTTATTTGGCATGATGGATGAACCGGTTGAATATTTAGAGGCAATGTTAAGAAAATCATATTCTTGAGTTAAAAAAAGACTCATATCCCAGGAGAATTTTCGAAGATCAAGCATCGGTTGTTTTAAGGCGCCAATAAACTCCAACTCAAATTTACCTCTACTATTTTGAACATATAAAGAATTTAATTGAGTTCTTTTGAACTTGAGCTCCTTAGTTGAAATCTTCCGATTTATAGGAAGATTAGCTCCATATCCAGCAGCCGCTCCAAGTGGATTAATATTTATCCATGATTGAGTATTGAAAATTAGGTCAGCATTATCAAGAAATGATTCAGCAAAAGCACTAAACCATAATCCCCAAGTTGAAGGCATGGCTCTTTGTAGGTGAGTGTAGCCTGGCATGAGATCAGAAGAGTGTTTTTCAGCTTTATCTAAAAATACTCCGGCAATTTTAATATTCATTGATTGGACTTCATCCAATTTAGATCTCATATATAATCTCATGGCAACTAAAACCTGATCATTCCTGCTTCTGCCTGTGTGAATTTTCTTGCCTAGGTCTCCAAGCTCTTTGATTAAATAATCTTCTATTGCCGAATGACAATCTTCATATTTCTTGGTTAACTTAAATTGCTTTAATTGGAATAACTTTGCAAGTCGTTTTAAAGCGGTAACAATCTTCTTGCATTCAGCAGAATTTAAAATATGAATATTCTTTAGCTCATTGGCATGCGCAATGGATGCCTCAATATCAAAAAGAAATAACTCTTGGTCAAGTATAATATCTTCACCCGAAAGAAAATTATCTATTGCAGAATTTTTATCCTTCGAACTTTGATTCCAAATTTTCATGATTAAATGATTCCTAGGTTATCTTCCCATCCAAAGGCAGAGTTTAAGTTTTGAATAGTCTGAGTTGCTGCGCCTTTAAGAAGGTTATCAAGTGCGCAACAAAAAGTCAGCCTCATAATTTCATGATCTACAGCAAAGCCACCTATTATTACATTAGAAGTGTTTTGAACATCTTGAAGCTTTGGAAGCTCTTGCTGAATGCAAATTAACCGCTTTGAATCGTAATACTCAACGAATAAGTTATAAATTTGGTCAGATGACATTGGC
>NYWQ01000055.1 GCA_002685115.1 Flavobacteriales bacterium | reverse complement strand
AAGAAAACCCTCGCTGGAATATTTCTTTACAGACTCATAAATACATGGATATTCCATAAAATGAAACAGTTAATTTTCGTACTATTTTCATTAATATGTTTCATTGCTCAAGCTCAAGAAACATCCAACTCTCGAAGAGCAGTAAAGGCATATAGAGCATCAAAATCATCAGTTGCCATTCAAGATTTAGCCTCAGCTAAAGCATATTTAAACAGCGCGTTGAAATATGACTCTAAATTTGTTGAAGCTTGGATTTTATTAGGTGATGTTCACATTGGTTTAGATGATAAATTGAATGGTATAGAAGCCTACAAGAAATCGATACCTATAGCACCACGTTTTTCTTATCCTATGTATTACCGTTTGGCTTCGGCAGAATATTCTATTGGTCAATACTCGCAAGCACTTAAACACATTCGCAAGTATTTAACATTTAAAAACACATCAGAAAAACACCGAAAAAAAGCACTTGCTATTAAGAAGTCTTGCGAGTTTTCAATTTCAGCAATGAAGAGTCCGATCAGTTTTAATCCTGAAAACCTTGGCGCATCTATAAATTCGAATGCAGATGAATATTTACCGGCACTTTCTGCTGACGGAAGTACGCTTATTTTTACAAGAAGTGAAAATGTAAATGGAACAAGAAACGAAGACTTTTACTTGTCTTATCATAATACGGATGTATGGGGGCTTGCAGAAAACCTGGGTAAACCGATTAATACGCTTCAAAATGAAGGTGCACAATGCATTACCGCCGACGGCAAAACACTTTACTTTACAGCTTGTTCTCGACCAGATTCCTACGGTAGATGTGATATTTACACCTCTAATTTTATAAATAATACTTGGACAGAACCTGAAAATATAGGTTCAAATATAAATACTGAACACTGGGAATCTCAACCGGCTATTTCTGCTGACGGTCGTCAATTGTTTTTTGTTTCAAACAAACCAGGCGGTCAAGGAGGTAAAGATATTTGGGTTTCTTATAAAAATTCTAAAGGATTTTGGACCAAAGCTAAAAACTTAGGTAAGGACATCAATACATCAAAAAATGATATCTCGCCTTTTTTACATTGGGACAATCGAACGCTTTATTATGCGTCAGATGGATTTGTGGGCATGGGAGGTCTCGACATTTTTCTATCTAGATTAGATGCTACTGGGAATTGGGGCAAAGTTAAAAATATAGGCTATCCAATTAACTCACCATCTGATGAAAACTCACTTATTGTAGCTAAAGATGGTCGAACTGCTTATTTTGCTTCAGCTTATTTTAATGAAGGTAGAAGTGATTTAGACTTGTATACCTTTGACTTACCACAAGAATCTAGAGCTATTGAGGTAGCCTATGTACAGGGTGTAATTACAGACGCTAAAACAAAGAAAACGATTAAAGCAGAAATTGAGTTGGTTGATTTACGCTCTGGAAGAGTTTTCAAAAGTTCAGATTCTGATGAGGATGGTAATTATATGTTTTGTTTACCATCTTCAACAGATTATGCACTTACAGTTCGTAAAAAGAACTATCTTTTTTACTCCGAAAATATTCAAATACAAAACGAAGGAAGTATCTTAGTTAAAGATTTTAAACTTCACGCTATTCAGGTAGGTCAACAAGTAAGATTAGACAATATATTTTTTGAATTAGAGGCTTTTAACCTCAAAGATGCGTCAAAAGTTGAACTCAACCAAATACTGTTATTTATGGAATCTAATCCTTTAATGGTTGTTGAGATTGGTGGCCATACTGATGCAAGTGGCTCACAGAAGTTTAACTATGACTTATCGCTGCAAAGAGCGAAATCTGTAAAAACTGCATTGGTTCAAAGAGGAATTAAAGCGCACCGTATTTTAATTAAAGGATACGGTATGTCTAAGCCACTCAATTCAAACATTACGGATTCTGATCGAGCTTCAAATCGAAGAACTGAATTAAAAATTATTTCTGTAAAATGATACAACTTGTAGAATGCCCTAGAGATGCCATGCAAGGTTTCGAAAATTTTATACCAACGAACCACAAAGCAGAATATATAAATATGCTATTAAAAGTTGGTTTTCATACCATCGATTTTGGTTCATTTGTTTCTCCTAAAGCGATTCCACAAATGAGAGATACTGCCGAAGTACTTTCTAAATTAAATTTAGAGGCTTCCACATCCAAACTTTTGGCTATCGTTGCCAATTCTAGAGGTGCAGAACAAGCTGCTTCATTTAGTGAAATTCAATATTTGGGTTACCCATTCTCTGTATCAGAAGTATTTCAAAAGCGGAATACAAATCGAACAATTGAAGATTCGTTAATTTTAGTAGATCGGATGCAAAATTTAGTCGCAAAACATAATAAGGATCTTGTTGTTTACCTCTCTATGGCTTTTGGTAATCCATATCAAGAAGATTGGCACCCTGATATTATTGCAAAATACACTGAGATTCTGGTAAATATGGGAATTCGTACCCTTGCACTTTCAGATACAATTGGTGTGTCAACAAAAGACACCATTTCGCCATTATTCTCTCAATTAATACCAGAATTTAATGAGGTTACTTTTGGAGCTCATTTACATACCAAACCTAAAGATTGGAAAGAAAAGGTAATGGCAGCTTATTTGTCTGGATGTTCCCGTTTTGATACAGCAATTAAAGGTTTAGGGGGTTGCCCGATGGCTAAAGACGAATTGACAGGAAATATGCCTACAGAGAAAATGCTTTCCTTTTTGAACGAGCAAGATGAAGAGTCTAGTATAAATCCACTTGCTTTTGAATCTGCTTACAACAAAGCTATTGAAGTATTTCGTTAAACATTTAATTCAGCACTGGATTAAGTATTAAATTATTTAATTGACTTAGATACAAACAAATGAAAGTAGGAATTATTGGAGGTGGTGCTGCAGGATTATTTGCCTCTTTTTCGGTCAAACAACATCATCCAGATGCTCAAGTTACTGTATTTGAAAAATCTGACAAGCTGCTTTCAAAAGTTAAAATTTCAGGAGGTGGTCGTTGCAATGTAACACATGCATGTTTTAAATCGAACCAATTGTCTAAGTTTTACCCAAGAGGTGAGAAGTTTTTAAAGAAAGCATTTAACGTATTTAATACCATAGATACGGTAGAATGGTTTAAAGACAGAGGCGTGGAATTGCATACAGAATCCGATAACAGAATGTTCCCAGTAACCAACAATTCTCAAACAATTATTGATTGCTTTATGAGAGAAGCAAAAATGAAAGGAATTGAAATCGTAAAAAAAGCGCCTGTTGTTTCTCTTGTTAGTTCTAATCTTGGTGTTGAACTTGTTTTAAAAAACAAAATTTGTCAATTTGATTTTGTAATAGTTGCCTCTGGTGGCAGTCCTAAGTTAAGAGGTTTTGAATGGCTTACTAAACTAGGACATTCCATTGTAAACCCTTTGCCTTCTTTGTTTACATTTAACATGCCTAATGAAAGTATAACGAGTCTTATGGGCTTGGTTGTTGCAAATGCAACGGTTCGTATTCAAGCGTCTAAATTGTCCTATTCTGGCCCCGTTTTAATTACCCACTGGGGGATGAGTGGCCCTGCAATTCTAAAGCTCTCAGCTTGGGGTGCACGTTTCTTACATGATCAAAATTATCAATTTAAGATTCAAGTTAACTGGTTGTCAATTAAAAGTGAAGTAGAAGTTTTAAACCTATTACTTGCTAAAGACAGCTCAATAAGAAAAAAGAAAATTTGCAATGCTAACCCATTTGGTTTACCAAATAGAATGTGGGTTTATTTACTATCTAAGGTGGATATTGATGGAGATTTACCTTGGTTTGAACTTCCGAAAAAGAAAATGAATCGGTTGATAAATGTTCTTTTGAACGATGTTTATTCTGTGTCTGGTAAAACTACTTTTAAGGAAGAGTTTGTGACCAGTGGAGGCGTAGATTTAAATGAAGTTGAGGTAAGTTCAATGCAAAGTAAAGTTTGTAAAAATATTTATTTTGCTGGAGAAGTTTTAAATATTGACGGCATTACTGGAGGTTTTAACTTCCAGTCTGCATGGACTACAGCTTATATTGCAGGAAAGTTAAACCCTTAAAAGTAAATATGTTTATTGCCTTTGTAGGCCCTGTTCAATGTTTCTGTCTTGTTTCATATCCTGATCTTTTGAATTGAATATAGCAACGTCTTCTACAAAACGCCATTTGCCATTTTTAAAGGTCAAGCCATCGAAACTTAAACTTGGCACATAAAATTCAAACATGCCTTTTTGAGCACCTTCAAGTGGTTCAAGGTGATCAAATACAATATACTCCTCTTTAGAATTGTAGGTTATGTTTGTACTTACCTTTTTAGAGTATTCCAGAATCATTCTATTTTTAGTACCATCATTCATTTTGATAATAGGTGCTCCAAAAACAGGTTCTTCATTTTCGTCTAAATACATAACTTCTACAATTCTTTTGGTTGATGTGGAATTATTTCCATCCCAACCAATTAGAGTGTAAAAATCTTGTTTATTGAACTCTGTATGAATTATATCAGAGTACAATGCGCCAAACCAATCTCCATTGCTAAATACAAGGCTCTGTTCGTTGTAAACTGAATCTGACAGATCATTTAGCTTAATGAAAAACTGATTTTTTTTTCGTTTGGTATAGAACTGAAGGTAAGCATAGTATTCAAAATTATTGTCTGATTTTGGCACTACCCAATTAAATATTTTGAATTTTTTATCCGGTGACGCTAGTATAGAGAGTATGTCAACAGATTCAAAATTATATTGAAAACTACCTTTCATTAATAATACCTCTTCAATATCCTCAATCAGTAATTTATTTACCTCGTCTTTTAGTGAGTCGGTTTCAGCAGAAAGTATTTTACTGGCAAGTGTCTGTAATCTCGATTCGAAAAATAAAAAATCAGTGTTTTGTGCCGCTAAAATATTAGAGCACAATAAAACAATACACAGTATTTTAAAGGTACTAGTTTTCACTGTGAAGAAAGGCTTTCTTAGATAAGAGTTCTTCCTCTGACTCTACATGATCCTCATCTGGAACACAACACTCTACAGGGCAAACGGCAGCACATTGTGGCTCTTCATGAAATCCCTTACATTCGGTGCATTTATCCGTGGCAATGTAGTAAAAGTCGTAAGAAACCGGCTCTAATTCTTCATTTGCATCTACCGAAAGCCCACTTTTAGCATGTATCTTACCGCTTAGTTCTGTGCCTTCTGCGAAAGACCATTCTAAGCCACCTTCATAAATTGCTGTGTTCGGGCATTCAGCCTCACATGCTCCACAATTTATACATTCGTCGGTTATCTTAATCGCCATTCTGTTGTTATGCTTTAAAGATTTGTATTTTTGCATTACAAATATAGAAAAACATTGTTGATGAAACGAGAAAAAACAATTGAAGCATTTAGTACAGTGGGTGCTTTTTTGAGTCAGTTTAAAACAACAACTATTCAAAAAAAAAGTAATCCACTAAACGATACTTTCTACGAGGCCTTTTCTTCTGCTATTTATTCGGCTAAAATTCACAACGGATGGTTCGAAGAAGCTCAAGTAAGAAGAGCAGTTTTTTCGCTCTCTCAATGGTTAACAATTTCTAGCTTAACAGAATGGGTATCNGGATATCNAAAANTTNATNCACCNAAACAAATAGGTCTTGTTATGGCNGGTAATATACCTTTAGTTGGTTTTCACGATTTTGTGTGTGTGATTGTATCAGGAAACAATGTTCTTTTAAAACTCTCCTCTGATGATAAGATTTTACTGCCACTTCTGGTTAAAATGCTTGTTTTTTTAAATGACGAATTTTCTGATAGAATAGACATTACTGATGCACGATTGCAAAATTTTGATGCTGTTATTGCAACGGGTTCTAATAANACGGCTCGATATTTTCAACATTATTTTGGTAAGTATCCACATATAATAAGAAAAAACAGAAATTCAATAGCTGTTTTAGACGGGAGTGAAACTCAAGCGGATCTCTCAGCTTTAGGCGATGACATCTTTTCATACTATGGTTTAGGTTGTCGAAATGTTTCTAAAGTTTATATTCCTAAAGATTACGATTTCACTAAATTATTTGATGCTCTTTATAGTTTTAAAGACATTGTAAACAATAAAAAGTACGCTAATAATGTAGATTATTACAGAGCTTTGTTTTTAATGGGTGGTAATAAGATGTTAGAAAATGGCTTCTTATTAATTCGCGAAGACGATTCGTTGGCTTCGCCAATTTCTATGCTTCATTACGAATATTATGATAGTTTAGATGATTTGAAGATAACCCTCGAAAACNTAAAAGATCAAATTCAGTGTACNGTGACTAANTTANCNNTACCCAANTCNTTTGCTTTTGGAACATCTCAGNANCCTACATTAACNGATTATGCAGACGGAGTAGANACTATGAANTTTCTAACNTCNTTATAATCGCTCTATTACTTTTGTAAACAATGAAGTTAAATGAGGCTCGGCTTGTTNAGCAGNTTNAATAATCTGATCAATTGACACAGGTTCAAGTGATTCAGGATCACACTCATCGGTTAATACAGAAACAACNCCACATGGCAAGCTCATATGGTTGGCTACAATTACTTCTGGTACAGTAGACATTCCGACTAAATCAGCACCTAAAATTTTTAGCATTCTATATTCTGCTCGAGTTTCTAAAGATGGACCTTGCCAAGCGGCATATACGCCACTATGAAACTTACACTTGATGTCTTTAGTGCATTCCCATAAAATATTTTGCAGTCTCTTGTCATAAGGCTGAGACATGTCCGTAAAACGCGGGCCATGTTCATCAACGTTTTTTCCTCTAAGTGGATTCTCAAATAATAAATTGATGTGATCATCTACAATAACCAGTTCCCCTTTTTTAAATTCCGAGTTCAATGCTCCAGATGCATTTGATAAAAGAAGCGTTGCAATACCCAATTCTTTAAGTACCCTTATTGGAAATGTAATTTCTTTTGCAGTGTACCCCTCGTAATAATGAAATCTACCATGCATTATAACGACTGGTTTGCCAGAAATTTCTCCAAAGATAAGTTGCCCCTTATGAGATTCAACGGTAGAAATAGGGAAATGTGGTATTTTATCGTAAGGGATGGCACATTTTACAATGCAATTTTTCAATAGTCCACCTAAGCCTGTACCCAAAACTATTCCTATGGTTGGTTTGGTAAAAGTATAGGTATTTATAAAATCTAGTGCTTCTTTACTTTTCTTCATTGAGATTNTTTGGTATTTTTAGACTAAAAGCCATTATAGCATAATTAAAAAGAGCATTAGTATTCTAACCAAAGTATAGATTTCAATTTTAAATACCGTTTTTAAAAACTATTTGGCCTTTTTTAACCTTTTGGCTGCTTTTTTTTCTTTTGGTGTCATTGCGGCTTCTTTTTTTACACTTTTTTTGGCATCTTTACCTTTACCCATAACAATTTCGTTTTAAATTAGTTTNTTATTTCCTATAATTCATCCCCTAAAATACATAATTTTTTAGGATTCTAGTTTCTGTGTAAATTTGATGAGATCATCAAATACATAAGTAAGCTACATTTAGATATCTAATTTATTTTTTTACAAAAGATTTGGTTTTTCTTCCTTGTTCGGATANTATTTCAAATACATAAAATCCTACCTCATAATTACTAAGGTTCCAGTTTATTACTTTGTTCGAAAGTGTTGTTCTACTTTCTAAAATCCTACCGCTTAAGTCAATCAAGTTAACGGTATGTATAGATTCATTTTCCGAAGCACAAATTAATTTAATAGAATTGGTCGTAGGGTTTGGGTAAAGTTGAATTCTATTTGAAATCATCTCGTACGACGAAAACTCTTCTTGAGTTGATAGAATTACATCATCTAAATACACATTATTTTGTCTTGCATTTACCGTTGAAATACGAATAACTAAAGATGTACTCGAGGGGAGATATTCTGAAATGTTTAGCATTTCGTGTTCCCAATGCGTTGAGAAATAAGGTTCAAAATTTAAATCGAGTGTGTCAGAAGTTTGCAATTCATCGCCACCTTTGGCAAAAACTTTTTTAAAAGTTGCTCCACAATCATTTGAAATTTCAACGAGTAAGGAATCTTTTCTAGAGCCAATATTTCTATTTTGATGTGCATAGGAGAATTTTAAATAGTATTCTTCATTTTGATCTAGAGTAATCGTTGGTGACTGCAAGATGTCTCTTTGATTTACATTCGAATAATTGTATAAATTCATTTTTGCTGATAAGGAAGAGTTTTCTATTCCTTGGGTCTCAGTAATATTCCAAGTTCTGTCATTATCTTGATTTATAATTTTCCATTTATTAGTTTCGAACGTATTGCTCTCAAAGTTTTCTATAAACGGAGCCGGAGTAGTTTCATTCCATGAAAATCTTTTAAGCAATGAATTGTTGTATTCATCTTTTTCATACCGATCAAACAAGGTTATTTGTACTTGCAATTCGTGTTGAATGGTCACGACTTCATCTATCAAAAATTCAGAAACACTTTCTGTAATACTTTCACCAGAATTAAGGACTCCATCCCAAGTATAAGTGGTTAGATTTTCTCCATCTAATGTAACGTTTACACCGATTTGATAAACGGTAGAGTCTCCATTATTTCTAATTAAAAAACTTGGATTAACCGTTGGAGCACATACTATTTGTGAATTGGGATTTGAAATTTCTACTACTTCAATATCATAGGGGTTTTGATGCGGGTTGGAGGGCGTATGATTTAAACTTAAATAGTTAAACGCAGCTAAACAATCAATTATGCCCATGCCGAAGGTATTGTCTTCTCCTAGAGTTCCTAAATCTCGAGCAGTATAATATAGGGATGTTAAGATTGTTGCTCCACTTAAATCTGGGAATGCCTCTTTAAGCAGTAAAACAGCCCCAGACACATGGGGAGCAGCCATAGAGGTTCCAGATTTACTTTCGTATGAATTTAAGCCAACTGAAGATCTTACATTTTGACCTGGCGCAACTACTTCTGGATGTATAATCAATGAGCTATCTGAGGCAGGGCACTGCAAAGGACCTCTAGTAGAAAAAGAACTGATCGGAAAATTATCGTTGTTTCCATTTATACTTCCTACTGAAAAAGTGTTGACAACGGTTGTATTTATTCTTTGAGGTGCATTTACACTGGTGTTTGATGG
This sequence comes from Flavobacteriales bacterium, assembly GCA_002685115.1. Lineage (GTDB taxonomy): Bacteria > Bacteroidota > Bacteroidia > Flavobacteriales > UBA7430 > UBA6772. The sequence goes on along the minus strand of NYWQ01000055.1, from coordinate 5,636 downwards.
TCCAGAATTACCCCCTGAAAAAACGGATGCTATACCTGCAGCTTCAAGTGCATTCATTAAATCAACAATGTAATCGTTGCAGTGTATTGTATCTGCTTCATCCCTCCATCTCCAAGAGTTATTTATTACATCTGGAATTTCTAGGGTGGTTAATGGATCATTGTCAGAATCTAATGCCCACTGGTAAGCAGCTACTATATTTTCAAGAGGTGGAAGCGCTTCTACAGTCGTTGTAACCAAATCACAAGCAATCCAATACGCCTCGGGTGCAACTCCTACTGTATCTCCCGAAGCAAGTCCTTTTCCAATCATTGTACCTAAAGTGTGTGTACCATGATTGCTGTTTAGTTCATTTGGAAAATTTCTAAAATGACCGTACCAACTTTGGCTCATTGGAAAGCGATTTGCTAAAAAACGTTCTTTAAAAGCAGGATGATCTGGGCAAACACCTGTATCATAATCGTACACAAGTAATCCTTTTCCTGTGTAGCCTAAGTCCCATAATGCTGGAGCATTTATAGCAACTAAACCGGATTCTATTTCCGTCATTTTTGAAAACTCTGAGGGTTCGGCAGACGTTTCTTCTAAGGGTGAACTCGTGTCTATATTATAGTCAATTAGGCTAATGTCATCTCTATTGCCGAGTTCGTATATTAATGAAAGAGGTGCTTCGGCATACACAGAATTTATAATCCAGTAATTACGAAGTGTAGTATACACGCTCGGGTTGTTTTGTTTAATATAGTCTACTAAATTTGATTGAGTTTCAGATGCTATATTTTGCAAGCGCATCACCGTTTGAATAGCTCTTTGTTTAATTGGGGTTTTATTTTCGATAAACTTTTTGTGCATTTCAAAGGCATCAACTTTATTGAGCATCTCAATACGTATAGAAACTAATTCATCGTATTGATCTAGGTTATTTAACTTTCTCTGCAGCCTTTCTGTAAGTAGTTGTTGAGCTTCAATTTGACTAAAAACAGAAAAAAGTAAGAGGGCGATAAGTAATTTCTTCATGATGACGCGGTTAATGTTTGCTACTTAATAAAAACGGCTTGTCATATAGACAAGCCGTTTTGGATATGATTTTAATTAAAGAGGGGCATTTTCTGCCGCCCAATCATAATTTTTATAATCGTTAATTACATTGTACANCGTACCCCTTTCTATTGGATGACGACCAATGTTTTCTATGAGTTTACAAAGTTCTTCAGTCGAAAGGTTTGGATTTTGTTCTTCTGCTCCGGCCATCGAATAGATTTTTGTAGAGTCGTCAATAGTACCATCAATGTCGTTAACACCAAAGTTAAGNGACATTTGAGCCGTNTTTCTTCCAATCATAGGCCAATAAGCCTTAATGTGGTTAAAGTTGTCTAAGAAAATTCTTGATACAGCATAAGTTTTTAAATCCTCTAGAGTAGACACCTCAGGAACATCAGACATCTGATTGTTGCCATTTCTAAATTTCAGCGGAATAAACGTATTAAAACCACCTGTTTTATCTTGCAACTCTCTTAACCTGTTCATGTGGTCAATACGATGCGCATAAGATTCGTAATGACCGTAAAGCATTGTTGCATTCGAGGGCATACCTGTTTTGTGAGCTGCTTCGTGTATCGATAACCATTCTTCTGAAGAGCATTTATCGTTACAGATTTTGGCTCTAATGGTTTCATCAAATATTTCGGCACCACCTCCAGGAAGTGAATCTTGACCGTGTTCCTTTAAAATCCGCAAACCTTCTTCACTAGTAACTTTAGCTTTTCTGCACATATACTCAAGCTCTACAGCGGTAAATGCTTTTACATGCAAATCAGGTCTATGGTTTTTTATTCTTTTAATGAGTTCTGCAAAATACATTAAGCCCATTTTAGGATGAACACCTCCTACAATGTGAACTTCTGTTACGGGTTTACCATCGTATTCTTTAATCTTAGAAAAGATATCGTCAGCACTCAATTCCCAACCTTCTTGACGTTCTTTAAGCAATCGTGAGTAGGAGCAAAATTTACAGTCGAAGACACATATGTTTGTTGGCTCAACGTGAAAATTACGATTAAAATAGGTGAAATCACCGTGCCTTTCTGTTCGAATATGATTTGCCAAAGAACCTAAAAAACCGAGTTCTCCATGTTCAAATAAATAAATACCTTCTTCAACAGTAATTCGTTCCTTTGAAAAAACTTTTTTAGCGATTTTTTTTAATCCCTCATCTAAGGTAGAGTTTAAATAGATAGATGTTGTAGTGTCCAATAGCTTAAGTTAAATTATGAATTGCAAATATAATTCAATTTTAAATATGGAACTCCTGTAAAAAATAATTTAAATCAATTTTATTGGTATAACTATTGTTATATTTAGCGGTATATAAATTGATGGTATTATGCTAAAAAAGTTGCGTTATTTATTGCTTGTTGTTTCTATCTTAAGTCAGTCTTGTTGCAAGACCGATTGCGATAACAAAACCGATGGTGATAACCAACCAACGCCTTACAATTTAATTGTGCCCAGTCCTTTACCTCCTCTTGCTGAACCTCTTGACAACCCATTGACCATTGAGGGTGTTGCCCTTGGCAGAAAATTGTTTTACGAAACCCTGTTAAGTGCAGATGGAACACAATCTTGTTCGTCTTGCCACAATCAATTTAAAGGATTTACAGATCCTTCTCAATTCAGTACTGGTATTGATGGAGTTCAAGGAGATCGCAATGCAATGGTTCTTTTTAACTTGGCTTGGAGCCCTTCTTTATTTTGGGATGGTAGGGCTTATTCTCTAGAAGAGCAAGCGTTAGAGCCGATTAATAACCCTATCGAAATGCACGACAATTGGCTTAATGTTGCCGATAAATTAAATGCACATAGTAATTATCCAAGTTTATTTAAAAACGCTTTTAATACCGATCAAATTGACTCCTCACATGTCGTTAAAGCTTTGGCTCAATTTGAAAGAACACTCATATCCGGCAATTCTAAATTTGATAAATTTGCCAGAGGTGAAACCATGCTGACAGATCAAGAATTAAGAGGCTATGATTTGTTTAATACAGAAGGTCCCTATGATGGTGCAGATTGTTTTCATTGCCATACAGCGCCCCATTTCACAGATTTCACATTTCATAACAACGGATTGGATGATGACATTTCTGCATTAGATTTTGGGCTTTTTAATGTAACACAAAATGAATTTGATAAAGGCAAATTTAAAACACCAACCCTCCGAAACATTGAAGTTTCAGGCCCTTATATGCATGATGGAAGGTTTGAGACTCTCGAAGAAGTACTAGCGCATTACATTTCTGGAGGAACATCTTCTTCTACGCTAGATCCATTGATGTTTCACTCGGGCACCGGCTTATTTCTTTCGGAACCTGATAAACAGGCTTTGTTAGCATTTTTACGTACCTTAACCGACGAAGAATTTTTAAATAATCCAAACTTTTCAAATCCATTTTAACACTTTACAATATGAATAAGTATATAATAGCTTTAAGTATTCTCCCTTTTTTAGCAGCCTGTAGTAGTTCTAAAAAAGCAGCCAACCAGCCCATACCAGCAACTGAAACAGAAGTTGTTATTCCATGTTCTGGCCCAGATTTTTTCACAGATAAAAAATATTTTAGAGCCAATAGTATCGGAGAAAGTCTAGATCAGGTTGTTTCTAAAAAGAAAGCTTTGAGTAATGCAAGAGCAGATTTAGCAGGTTCGGTTAAAATTTTAATAGAGTCGGTTGTAGATAATTATGTTAAATCTTCTGAACTAAACAATCAAGAACAAGTGGAAGAGCGCTTTGAGGGACTAAATAGGGAGGTTATTAAAGAAGAGCTGGTGGGGATTAAAACCATTTGTGAAAAATTAACCAAAACTTCTGAAGGGAAGTACAAAACTTACATAGCAATTGAGCTGTCTGCGCAAAAATTAGTAGCTAAATTTAATGAACGAATGATGAAAGATGAGCTGCTTAAAATTGATTATGATTATGAAAAATTTAAAGAAACATTCGAGAAAGAAATGGATCTATTAAAATAAATAGAAATTTATATTTCTTGATTTGTAGTTGGTTTACGTTAAATTGTTGTAATTTCGCGCCGCGCTAATGCTCATTAGTAAGTCTCATTAGACTTCGTCGAAAAGGTTGAGTATTAGTTATTTATTAACTACTTAATCTGACGATATGAATCAGAATTTTTCAAACCTTGGACTAGAAGACGTTATAGTTCAAGCTGTTGACCATTTAGGTTTTGAAAAACCTTCACCTGTACAAGAAAAATGTATTCCAATTGTTTTGAACGAGGATACCGATTTGGTAGCTCTTGCTCAAACCGGAACAGGTAAAACGGCATCCTTTGGTTTGCCTTTAATTCAAAAAATTGACAACGATAACAGAAATACCCAAGCACTGGTATTGGCTCCAACTCGCGAATTGTGTATTCAAATTGCGAGCGACTTAAACAACTATGCACGTTTTAAGAAAACAAACGTTGTGGCTGTTTATGGTGGTGCCAGTATAATGGATCAGGCAAGAAACCTAAAACGAGGTGCACAAGTAATTGTAGCAACGCCTGGTCGTTTGCAAGACATGATTAACCGACGATTGGTTAACTTAAGTAATATTGACTACTTAGTGTTAGATGAGGCCGATGAGATGCTTAACATGGGCTTTCAAGACGCCATTGACGAAATTTTAGAAACAGCTTCTGAAGACCGAAATACTTGGTTGTATTCTGCCACCATGCCCAAAACGGTTGCTAAAATTGCTTCTAATTATATGAAAAACCCTATTGAAGTTACCTGTGGTACAAAAAACCAAGCGGCTTCAACAGTTGAGCATAATTACTATTTAATTGACAATCGTGATCGCTATAAAGTGTTGAGACGTTTGGTTGATTCTTGCCCGAGTATTTACGCTATTATTTTTTGTCGTACGCGTGCAGAAACTCAAAGTGTAGCAGAACGTTTGCAAGCAGACGGTTACAATACAGGTGGATTGCACGGAGACATGTCTCAAGTTCAAAGAGACGGTGTAATGAAACAATTTAAAACAAAAAACATTACCATTCTTGTAGCAACGGATGTTGCTTCCAGAGGAATTGATGTTGATGATATAACTCACGTAATACATTACCAACTTCCAGACGATGTTGAAGTTTATACACACCGTTCTGGTAGAACTGGTCGTGCAGGTAAAGAAGGTACTTCTGTAGCCATTGTAGGTGGTAAGGATAAGTACAAACTGTCTCAAATCGAACGAACTATTAACCGAAAAATTGATCGTAAAACGGTTCCTTCCGGTGAGGAGGTGATGAAGGCTATGGTGTTCCAATCTATGGATAAATTGGTAAACGCTCAAGTTCATCCGCAAGCCCTTAAACCCTTTACAGAAGCAATACATGAATTGGCTGGACAAATGTCTGCTACCGAAGTATTGGAGAAATTTATTGCTCTTAGCTCTGCTAAAATTTTAAATTTTTACAAAGATGCTCAAGATTTAAATTCTTCAGGCAATGGTAGAAATAAGTCTAGTAACTCTGAACGTATTTTTATCAACATTGGTGAAAAAGACGGTTTTGATTGGGCAACACTAAAAGATCTTTTAAGAGATAAAACAGCTTTAACAAACGATGACTTTGGTGGTGTAG
>NYWQ01000054.1 GCA_002685115.1 Flavobacteriales bacterium | reverse complement strand
TGACCCTTACATATCAGGAAACTATTTGGTAACAAATGTAAGACATTTAATATTAACAACAGAACATATAACATTACTTACTTGTGCTAAAGATAGTATAAGTGCTGGTTATCCAGCAGAACCTTTAGAACTTCTAAATAACGAAAAAGATGAAAGTAAAAACTTCTCAACAGATACGGTGGATACAATATTAGCATGAAAAATAATTTTATAGGAATGGATGGATTTGTTTGGTTTCTTGGTGTTGTAGAAGATAGACAAGACCCATATTTAATTGGTCGTGTTCGTGTCAGATGTTTCGGTCATCACACAGGCGACAAAGTAATATTACCAACAGAAGATTTACCTTGGGCACAAGTTATGTTACCTGTTACATCAGCAGGTATATCAGGTATAGGACAATCCCCAATAGGACTTGTAGAGGGTTCACATGTATTTGGATTCTTTAGAGATGGTGAAGCACGACAAGAACCTGTTGTAATGGGTTCACTACCAGGTTATCCTACAGAATTAGGTGACACAACAAAAGGTTTTTACAGTCCTATATCGGCGGGTTTCGACCCACATGCTCCANCTTATCTTGTATTGGATGATGACATTGATATTAGTAATCATCCTAGATGGAAAGATTCTCCAGATACATCACAAATAACAACAAAAGGTGATTATTCATTTAATCCTTCATTAACAGAACATGCATCCATAGCAGTAGATAAAGAAATAAGAGAATCAGTAGGAATTGTAGGTGTTGCAATTACAGACCCATTCGTAACGGCGTCCGCATTTATAAACAAAGGAGGGTCATCATTATTTGGTTTTGTAACCGATATGATTACATCTACTCTAACACCATTAATAGGTAATCAACTATTATCATCACTAGGTGGTACCTTAGGTGGTCTATCTATAATGAATAATTCTTTTGTGGATAGTATTACTAAATTTGGTAGAAATGCATGGCAAACTATTACAGGACTTGCTGATGAACCATTTAATGCACTTTTAGAAACTTCACTAGTAAAACAAACTTTAGCACCAGATGGTTTTTTAAGTGCTGAAATATTTGTTAAAACTGCTAACCTTACAGCAGATGTTTTAGACAATATGGTAAAAAATGGTTTTCAACAAGTAACAAATGTAGACCCTAGTAATCCTCTTGCACAAGGATATGAAGTATTTAATGTAACTAATTATGCTCTTGCAAGTCAATTATTAGGTGCAGATAGAATAACAAAAAATGTGGATGCTTTTAATCTTGCAAATGAGGTAGTAGCAAAAGGTGAAGCAATAACTAAAGATACTNTATCANCAGCACAAAAGTTTGTTAATGACGCTGAAACTACATTAACGAATCAAGCACAAGCATTACAAGACGCTGAAAATAAACTAAGACAGTCTTCTTCAGAAGTATTAGTAGTTAGGGACGCTAAAGGTAATNTNATTGAACTTGTAGATGAGGAGCGCCAAGATAGTATNTCTCAACAAAGTCATGCTCGAGGTGGAAAAGGTATTCCGGTCGCATCCACAGTAACACCAGCAGGTAGAACTAAACTAATGAATCAATTTATTGCAAAACAAGGTGGAGTTAGTTTAGGTTGGTCAATGCCCACTCCACCAGAAGTGTCAGANGTCTATCCATATAGACATGTATACGAATCAGAATCAGGTCATATCATGATGTATGATGATACACCAGGAAACGAAACTATTAGACAACGACATAGGACAGGTACACAATATTGGATAGCAGATGATGGTACTAAAAATGATATTGTAGTATCAGACCATGTATATACTGTAACAGGTACCAACAAAAATGTTATAAAAGAAAGACAAACGATAAACATTGGTATGGGATTGAAAGTAAAGGTTAATGATAATTTAGGTTCAGGAAAAGATAATCACTATGAAATAGTAGTAGGTNNNGGCGCNAATGTNAACATNCAGGTNNANNAAGGNGATGTTAATATTAANACNNNTGATGGAAATATCAACATGACCTCCGGTGGAAAGATTGATATGTATGCGAGAGATGATATCAATATTTATTCTGAACAAGATGTTACCATTAATGGACAAGATGATATAATACTTGTAGCAGGTGATAAGATTAAATTGAACTAATGGATAACAAGGTCACCAATATAGAAGAACTAAAACAATTAAAAGAATTACGCCAGAAGTATATAAAACAAAGAGAACTAATACAGATAGAAATAGATAGATTAGTAAAGGAACANGAAGTATTAAATTACTATCTAGGTTCAACCNTCGACAAAGAACAAGACCAGGACTGGCACAGTAAACCCCCAATGCCCACATCCGAGATACAATCCATATATAAAGACTACATGGAAAAGTATAATAAGGAAACAGATAACGACTAACANTCCATCTCTTANTNTATCGTANTACNNNNGNAGTNNATANNNCTCNNAGNNTNGCTCAGAGAAGAACCCNCNNAGTTTGCTCAAAGNAAACGCCCGAATGGTAATTACTCTCCACATGGAAGACAGCGCTACCTAAGTGTCAGTATACTACCAGCGACTTAGAACTGCTAGTAACAGATGAGAGTCCATTCACAGTATATACACAGAAACATGCTTTGTAGATATACACTCTAAAGATAAAGTCAGTCTTGCGACTGCCTGTTTCAGGTATAGTCATAGGAATGGTATACGCACTCTTTACGCACTATTGCGTATACACAGAGTAGACATTGCGACCATTTGTTTTAAATAGTATTAAATTGCGTATAGCGTAGTGATTAAAAGAAGACATATATGGAAAAAACAGCAGGCATACGCAGAGAAAACAAAGAGGACGCAGACGGAGAACAACACGGCATGCCACTTTCAGCACCTTGTTTTAGTATACGCACAATACAAAACACAATACGCACACAGAATATAAACGGCATGCCACTCAAAGAGGACAGAATAGGACACCGTTTGTTATCGAACACAGTATAATTCCAAGTCACCCGTTAATCCCCATCCATGAATCTGGGGCAGGACTGTATACTCTCATTACTATCGGACACCGTTTGTGAATGGCCAACTTAATGCTCACGCCTGTTACTGTAGATTTATACAGTAACGATACAGTAACAACACAGTAACACAAACACACAGTCGGCCTGCTCGAAGAGGACACCGAAAGAATCCTTTTTGCATTACAACGAAGCGAAGGGGGCGAGCTCTGATGGGGGTGGGGGCGAGAGCAGGCCGCATAGGGACAGTCAGCCAGCACACAGACTTTTCTCGGGTATATAAGTAGGCCTGCTTTCTAATCTATAAAGTGATTATACATCTACTCTATAGCTGGCCATACTCTAATCCCAACCAGCAGACTGGCCCTTATCTCTTGTTTCTTATATGAAAAATTTTCTCGGATATTTTTTTACCCCACCAAGTCGGCTCTCGGTCTATTCTACTACACAGCACTACACAGCATTGACAAACACATACTCACATGTTATAATAGTTATAAATATACACAAACACAACACAAAGGATTGTTTCGAGGTTGGTATACGACCCAATTAAGATATAGTCATGAATATATCACGGCCATGGATGGCCTCAGTTTTTTAGAGGTAGAAAAATGAATGTAGTATTTACAGAAAGCGCAGCCAATCAAGCAAAGGTAATACTTGCAGGTGAAGGAGATGATAAACTAAATGTTCGTTGCTTTATACAAGGTGGCGGCTGTTCTGGTTTTCAATACGGTTTTACTTTAGATAGTATTAAAGAAGATGATTGGATATTTGAAACCAATGGTGCGAAGTTATTAATCGACCCTATGAGTGGTGTCTATTTTAAGGACGCTACGATTGATTATGTAAACGACCCATTAAAAGGAAGTATGTTTATAATTAATAATCCTAATGCCAAGTCTACTTGTGGATGTGGCTCAAGTGCGGCTTTTTAAACAAGTAATTTAATAAAAGGAGTGAATATAGTATGGGTGTAGGAAGTATGATTGTGGCCACCTTGAGTGCCGGTATTGTAATTGGTGTAATAATGGTGTTGATAAATGAGTAAGGGAAGTAAAAGAAGGCCAATGAAAGTGTCTTCTAAGAAGTATTCAAGTAATTGGGATAAAATATTTTCCGGGCGAGTTTCTAACTCGAAGCAAACTTTAAAGGTTCTTAATTGGGACGATGATTTTGAAACGACTTGCGGTGCTTTGTTTCATCCTGAAAACCCCTTATGTAATGGAATTAAACCTAAAGAAATAGGTGGAAGAAAAAAAGGTCTAGACCCAACGAGATATAACGATTGGGAAAAAGATGGACGATGTGTTGATTTTTAAATGGAGATAGTAAATGAGTGATTTAGATAATATAGATGATTTTGAAGATAAGACTGATTATGTTTTAGATACGAGTGGAACCAATTGTCCACTACCGATTATAAAGACAAAAAAAGAATTAAATGGTATGAAGATAGGTGAAACCTTAAAGATGATATCAACTGACCCAGGTGCTGTTGGTGATATTAAAGCCTTATGTGATTCACTTAAACAAGGTTTAGAAAAGACAATCGAAGAAGAAAACAAGTTTGTCTTTATTATAAGAAAAACAACTTAAACATAGTATTGTAGAAATCCTGTTTTTTATACATAGCTATGTTCTACCATCAGAGGACCAGAGTATGAAGAAGAAGTCAAAGTATGTCGGCAAAAATCCGATTACTGGTAAGAACGAAACACAAGAGCAAAAAGATAGAAGATTAAAGAGTAGTGATTATCCTAAAGATAAATCACCTCAACATCATCATTAGAGGTAAGTATGGCATATTCAGATAAAGTGTTAGACCATTATGAGAATCCACGAAATGTGGGAACGATGGATAAAGATGACATTAATGTAGGCACAGGTATGGTCGGTGCACCGGCGTGTGGCGATGTAATGAAGTTACAGATTAAGATTGATGAAAATGATGTAATCACGGATGCATGTTTCAAAACTTATGGTTGTGGTTCGGCGATTGCAAGTAGTAGTCTATTAACAGAATGGGTTAAAGGTAAATCTTTAACTGAAGCAAGTCTAATTAAAAATACAGATATTGCAGATGAACTAGCACTACCACCTGTTAAGATACATTGTAGTGTATTAGCAGAAGACGCTATTTCAGCTGCTATTCAAGATATAAAAGGTAAACAAGAATCATCAGGTAAATGGTCACCTAAATAGTTTTAGTAAATAATTTTAAGTGAGTATATTATGAATAGAGTAGCCGTAACTGGAATGGGTATCATTGACACTTTGGGTGCAAATCCTAAAGAGTGTTTTGATTCTATGTTAGATACTTCTTATAATCACCCACCATTGTATTCACATTCTAGATTAGAGAGACATAGACAACAACCTGTATTTCCTATTGATAGAAGTAAACTTGTCATTCCAGAACTACACCCAACAGTATTAAAAAACTTAGAACCTTGTAATTTATTTGCTTTACATACGGTTGAACAAGCACTTAAACAAAGTGGTGTTAAACATAGTAGTAATGTAGGTGTAATAGGAAGTAGTACGACAATGGGCAATTATGTCGCAATGGATACTTGGCCACCGATACTTAGTGAAACAGGAAGAGCAAGACCTAAACTACTATTAAATACATTGAAAGATTTTATGTCTGGTTTTATCTGTCGGCATTATGGATACACAGGATTGAATACATGTATATACGCCGCTTGTGCAACAAGTTTATTTAGTATTGATTATGCAATGCGATATGTAGATGATTACGATTATATGGTTTGTGTAATAAGTGAACATGGTGTTAATGAAGCAGATATAAGTTTCGATAAACAGATAGGTGCCCTAGGAACAAAATCATGTCCATTTGATGATGATAGAAATGGTTTCATTATGGGTGATGGTGCAGGTGCCTTTATTTTAGAATCAGAAGAAAAGGCAAAGAAAAGAAATGCAAACATAATTGCATATCTTTATCCACCAGGTTTTAGTAGTGATACTTCAAGTTTTACATCACCAGACCCAGATGGTGCAGCTGCAAAGTTAAGTATGAGAAATGCATTAAAAGATAATGATGTTGCTTTTGTAAATGCACATGGTACATCTACACCAGTAGGTGATGAAATAGAATACAATGCAATTAAAGAAGTATTAGGTAATGTTCCTATTGTTAGTAATAAAAGTAAGATAGGTCATACAATGGGTGCATGTGGTATAATTGAAGCAATCTATACCATTAAAAGTTTACAGTCTGGCCAAATACCTGATAATCATAATATAACTAAATGTAGTTTTGATACAGATGGTATGATAACAAACAAAAATAGAACTACTAAAGGTAAGATAGCACTTAATAATAGTTTTGGTTTTGGTGGTAAATGTGCATCCCAACTGATAGAAATTGTATAAATAATCTCTAGTTATCATTAAAAGGAGGTTATTTAATGGAAACTCTTAAATCTTTAGTAATGGAATTATTACAAAACCCAATGAACTATACAGTTAAAAATTGGG
>NYWQ01000053.1 GCA_002685115.1 Flavobacteriales bacterium | reverse complement strand
GGTGCAGAAAATCGGGGAATCAAAGCCGTTTTTTTTAATCCACACAGTGAAAAGCAAAGCCAAAGCGTAAGTTTTGAAATTAGGCACTTAAAAGAGTTGTTGACCTTTCTTTAGCTAGAGGCTATAAGAGAGATTCCTCCCTTTACAATATCATCAATAGTTACATTTATCTTTGCGTCTAAAGGTAAAAATAAGTCTACCCGTGAGCCAAATTTAATAAAGCCCATGTCCGCTCCTTGAACAGCTTTATCATTTGTTTTGGAGTACATAACAATTCTACGCGCAACGGCGCCAGCAATTTGTCGGAATAAAATTGGGCCTGTAGTATCATTCTCAACCACCACTGTTGTTCGTTCATTTTCTATTGATGACTTTGGATGCCAAGCCACTAAAAACTTGCCAGGATGATATTTAGCATATTTTACCGCACCAGAAATGGGATAACGATTTACATGAACATTTAAGGGTGACATAAATATTGATACCTGTATTCGCTTGTCCTTAAAGTATTCATGTTCAGTAACTTCTTCAATAACAACTATTTTTCCATCACAAGGAGCAATAATACTTTGGCTATTTAGAATTGTATTTCTTTTGGGGTTCCTGAAAAATTGAAGAACTAGAATTGCAAGTATTGCTGTTACCGTAATTAGAAGTTTTACAGCGAAGTTAAATTCTCCTGCGATATACCATGCTATACCATCTATGAATAGTATAGATAGCAGTAAGTTTCTTATAATGACGAAGCCTTCTTTATGAAACATGTTTTTCTTTTTAAGTAGTTAAGAGCGGTTTTAGGTGGTAAAAGTAAATGTAGTAAGCTGGCATGCAAAATAAAATTGAATCAAATCGATCTAACACACCTCCATGACCGGGAAGTACAGTGCCAGAATCTTTAATTTTCGAAGCTCTTTTTAGCATCGACTGAAACAAATCACCAACCGTGGCGATAAAAACAGTTATTCCTCCCAGCATGCACCACTCTGTGCTGTTTAAACCAAAGTCTAATCTTGATAATACGTATCCTGTTAATCCTGTAAGAATAACCGAACCCCAAAAGCCTTCCCAGGTTTTATTAGGGGAGAGTCTTTCAAATAATTTTCTTTTACCTGTAGTTCTTCCTACTACAAAAGCCCAAGTATCTGAAGACCATATCAATATGAGAAGGCCGAAAAGCAATTTGTATTCATAGACACCACTTCGACTTCCAATCGGTATTATAAGTGCCAGAGGTATATAAATATAAACTATTGCTAGTAAGGAGCTTCCGATGTTTTGCAATGTCTTTTTTGTGCGGTAAAGTTCACTGACAAAATAGACGAAAATTGAAATATGAACCAATGCTGTTAATTTTGGATAAAGAATGCTTGCGTAACAAATTGAACCTATACCTATTGTAGGGTATAGGTCGAATTCTAAAAACTGCGCTTTACACATATTCNTTAATTCAAATGTGCCAACAATTGCAACAATTAAAAAAAGAGGNCNNATATAATTGGNGTTGGTTAAGGCAANTANTANAACCGNAACATATACNAAGCCTGTGAGTATCCTTTTAACTAAATTGCTCATCTAGATTCTTTATAGTCTTCAATTAGGAANACGTATAAGTCTTTAGCTCTATCGCTATCACTTAGGGTTGTAATAGANTCCTTGGTACGAATAGTTGTTACCATAGAGGGTCTNTTTCTGTTGTATTTAGTTTGAATTCCTCTTAACCCTTGATTAATGTCTCGAACAATTTGGGAGGTATAAGCCACAATTACTAAAGCTTCTGGAAGTTGCTGTATTTTTAAGTTTCTTGTTTGTGTTCCGGATACCATTACGGATCCATTAAACGCAATTAAAAATTCGCAATTACTTATGCATGAATCCGCTTTTTGGTGATCTATTTCAAATTCTAATTCTGTAGGTTTTAAAAAATTCTTCAGTTCATCATTACTGCAATAAGAGTGGTTCCAGTTGCTTTCTTGAACTAACTTCTTAAACATGTCAAAAAAGTCGTTTTGGTCGTCACAGTAAAAGAATTTGCCTCCTTTACTTGTGAAAATTTTAGCAAAGGTAACGTCATGAGTATCGTTAGGATTAGGTGTGCATATTTCTTGCTGCTCTAATTCTTCGGAACTTAAATTTTTAGTTTCCTTAGCTAACGAAGGAATGACCTTCGATATAAGTTTGTTAAACAGACTCTTTTTCATTCTTTTTCAATTCTTCAGNCNCAGNATCTTTTNTTTCTTNATTAGGACTNGNTGTGCTTGGGTTTAGAGTGATTTTCTCNTTAGAATNCCATAGTCTTTTGCCAAATAGGNTTTCTAAATCTTCTCTAAAAATAACTTCTTTNTTTAACAACTCGTGTGCTAANTTGGATAAAGATTCTTTATTCTCTTCAAGAACCTGAAGAGCTCTTGCATAGGCTTCTTCAGTTATTGCTCTAACTTCTTCGTCTATTGTTCTCGCAGTTTGTTCGCTGTAAGGTTTGTTAAAGCTAGAGTTTTGTCCAGATGAATCATAGTAAGAGATGTTCCCAATTTTATCACTTAATCCATAAACGGTNACCATTGCGGTTGCCTGACGTGTTACTTTTTCTAAATCGCTTANTGCTCCTGTTGAAACTTTACCGAAAATAATTTTTTCTGCTGCTCTACCACCNAATGCAGCACACATTTCATCCATCATNTGTTCTCGAGTAGTAATTTGTCGTTCTTCAGGAAGATACCATGCAGCCCCCAGAGATTTACCTCTTGGTACAATAGTTACTTTTACTAANGGAGCTGCATGCTCAAGCATCCAACTAACTGTGGCGTGACCTGCTTCATGAAATGCAATTACCTCTCTTTCTTTTTTTGAAATAATTTTATTTTTCTTCTCTAAGCCACCAATAATTCGGTCAACTGCATCTAAAAAGTCTTGTTTTTCAACAAATTTCTTGTCTTTTCGTGCAGCAATCAAAGCAGCTTCGTTACACATATTAGAAATGTCTGCACCGGAGAAGCCAGGAGTTTGTTTAGCTAAAAAATTAAGGTCTAATTTAGCTTCAATTTTCAATGGAGCTAAATGTACTTCAAAGATCTCTTTTCGTTCGTTAAGTTCAGGTAAGTCAACAAATATCTGTCGGTCAAATCGTCCTGCACGAACNAGGGCTCTGTCGAGAATGTCTGCNCGATTGGTTGCTGCAATAACAATTACATGATCGTTGGTTCCAAATCCATCCATTTCGGTTAACAGTTGGTTTAGGGTATTTTCACGTTCATCGTTAGAGCCAGTCATTTGATTTTTACCTCTAGCTCTTCCAATAGCATCAATCTCGTCAATAAAAATTATTGCAGGAGATTTGTCTTTTGCTTTTTTAAATAGATCACGCACTCTAGATGCGCCAACCCCAACAAACATTTCNACAAAATCTGANCCTGAAAGAGAAAAGAAAGGNACTTGAGCTTCGCCTGCAACAGCTTTAGCTAATAGTGTTTTNCCTGTTCCAGGAGGTCCTACTAATAAAGCTCCTCTTGGAATNTTNCCNCCNAGTNTNNTNNACTTTTTTGGGTNTTTNANAAANTCAACNATTTCTTNNACTTCTTCTTTNGCACCTTCAAGTCCAGCTACATCTTTAAATGTTGTTTTTACTTCTGTGTCTTTGTCGTAAAGCTGCGCTTGAGATTTACCAATATTAAATATTTGTGAACCAGGGCCACTGCCGCCTCCACCACTCATTCGACGCATAAAGAATAACCAAATCCCAATCAAGAAAATAAAGGGCATCCAAGCCCAAATACTGTCCCATATACTTTGTTCGTTGTTGTAAAATATTTGTACTCGTTCACTTTCAGTTAATCGAAAACTCTCTTGAGCTTCTTCTATTTTTGTTTCGAATACTTCAGAAGTCCCAATTTTTATATAGTAGTGAGGTCCTTTGTTTAGCCCTTCTCCAAATAGTGGTTTGCTTACTGCTTCATGACGATGCTCGGAGAGTGCGGACTCTTTGATAAATATCTTTGCGATATTTTTATTTTGGATGATTTCGATTTTAGCTACATCCCTATTTTTTATGTACTCTTGGATAAGTGTTTGACGATTTGTTTCAACACTCAAAGCGCCCATTTCATTGGTGAACAACATGGAAACCATAAAGAAAACAACGATACCATATATCCAATAAAAATTGAATTTTGGTAACTTACTTATCTTCTTTTGAGTTTGTTTGCCTTGTGTTTTAGACGTTGTATTTTTTTTCTTTTTAACCATCTTAGTTTTTTGATTCGATTGAGGTTATTTTAGCGTCTCCCCATAATTCTTCTAATGCATAAAAATCTCTTACGGGTGTTTGGAATATATGGGCTACAACGTTAACATAGTCCATTAAAACCCATTCAGATGTTTCTGTACCTTCTTTGTGCCAAGGTTTGTCTTCCAATGTTTCTAGTGTTTCTTTTTGGATAGAGTCTGCAATTGCTTTTACTTGTGTATTTGAATTTGCATTACTTATTATAAAATAATCGCACACAGCAGCATCTATTTCGGTTAAATCAATAACTTTTATATTTTCTGCTTTTTTTTCTTGCATGCCATTAATTATAACATCAACAAGTGCTTTTATTTTTAAACTTTTATTCTCGTCCATTCTTTGTAATTGATTAGCCTGCAAAAATATCGCTTTTTACTCAAATTTAAACTCTACAAAGCTATTAAATTCAATTAAGTAAAGTTAAGACTTTTACTATCTTTATTCGCGGATTATGGAGACACTTTTTATTGGTAAAAAATATTACAGTTTTCAGGAGTTACCATCGACTAATACATGGTTGATGGAGTCTTTGGTTGCACATAAGTTGCCTGAAGGAACCCTAGTTTTAGCTGACCATCAGACTAAAGGTAAAGGTCAATTTGGTGCAATTTGGTCTTCTGAGCCATTTTCATCTCTAACGTTTAGCATTTTGCTTAAGCCTATTTTTTTGCCTATATCCAATACCTACGATATTAGTATTTGTATTGCTTTGGCTATTCACGATTGTTTAAATGAGCTTAGGCCTGGTTTTAAAATTAAGTGGCCCAATGATATTTATTTTGAGAATAAAAAAGTTGCTGGTATTTTAATTGAGAATCAAATTCACAAATCATCTTGTGAGCATTCTGTTGTTGGAATAGGTTTAAATGTAAATCAAACGGAATTTTTCAAGCTACCTAAAGCTACTTCACTTAAGCAGATTATTGGTGTCAATTTTCCAGTTCAAAATTTATTAGATCGACTTTGTGAAACAATCGAGGCGCGTTATCTTCAGTTGAGAGCTAATATGTATCCTAGTTTACTTAAATCCTATTTAGAACATATGTATTGGTTTAATGAAATTCATACATTTCAAACGGACGCTTTACAATTCAATGCTTCTATTATTGGTGTTTTAAGAAATGGTAGGTTATTGCTTAAGTTTTCTGATGGTAGTACGAGAGACTTTGAAATTAAAGACTTGCAATTTATTGCCTAGTAGTTGATGCCTATCTAATCGTATTTTTTCTATTATATAAACAATTCTTACCTTTTTAATTGTTTTTTTTAGATGAGATCTTTAATGGCACTTTCAGTGTTTTCAAACTCAAATTGAAAGCCTTCATCTGTAATTTTTTGAGCTGATATTCTAGCGCCATACAAAAGTATGGCACTCATTTCTCCAAAAAGGGTTTGCATTACAATTTTTGGGATGTTTGGTAAAAATACAGGTCTATTTAAGTGTTTAGCAATTAACTTTGTTAGCGCTATATTTGTTATATGGTCAGGAGCTACGGCATTAAACACACCAGTTACATTTTGCTTGTAAACCAAGAATTTAAAAAGATTACTAAGGTCTTTTATGTGAATCCATGGCATAAATTGTTTTCCAGATCCAATTCCAGCTCCAACTCCGTATTTGATGGGTAATGCTATTTTTTGGAGTGCTCCTTCATTTTTGTTGAGTATAATGCCTATTCTAACGATTGCTATTTCTTTAGCCACTTTACTTACTTTAAGCGCTTTAGCTGCGCCTTCCCAATTTCGACAAACGGTACTAAGAAAATCCGTTCCATTTGGAGTCTCTTCATCATATATTAGCTCAGAATTTTTAGCTCCATAAAATCCAATAGCAGATGCGCAAATGAATTTATTGATAACGATGTTCTGTTTGTTTAATTCTTTTAGTATTAAATAGGCACTGTCAATTCGGCTCGCAGCAATTTCTTTCTTTCTTTTTTTACGCCACCTTTTTGTTGCAATAGAAGCTCCAGCGAGGTGTATAATTGTATCCACATCTTTCAGTGCTCTTGGGTCAATGTATTTCTTTTTTATATCCCATTTGAACTTGTCTTTTTCACTTTCATTTCGTGTTAAATATCTTATAGAGTAGTCCTTTTCTAGTGTCTTTGCTAAATGCTTAGCAAGCATGCCATTTGCGCCTGTTATTAATACAATTTTCTTCATTTTCTAGTTCTCGTAGCTTCTACTCAATTCTTTTAGTAGCCCGTTAAAAATATACCCATGAAGAGGGTATACAGATAGCCAGTANAGTCTTCCGGCTAGACCTAANGGTCTAAATGTAGCTGTTTGGATTAATTTTTTGTCTTTAATCTTAAATTCAAGCCAAGCTTCTCCGGGAAGTTTCATTTCGGCAAATAATAGCAATCTACCCTCTGTTTTGTTAGCGTATAGTACGCGCCAAAAGTCTAACGAGTCTCCAGCTGAAAGTGTGGTTCTATTTGTTCGGCCTCTTCTTAGTCCAACTCCACCAAACAGTTTGTCTAAAACACCTCTCATTCTCCAAAGCCAGTTTCCATGGTACCATCCCGTCTCTCCTCCAATACGCCAGATTTTTTCAATTGATTGGTCAAAGTTTTTCACATTTTTTATTCTACGGTCCTTAAAGCATCCAAATTCTGGAACTGAAATAAATTCTGAAATATTAATAGTTGTTTCACTACTTGAGTAAGAGTCTTTCCAACTAGATGCAATTTCATTGCTCTTTATATTTTCAAATGCTTTTTTTAGCGCTTCTCTGTAGGAGATTGGTTTAATATTTAAAATCGTATTGATTTCATTGTCTCGGCAAGTAACTTCAACTTTCATGCTCTCGACTAAAGATTTAGCTAGTTTGTAGGATGTAGAGGTTACAAAATAGAGCCAATAAGAGGACAGTTTAGGAGTCATTACTGGTACTGTCCATATTTTACGGTTTAAATTCCTAACATTGGCAAACTCNAAAAGCATCTCTTTGTAGGATAAAACTTTAGCTGAGCCAATGTCAAAATTGCGATTGTATGTTTCTTTTTCCCCAATACACTCAATTAAAAATCGTTGAACATCAGCGATTCCTATNGGTTGGCATTTTGTTAAGAGCCATTTTGGCGTAATCATAACGGGGAGTTTTTCCACTAGGTCTCTCATTATTTCAAAAGATGCGCTTCCTGACCCTACTATTATTCCTGCTCTAAAAGTGGTTAGATTGTAGCTTCCTCTTGCAAGCTCATCTTCAACCGTTTTTCTTGATTGTAAATGTTTAGATAAGTTCTTTTCATTTACTATACCACTNAAATAAATGACTTGNTTGACATTCGNAGCAGATAGCCGTTCTCTAAAGTTTTTAGCTGAGCTTTCCTCTAACGATTTNTAGTTTTCTGATGTTGACATAGAGTGAACTAGGTAATAGGCAATGTCAATATCGTTTGGGATTTTTAAGAGTGATACTGTATCTAGTAAATCCACTTCGAGAATAGCGATGTTTGCCTTTAAAGATTCAGGAGGATTAAATCTAGTTTTATCTCTTACACAACAAACAACATGATGCCCTTTGCTTACAAGTAAGGGGAGTATTCTTTTACCAATGTATCCTGTAGCACCTGTGAGTAGTATTTTCATGTAATAAACGAGCTGTTAAAACGATGCTTATTGTTTTATATTAGAAAATCCACCATCTACGTGAAGTATTTGACCGGTTATCCAAGATGCTTTTTCGGACAGTAAAAAGACAGCAGCTTGCGCGACATCTTTCGCTTCTCCAACTTTTTTTAATGGATTTTTTTCAGCGTGAAAACTCAATTTTTCTGGCGTGTTTAACAGTTTTCCAGCTAAACTTGTATTGGTTAAAGCTGGTGCAATTGCATTTACTCGAATGTTTGGTGACAACTCTGATGCTAAAGATCTTGTAAGCCCCTCTATGGCTCCTTTAGAGATTGAAACTTGAGAATGGAAGTTGAAGCCAAATTGAACTGCCACAGTTGAGAATAAGACTATGGAGGCCTCTTTGCTTTTTTTAAGTTTTGGTAGCAATTGTTTTATTATTTTGGTTGCGCCAAGTACTTGAATTTTAAAGTCCTCTATGAAGTCTTCGTCTGTAAATCGATGAAATGGTTTTAAATTAATTGTTCCAGGGCAATAAGCTAAGCCATGAATTTCATCTGGTAAACCATCAAGATTTAAGGTGTCATTAAGAGCGTCAAATTGTAGATATCTAATCTTATTCCTGTCCTGTTTTTCGTTGTTATTGTAGGTAGCTAAAACAGTAGCTTCTTCTTGCTCAAGTAAATTGACGATTCCTTCACCAATTCCNGAAGATCCACCAATTATAATATAGTTTCTCATNTTCGTTGTTTTTNGTAAATCAGGTTTCTNTTGTTTCNATCGTGTTAAATAAACACGAATTTCTACTNGCTTACCAAGGTACAAAAATGTAACCAAAATAAGTGCAATTTCCCCATTCAAACAACTCAAGTTTATTTCGTTTNTNATNTTGATAAAANATCTTTTNTTTNNATTATTTTTTNANGCTNTTTTTCTTCGTGTTNTCTATTAAANNCGATTTTNATTAAANNATCAAAATTAGTATTGATTANCCTTATTGTTTTGAGANNAGACNATTATTTNTTTGAGGNTGTATNTNTGTTTGATTTTANGACNCTNCTTTNTTCTTGTTNGTTTTTTGTAAATTTGCAANTCTTATTGCATTCTAATTTTAACCAAAAAACCTAATATGCTGGAATATGTTATAATTGGAGCAGCACAATCCGGTTTGTCTATGGCTTACCATTTAAATCGATCTAAGAAAGACTTTTTAATTGTAGATGGGAGTGACAGGATTGGTGCGTCTTGGCTAAATCGTTGGGACTCATTAAAGTTGTTTACTCCAACAGAATACAACCATCTTCCAGGTCTTGAATTTGATGCGCCTACTGGTTATTATCCTAACAAAAAAGACGTTGCACACTATTTTGAGTCTTATGTTGCGCATTATACTATTCCAATTCAATTTAACACTTTGATTAAATCTGTTACCAGAAATAGCAATGGTTGTTTCTCTCTAAAACATAAAAATGGCCAAATAGAAACTAAGAATGTTATAATTGCTACTGGCCCTTTTCATATTCCATATACGCCAGCATTCCACACCAAAATAACCGAAGATACTTTACAGGTGCATAGTAATTATTACAAGTCATTAAGTCAGTTAAATGATGGTGATACATTAGTTGTTGGAGCTGGAGATTCTGGTTATCAGATTTTAGACGAAGTGTCTAAAGACGACTCTCGAGTCGTCTATTTTTCAGGAAAAACAAATGTAAAGTCACTTCCTCAAAGTTTTATGGGGAAGTCCTTGTGGTGGTGGTTTACAAAAATTGGGTTTCTTAAATTTAATAAATTTAGTAGAATAGGGAAATTGTTAAAATCTATTCCCCAGCCTGTTATTGGTACGGATGTAGATGAGATACTTGGTAGAGAAAATGTAATTCCGGTAGGTAGAACAAAAGATGCTTTAGGAAAGGATTTGTTTTTTGATAAGGCTATAGTTTCGTCTATAAAAAATATTATTTGGGCCACAGGTTACAAGCCAAATTTTAAGTGGATAGAAGGTTTAGAATTTGATAAAGACGGTTACCCAAAAAATTACAAAGGAGTAAGTAATGTAGAGGGTGTTTATTTTATTGGTTTACCTTGGATGTTTACCCGTGGTTCTGCAACGTTGGGAGGCGTTTCTGAGGATGCAGAATACCTTGCAGGTGTTTTGTTCGCAAAAGAATCAGCTTAGCTTAGCGTAAAATATCACACTCCTTTCCAGTTATCTGGAGCCTCACGCCATTTTTTCAGTGCCTTAATTTCCTTATCAGATATGTAACCAGTCTCTATTGCCTGATCTACTATACTTGCGTAATCGCTTAAAGTAACAAGTTCGCAATTGGCTTCTTTAAAGTTCTTATCTGCAAGATCGAAACCATATGTAAATATTGCAGCCATTCCGCTTACAGTACATCCAATATCTTCTAGAGCTTTAACTGCTTTTAAAGAGGATCCACCCGTACTAATTAAATCTTCAATAACAACTACTTTCTGGCCACTTTCAATATAGCCTTCAATCTGATTTTTACGACCGTGTTTTTTTGGTTCGGGCCGAACATAGACAAATGGAAGGCCTAGTTCTTGAGCAACTAATATTCCATGAGCAATAGCTCCAGTAGCCACTCCAGCTATAACATCAGGTTTGCCAAATTGTTCTGTCACTGCATTTGCTAATTGCTCTCGAATATAGGTTCGGGTAGCATGGTGAGAGAGTGAAATTCGGTTGTCGCAATATATTGGAGAGTTCCATCCAGAAGCCCAAGTAAAAGGTTTGCTTGGTTGTAATTTTATTGCTTTTATTTGCAATAGAAATCCGGCGGTTTTCTTCGCTGTATCCTTGTCTAAAATCATGCTGCAAATGTATATAATTTTTATAAACGATAATACTTTAATCCTAAGTGGTTCTAAAGAAATTTTAAATGGGCTTGAAAATGTTGAAGTTCATGCTTACACTGACTCGAGCTCCATTGATATAGCACTGTTTAAACTTCAAACAGATTCATGTAAAGAGTTGCTTTTGGTTGGTTCTTGTTTACATTCGATGTGGGATGACTTTTGTGCTCGATACAAGCTCATTGAAGCAGCTGGTGGTGTTGTGACCAATTCCAAAAAACAAGTTTTTTGGATTCGAAGAAATGATAAATGGGATCTACCTAAAGGAAAGGTCGAGGTTGGTGAGCAAATTCAGGAGGCTGCTGTAAGAGAGGTAGAAGAGGAATGTGGACTTACTTCTATTCGTTTAGGTGTTCTTTTGGGAGTGACTTATCATACTTATAGTTGTAAGGATGTAAACGTGTTAAAAAAGTCGTATTGGTTTTCAATGAGTTGTCCGGCTCAACAGGATTTAATTCCTCAATTAGAAGAGGGGATTACAGAGGTTATTTGGGCTGATGCAGCGTTACATCAGATGTATTTGGAAAATACGTATGCTTCTATAAGCGAACTCCTGAGGCAAGAAAAGGTTCAGCTTTACCTTGGTTTTTAATAAT
>NYWQ01000052.1 GCA_002685115.1 Flavobacteriales bacterium | reverse complement strand
AAATAAAGACAATGCTTCTTAAAGGCAAAAATTCAAAAAATATAATTGCATCAGATGGAGTAACTGCATAAAAAATAATGAATTATGATATGGAAAAACTTTGGAAAGACTCTCATACGTCAGCTGGACATTCATCTTATCTAGAGGGTTTATATGAGTCATATCTTGAAAATCCTGCAAGTGTTTCTTTAGAGTGGAAAAATTTTTTTGATCAACTCCCAGATAATAATGGAAGCAATAAAGATATCTCTCATAAAAATATCATTAATGCGTATAAAAATCACAGAAGAGTTTTATCAAACTCTTCATCAGAAAATGAAACAAATGAAAAGCAAGTTAAAGTAGTTCAGCTCATCCAGGCATATAGAAACAGAGGACATCAAGCCGCTAAGTTAGACCCTTTAGGAATGATGGAAAGAGAGTTAGTTCCAGATTTAACTCTTGAATACCATGGGCTTTCAAAGGATGACCTCAAGATAATCTTTAAAACAGATACATTAGAAATTGGTAAGGATAAAGCTAGTTTACAAGAGATAATTGATGCACTTCAGTCAATATATTGTGGAGAGCTTGGGATTGAATATAACTATATTGTTAATACTGAAGAGAGAAAGTGGTTTCAAGGCGTATTAGAACCAAATCTTGGGCAATGTGAATTTGAAGATAATGAGAAAAAACATATATTTAATCGATTGAATTCAGCAGAAGGTTTAGCAAAGTTTCTTGCTGCAAAATATCCAGGAATGAAACGTTTTGGTATCGATGGATGTGAATCCTTAATTCCTCTTGTCGACACCTTAATTCAAAATTGTGGAATGCTCGGAGCTAAACAAATATGTTTTGGTATGGCGCATAGAGGCAGATTAAACCTGCTTGTAAATGTTCTTGGTAAAACTCCAGCTGAACTATTTTCTGCTTTTGAGGAAGACCTAGAACTGACTGGAGCAAATACTGGAGATGTTAAATATCATCTTGGTTTTTCTTCAAATCTTCTTACTCCAAATGGAGAGGTCCATGTTTCTCTATTCAATAACCCTTCTCATCTTGAGATAGTAGATCCAGTAGTCCTTGGTTCTGTTCGCGCTAGACAAGATAGATTATATGATGAGAATAGAGAGCAAGTTATTCCAATTCTTATTCATGGAGATGCATCATTTTCTGGCCAAGGCGTGGTTATGGAATCTCTTCAAATGTCTCAAACNAGAGGTTATGGAGTTGGTGGAACCTTGCATGTAATAGTTAATAATCAGATAGGATTCACTACTAGCTATAAATANGATGCTAGATCNACCGAATATTCAACTGATGTTGCTAAGATGATAGAAGCTCCAATCATCCATGTTAATGGCGATAATCCTGAAATGGTTGTTCATGCTGCTAAAATAGCTTGTGAATATAGGCATAAGTTTGGCAAAGATATAATTTTAGATTTATTTTGTTACCGAAGACGAGGCCATAATGANGCAGATGATCCATCTGCAACGCAACCTTTAATGTATGAAAAGATCGCCAAACATCCATCAGTATTAAAAATTTATGAAGAAAAATTAATATCAGAAGANATCATAACCCAACTTGATTCTAAAAATTTTCAGAAGGTATATAGAGATTCTTTAGAGGAGGGAGATTCTGTGGTGGNAAATCTTGCTTTAAAACCTAATGACGATCTTTGGTTTGATTGGTCAGCTTATTTNAATCAAACATGGTGGCAGGAAACAGATACAACATTNAATAAAAATAAATTTATAGAATTATCTGAATTGATCACATCAGCTCCAGATGGTTTTAAGCTGGGAAGGCAGGTTAATAAAGTTTTTGAAGATAGAAAGCTTATGGCAGCANGTAAAATCCCTATTAATTGGGGTTTTGCTGAATCGATGGCTTATGCAACTTTATTATCAGAAGGCTATCCAATTCGTTTAACAGGACAAGATGTAAGACGAGGAACATTTTCTCATAGGCATGCCGCTATTTATAATGCTGAAGACGGACTAGGTCATATTCCATTAGTCAATGTAGCCAGAGAAAGCTCTACTAGGATGGATATTTATGATTCATTTTTAAGCGAGGAAGCTGTATTAGCTTTTGAATATGGATACTCTGCAACCTGGCCGTCAGGATTGGTGATGTGGGAAGCTCAGTTTGGTGATTTTGTTAATGGTGCTCAGGTTGTGATCGATCAGTTTATAGTTTCCGCTGAACATAAATGGGAGAGACTGTCAGGGTTAATCATGTTGTTGCCTCACGGCTTTGAAGGTCAAGGTCCTGAGCATAGCAGCGCTAGATTGGAACGATTTCTTCAATTATGTGCAGATGGAAACATTGAAGTTTGTGTCCCTAGTACACCAGCTCAAATATTTCATCTATTAAGACGCCAGGCTATAAGAAAGATGAGAAGACCTTTAGTCGTTATTTCACCTAAAAGCTTACTTAGAAATCCTGTAGTGACATCAACTGTTGAAGACTTAACTGAAGGTAAATTTAAATGCGTGATAGATGATGAATTAAATAGTAAAAAAGATGTTACAAGAGTTGTCATGTGTTCAGGAAAGATTTACTACGATCTACTGCAAAAAAGAAATGAAAACAAAATTAAAGATACTGCTCTTGTTAGAATTGAGCAGCTTTATTCTTTTCCATATGATGACTTGGAAAGCATTCTATCTAGTTATCCTAATTTAAATAAATTTATCTGGTGCCAAGAAGAGCCAGCAAATCAAGGCGCCTGGTTCAGTCATAGACACAGACTTCAAAGGGTTCTTGATAGACTTGAACAGAAACATNAGATCAATCTTGTTAGCAGACCAGCTGCAGCAGCACCAGCTGTAGGCTTAATGAAATTACACTTAAAACAACAAGAAGAAATAGTATTAAAGGCTTTAAATATTGGGCCGCAGGGAGAGAAAGAATGAGCATTGAGATAAAATCACCAACATTTCCAGAATCAGTTGCAGATGGNACTGTAGCAAATTGGGTTAAAAAAGAAGGTGAATNAGTTGAACAAGACGAAGTGATTGCTGAAATTGAAACTGATAAAGTTGTTTTAGAAGTAGTTGCACCAGTTAGCGGTACTATTACAAAAATTGTTAAACAAGAAGGAGAAATTGTTAATAGCTCTGAATTAATAGCAGAATTTAACGAAGGTGATTCCGAGCATGCGAAACCTGAAATTAGTGAAGGCTCCTCAGAGCCTGAAATCCAAGAACCTGAAACCAATAAGTTAGGTCCAGCAGCAAAAAGAATTATTGCAGAAGAAAATATTGATCCATCTGAAATAAAAAGCACCGGAAAAGATGGAAGAGTTACTAAAGCAGATCTAGTAAATCATCTAAACAATGAATCTAAAGACAAGAAAATCTCAGAAGTTGAAACAAGAGCTCAACAGGATAATATCTTATTTACTGATTCAAGAGATGAAAAGCGTGTTCCAATGTCTAGACTTAGAGCAACTATAGCCAATAGATTGCTTACCGTGAAGCAAGAAACCGCAATGCTAACGACATTTAATGAAGTTGATATGCTTCCAATCAAGGAACTAAGGTCAAAATATGGCGCCGAGTTTGAAAAACAACACGGAGTTAAACTTGGATTTATGGGGTTCTTTGTCATTGCAGCTATTCAGGCTTTAAAAAAGTTTCCACTAGTAAATGCCTCAATAGATAATTCAGATATTGTTTATCATGGTTATCAAGATATTGGAGTTGCAGTTTCAACTGATAGAGGACTAGTTGTGCCAGTTATAAGAGATGCAGACATGATGTCTCTTCCTGATATTGAAAAATCAATCATGGATTTTTCAGTAAAAGCGCGAGATGGAAAATTATCTATTGAAGAAATGCAAGGCGGGACATTTACCATTTCGAATGGAGGCGTTTTTGGATCATTACTCTCAACCCCAATATTAAATGCACCGCAAACAGCTATTTTAGGGATGCATAGTATTCAAAATAGACCGGTTGCTATAGATAACGAAGTAGTAATTAGGCCGATGATGTATTTAGCAATGAGCTATGATCATCGTTTGCTTGATGGAAAAGAAGCAGTAACTTTTTTAGTTTCAATTAAAGAGCAACTTGAATCACCTGAGAGATTGTTGTTGAATTTATAAGAGGTTTTATATGTATGATGTTGTAATTATTGGAGGAGGCCCGGCTGGTTATGTAGCTGCAATTCGATCTTCTCAACTTGGTTTATCAGTAGCCTGTGTTGAATCTATGTCTGATCAAGAAGGCAATCAAAGGTTTGGTGGCACATGCCTAAATGTAGGGTGTATTCCATCAAAAGCTCTATTGGATTCTTCGCAAAGATTTTATGAGGCCAGTAATGACTTATCTAAGCATGGCATTAATACAGGAGCAGTAAAGTTAGATATTCCTGCAATGATGCAAAGAAAAGATAAAGTTGTTGATCAGTTGGTTGGAGGTATAAGTGGTTTATTTAAAGCAAATAAAGTTACTCCTATTCAAGGACATGGAAAACTTTTATCAGGGAAAAGAGTTGAAATAACAAACGGTAACTCAACAGAGATTATAGAAGCTAAAAATATTATTTTAGCTACAGGATCAAAACCTATAGAAATTAGTTCAGCAAAATTTGATAATACAAATATTGTTGATTCTACTGGCGCACTTGAATTTTTAGAAGTTCCAAAAAAGCTTGGCATTATTGGTGCAGGAGTTATAGGTCTTGAGCTTGGGAGTGTCTGGGCTCGACTAGGTTCTGAAGTAACTATGCTTGAAGCAATGACAGATTTTCTACCAATGGTTGATAAAAAAATAGCCAAAGAGGTTTACAAAGAATTTACAAAACAGGGCCTCAATATAAAACTAGGATGCAAAGTAACTAATGCAGTCACCAATAAAACCGATGTAAAAGTTGACTATGAAGAAGATGGATCTAATGTTGAAGAAGATTTTGATAAATTGATAGTTTGTGTAGGCAGAGCTCCAAATACTGAAAACCTTTTATCTAATGATTGTGGAATTGGTATAGATGATAAAGGTTTTATATTAGTCGATGATTTTTGTTTAACCAATGAACCTGGTGTCTGGGCAGTTGGTGATGTTGTTAGAGGACCAATGCTTGCTCATAAAGGAAGTGAAGAAGGGATTATGGTTGCTGAAAGAATTGCTGGAAAACATGCAGCAGTTAATTATAATCTTGTTCCTTCTGTAATTTATACACATCCTGAGGTAGCCTGGGTTGGCAAGAATGAAGAAGAGTTAAAGGCAGAAGGCGTTGAATATAAGAGTGGGTCATTTCCATTTGCTGCTAGTGGAAGAGCTCTTGCTACTGATGAATCAGTTGGTTCTGTCAAAGTGCTTGCAGATAAAGTTACAGATACAATTTTAGGAATCCATATTTTTGGACCTTCTGCTGCTGAACTTGTTCAACAAGGCCTAATAGCAATGGAATTTGGCTCTAGTTCTGAAGATATTGGATTAACAATGTTTAGCCATCCAACAGTGTCTGAAGCACTCCATGAGGCAGCCTTGGCTGCAAACAATCACGCAATCCATATAGGAAATAGAAAAAGATGAATCTTCATGAATATCAAGGTAAAGAATTATTTACCAAATATGATCTGCCTGTCTCTTTAGGTAGAGTAATTTCTAATGCTGAGGATGCAATTAATGCGTGTCGAGATATTGGAGGTAACAAGTGGGTAGTCAAAGCTCAAGTGCATGCTGGTGGCAGAGGTAAAGCCGGAGGAGTTGAGTTAATTAATTCTCCTGACGAGGCTGTAGCATTTGCAAAAAAGTGGCTTGGTAAAAAGCTAGTTACATATCAAACAGATT
>NYWQ01000010.1 GCA_002685115.1 Flavobacteriales bacterium | reverse complement strand
AAGGACATTAATTGGGTTCTCATATCTATGTGTTTGGACCTCAAATCCTTTAATTGCTCATTTAGTTTACTCATCTGAAAAACCTTACGATCAACTTGATGAGAACTGTAAATAACCAGTATAGCCAATGAGGAGATAAAGAGAATCATACACCAAGAACTGTCAATAAATTTATAAGGAGCTACCTTACTAGCGTAAAGGTCCTTAACTCTGCTCCTAAGCAAATAAAACAACTCTTTCGACTTTGATTTCATAATGACTTATAATTTTTCTGACACTCTTAATTTTGCACTTCGTGCGCGGTTATTCTTTTTAACTTCTTCCATCGAAGGTAGTATTGGCTTTCTAGAAATTTTCTTAAAACTTAACAGTTTATTTCCATAAAAATCTTGTTCTAAATTACCTTCAAAGTTGCCTTTTTGGATCAGGTTTTTCACCAATCGATCTTCTAAGGAGTGGTAGGATATAACAACCAATCTACCTCCTGGAGCGAGAATATCATTGGCTTGAGTGAGCATTTCCTTTAAAACATTTAACTCATCATTGACTTCAATACGTATGGCTTGAAAAACTTGAGCAAAAAATTTATTTTCTAACATGCTAGGGATTAGCGGTTTCAATAATTGCTTTAACTCACTAACGGTAGAAATAGGGGAATCTAATCTGCCCTCACAAATAATTCTTGCTACAGTTCCGGGACGCTTTAACTCACCATAAAATTTTAAAATGGTTCTTAATTCTTCTTGCGTATATTCATTAAGAACTTTAAAAGCATTCAAATTAGCACTTTGATCCATTCGCATGTCAAGATCTGCTTCAAATCGGGTAGAAAAACCTCGATCTGGAATATCAAATTGATGAGAAGAAACACCTAGATCAGCCAAAAGCCCATCAATTTTTTTCACCCCATACATTCTAAGTGAACTCTTTAAGTACCTGAAATTTGCGTTTATTAACGTAAATTTATCATCATCTAAGGTGTTATCCAAAGCATCCTGGTCTTGATCAAAAGCGTATAAATGACCATTGGTGATTTTTGAAACAATCGACCGTGAATGACCTCCACCCCCAAATGTCACATCAACATAAGTTCCGTTAGGATTTATATTTAAACCCTCAATACACTCTGCTAATAAAACCGGATCGTGGTACTTACTCATTGTTAACAGATTTATCATTTCCTCCCATTACTTGCTCTGCCAAAACACCAAAATCTACTGACGAGTCATTTACGGTAAGCTCATATTGTTCCTTATCCCAAATCTCTACAATACTTCCAACTGATGCTAAAACAACTTTCTTCCCTATTCCAGCAAAGTTGATTAAATCCTTAGGTATTTGAATTCTTGAAGTACTATCGGGTTCTACCATTCGTACACCAGAGGTAAACATTCTGATAAAGTCATTGTTCTTTTTTACAAATCTATTTAGTGTATTTACATCGTCCATTATAGAATTCCATCCAGACATTGGATGTAGTTCTAAACACGTATTAAAAACAGAACGCTTTACAACAAAGCCTTGCTGAAGCTCAGCAGACAGTTGCTTTTTAAGCCCTGAAGGAAGCATTAAACGCCCTTTGGCATCTGCATTACATTCGTACATTCCGATTAAATTCTTCACTTTAACACCTGTATTTTGGATGAATACAAATATATACCACTTTTTTCCACATTTTACCACTTTGTTAATAACTTTCTTAATAATCAAGCAAATAGGGATGAAAAACGCATGAATTAAATGACTAAAAATGCGTTTTTTAAATTTTAGAAAAGGTCAGGGAAACATCTCACTCAACTTAAGTAATTATTCAGTATTTTTGCTGAGTAAAATTTCAACTATGAAGTACGAAATAATAAAAGATGGCACCTATGAATACGTTACCATTGGCGATGGACCAGTGGTAGTATTCTTACACGGCCTAATGGGCGCATTAAGTAATTTCGAACAAAC
The DNA here is from genome assembly GCA_002685115.1 of Flavobacteriales bacterium. Taxonomy (GTDB): domain Bacteria; phylum Bacteroidota; class Bacteroidia; order Flavobacteriales; family UBA7430; genus UBA6772. Next base: position 27,732 of record NYWQ01000010.1, on the reverse strand, counting down.
CTCAAGAATTATAGCTAAAGCTGGATACAGAGTTGTAATCCCTTCTTTACCGATATACACCTTACCACTACTAAAAACAAGTGCAAAAGGTATTTCTAAATTTTTGGAGAAATTTATAGCCGACCTCAAACTTAAAAATGTTACCCTACTAGGAAACTCCTTAGGTGGNCACGTAGNCTTAATTTACACNAAAAACAACCCAGGACTNGTAAAAAACTTAATGCTAACTGGNTCATCNGGTTTGTATGAGAAAGCAATGGGTGACTCCTTTCCAAGGAGAGAAGATTACAACTATATTCAGCAGAAAACACAAGATGTGTTTTACGATCCTGCCATTGCAACAAAAGAATTGGTAGATGAAGTTTTTGAATCTGTAAATTCTAGAGAACGAATCATACGAATTTTAGCCATCGCTAAATCTGCTATTCGTCATAATATGGCTAAAGATCTACCCTCAATGGNACTACCAGTTTGCTTACTTTGGGGTAAAGATGATGGAGTTACCCCTCCAGAAGTAGCCTTAGAGTTTGATCGATTACTTCCAAATTCCAAATTGTTTTGGTTTGANAAATGTGGGCATGCTCCTATGATGGAGCACCCTGTAGATTTTGCAAATACTTGTATTAAGTGGTTAAATAACCATCAATAAAATGAAAATCAACAGTGCTGAATTTGTAATCAGTAATACCGATATAAAAAAATGTCCAAAGGAACGCATACCTGAATATGCATTTATAGGGAGATCGAATGTAGGAAAGTCATCATTAATAAACATGCTTACCTCTCGAAAATCTTTAGCCAAAACTTCTGGAAAACCAGGAAAAACTCAATTAATNAATCATTTTAAGATTAATGATAANTGGTTTTTAGTAGACCTTCCNGGTTATGGTTATGCAAAAGTTTCCAAGAAAGACNGATCTATATTTGCCAAATTCATTTACGANTACNTAGAAAAAAGAGAAAACCTAATTTGCACATTTGTTTTAGTAGACTCTCGACATGAGCCTCAAAANATTGACCTATTGTTTATGGAATGGCTTGGTCAAAAAGGAATTCCTTTCGTTATCGTTTTTACAAAAATGGACAAACTCTCAAGNTCTCAACTNAATAAAAATTTGAGNAAGTACAAANCAAAAATGCTCGAAACNTGGGAGGAGCTTCCGCAGTCTTTNATGAGTTCGGCTGAAAGCAAATTGGGGAAAATGGAGATTTTAAAATTCATTGATACTACAAATGAAACTGTTAAAGAAAAACTGTAAAACACCTATCATAAGACCTTACAATTTTAAAGTAAAGAAGCATAAAAATCAATCCTAAAGTTGCAATCAACTCTTCTTTACGTCCTTAACAAGTTTTAACTCCTCGGCAAAATATTGGCAAAAACGTCGCATATCTTCAGCCATTTTTTCGTCGCCTGTAGCTCGCTCGAAAGTATCTGTCATAGCTGTTAAAGTCTGATGAAAGAACGTTTTCATTTCATCTACCTTCATTTCTTTAGTCCATAAATCAATGCGTAAAGAATTTTGCTTTTCAGCATCCCAAAGCGACATTAGTATCGCTTCAGATTTCTGATTTACTTCTCCAGCATCTTCAGCTGTCCAATAAATTTGCTCAGGAACTTTATTAGCATCCAAAGATATTTTTATTTTTATTTCCGACTCTTTCATAACTATCTTTTTGGTTTGTAGGCCGATTCTCTCAATATTTTTTGAGAATCGAGCTCATTAATTAAATCTGTTAAGCTCTTCTCTGGATGCAAATTCATATACGAGGCTACCATTCTATAACCTANCCACTGGCCAATACTTCCTGGAGNCTTTGCATCGAANTTGGTATGAAATTTAGAAAAAGGAGCNTCTTCTATAAAGCGTTGTTTGTTTTGATGAGTGCTTGAAAACAATAATTTATTTTCNACAAAATAAGCCCAAATATTACCTTCATTTTCAAAGCACCATTCCATTTTTTCTTCAGTATACTTCATCACAATCTCTGGACTCTGATCAGGAATCATGAGAGACGATAAATAGTGAATTTTACCATAATAGAGCATAGATGAGAGTAATGTATTGTCGTTAAAAAAAGGAATTTTTGAACGAAAATAAGCATGCATAATGTCTGAAACTAAAAAGCGCTTATCAAAGCGCTCTTTAATATATAGAGGCGCTGTATTATAAAAACGGGAATTGAAGCCTAAATACAGGTCAAGAGAAACTAGTAAGGAACCATTAGATACTGTTACGGGATCTAGTGACTCAAAATTGGACACCCAAGAATAAATCGTCAAGCTGTCGTGTAATGGAAAATAATGATAAAAATAGTTGAAACTTTCCTTAATTTCTAAATTTAAAGCTAAAGTATCAGCAAACACAGAGTCTACAGAAAGAAACAATTCTTTTATTTTTAAATCATTATACCTACTAATTAATTCAGTATAATTTTGACTCGATTCAAAAAATTTTGGATATACTTTTTCTAGAGACTGAAGTTCAATTGCCAAGTTAGCGCTGTCCATAGTGTAAAAGGAATGATCAAAATGGCCGATTTCTATTTTAGAAATACCGGAAGCTACATTTGGAACGTCTCTTGTATTGCAAGAGATTAAAAGTACTGAAAGGGTTAAAATTAATAAGTTACTCCGCATAATTAAGAACAATGTGAAATGCAAAAATAATAAACGATACAATACAGTATTAAGTTAAAAGGAACTATTCGTAGAAAAAAAATTAATTAAATTTGCAAANCTTATTTAAAAAAGATGAAGATAAAAGAAAGTGTAGTACATATAACGAAGTGGTTGCAAGAATACAGTGAAAATTCGAATACAAATGGTTTTGTAGTAGGTATTTCTGGAGGGATTGATTCTGCAGTAACCTCTACACTCTGTGCTTTAACAAATAAAAAGGTACTTTGCGTATTAATGCCAATTCACCAACATAAAACAGAGTTTGATCGCTCAAAAGAACACGTTAAATGGCTGAAAGCCAAGTTTAATAACGTTAGTATATGCGAAATCAACCTGACCAGTACATTTGATACGCTNGCCGCACAAATACCTGAAGATATTAAAGGAGATTTAACCATGGCTAACACTAGNGCCAGACTANGAATGACGACACTTTATACTTACGCAGGAGCAAAAGGAATGCTCGTTGCGGGTACTGGAAATAAGGTAGAAGATTTTGGNGTAGGATTTTTCACAAAACATGGCGATGGTGGGGTAGATATAAGCCCTATTGCCGATTTGATGAAAACGGAAGTTTATAAAGTTGCNGCGTATTTAGGNATTGTAAATTCGATNCAAGAAGCANCNCCTACAGANGGCTTATGGGCNGATGGNCGAAATGANGAAGAGCAGTTAGGCGCAACTTANAAAGAACTTGAATGGGCAATGATGNCTTATCAAGNTTCTACNANTAATNGNTTTGAGGGGAGAAAGCAAGTNGTTTTNGATATTTTCTCAAGACTACACAAAGNGAATCTTCACAAAATGANGNCAATCCCAGTTTGNAGNATCCCAAGAAATCTAAAAGGCTAGAANGNCNCTCNAANCTNATCAAAAAATTAATTANTAGAAACTCATTTTAGAGCTTACTTAACTTCCCAAGAGTTTGAGCCTGCTAGTAATTTATCTAAATCAGGGGTTCCTTTTTGGTCTTTCATGAAATTAAGTTGCTCATATAGAGCTTCTTCATACTGAAAACGATCTTCTTGATAAAATATTCCAAAAGGTCTTGGTAGTGATTCTGATAGTGAAGGATCGTCAAAGAATCGGGTTAAAATATTTGCTTTATTTCTACACTTCTCGTCATGTACCCATAAATCTTCTGGTGTATATTCTCCAGAGGTTAAATCTACAATACGAGGGTTAAATCCGTCTAAAACAATTCCTTTGTCCTCTTTAGCACCAAAAACAAGGGGTTTACCGTGTTCCAAATAAAGACTGTTCTCTTTTTTCATTTGCTTATCAGTAAAACCAGCAAAAGCCCCGTCATTAAAAATATTACAATTTTGATAAATCTCAACCAATGACGTTCCTTTGTGCTGCTCTGCTCGCATTAAAATGGTACGCATGTGTTTTGGCTCTCTATCAATCCCTCTAGCTATAAATGTAGCCTCTGCACCCATACATAAAGCCAAAGGATTAAATGGATGATCAATGGATCCCATTGGTGTAGATTTGGTTTTTTTACCCAATTCAGACGTAGGGGAATATTGTCCTTTAGTGAGGCCGTATATTTGATTGTTAAATAAGAGAATATTTAAATTAAAGTTTCTTCTTAGAAGATGAATCAGGTGATTTCCTCCAATAGACAGCGCATCGCCATCTCCAGTAACCAACCAAACGCTCAAATCTGGTCGAGAAGCTTTAAGGCCACTTGCAACAGCGGTAGCCCTTCCGTGAATTGAATGCATACCAAAAGTATTCATGTAATAAGGAAAGCGGGAAGAACAACCAATTCCTGAGATAAAAACAATATCTTCTTTTGGAATGCCTAACTCAGGCATTATTCCCTGAACCTGCTTTAATATGGAGTAATCACCACAGCCAGGGCACCATCGAATGTCTTGATCACTTTCGAAATTTTTAGCCTTTAATTTCTGACCTTCTTCTTGAATGTGTTTTGCTTCGGCCATAGTTATTGCTTCAACATGTTTAAGATTGCTTCTTTTATTTCTCTGGACTCAAAAGGCACGCCTTTAATTTTATTTAACGGCTGTGCATCCACTAAATACTGATCTCTAATAAGCGTAATTAACTGTCCGTTATTGATTTCTGGAATTAAAATTTTACCAAAACCAGCCAATAAATCACCTAAATTTTTAGGCATAGGCTGAATGTATTTAAGGTGGGCGTGAGCCACATCTATTCCTTCAGTAGCTAAATCTCTAACTACTGTTTTAATAGATCCATAAGTGGATCCCCAGCCTAAAATTAACATTTTAGAATGAACTGATCCAGTATCAAAATGTTGCTCTGGAATGTAATCCGCAATTTTTGCAATTTTTTCCGCTCTCACTTTAACCATAAATTGATGGTTGTCGGGATCATATGATACGTTTCCAGTTTCTTTGTCTTTTTCCAAACCTCCTAATCTATGCTCAACACCTTTTGTGCCAGGTAGCGCCCATTCTCTAACAAGTTTTTCATCTCTTTTGTATGGGAGATAGGCAGATGCTGTGTCTAATCGTTCTTTTGCAAAACTTACATTGATTGGCTTTAAAGTGTCTGATGTTGGATACCTCCATGGTTCGGCTCCATTTGCAATATAACCATCACTAAGTAAAAAGACCGGAGTCATGTGCTCTATAGCGATTCGACAAGCTTCGTATGCCATAGTAAAGCAATCAGATGGAGAAGAAGCAGCTATAACCGGGATTGGGGCTTCTCCGTTTCTACCATAAACAGCTTGAAGAAGATCTGCTTGCTCTGTTTTGGTTGGCAAACCTGTTGAAGGGCCTCCTCTTTGAACATTCACGATAACCAAAGGAAGTTCTAACATCATGGCCAAACCAAGAGCCTCGCCCTTAAGAGCAATACCTGGACCAGAAGATGCTGTAACGGGAAGATCTCCACCAAATGAAGCTCCAATTGCAGAGCAAATAGCTGCAATTTCATCTTCAGCTTGAAAGGTTTTAACACCGAAATTTTTATGTTTTGCTAATTCGTGAAGAATATCAGATGCTGGGGTTATCGGATAACCACTGTAAAATAAATCCAATTTAGACTTATGTGCTGCAGCAATAAGCCCTAGTGCTGTTGCTTGATTTCCTATGATGTTTCGGTAAGAACCCGATGGCATTTTAGTAGGCTTAACTTCAAAACGATTTGAAAATGTTTCGCAGGTATCTGCAAAATGGTAACCTGCTTTAAGTACCGCTATGTTGGCATTTAATACTTCAGGTTTAGAGGAAAACTTTGTTTTCAAAAACGAAATCGATGAGTCAATTTTTCGATTGTACATCCAATAAACAAAGCCTAAAACGAACATGTTTTTACACCGATCACGATCTTTAGTTCCTAAGGACGAATCTTTAAGGCTCTCGCGTGTCAGCTTAGTAATGTCAAACTCATGAACTTTATAACCTTCTAAACTATTGTTTAAAAGCGGGTTCTGCCCTTCTTCAACTCCAGCTAAACGCAGGTTTCTTTTATCAAAACCCGCAGTATTTACGATTATTGTTCCTCGATCCTTAAGCCTGGTTAAGTTCTTTTTTAAAGCAGCTACATTCATAACCACTAGAACGTCACAAAGGTCGCCTGGGGTGTATACATCTACCGCACCAAANTTAATCTGAAAACCAGAAACTCCAGCTACGGTACCTAAAGGAGCACGTATTTCTGCAGGAAAATCTGGAAATGTACTCAGGTCATTTCCAAATAATGCGGTATTGGTTGTAAATTGAGTTCCGGTTAATTGTATTCCATCACCAGAATCGCCAGCGAANAGAATTGTTACCTTTTCAAGTTGATGCTGAACTTGGGTCATTGATTTGAATTTAATCGTCTATATTTTCTACCTCTTTAATTTCGGGGGCATACTTTTTTATGGTTTGCTCTACGCCAGATTTTAAGGTCATCTGATTCACATTACAACTTTGACATGCACCGTGAAGTTTAACTTTAACTACCATGTCAGGGGTAATATCAACCAAGGATATGTCGCCTCCGTCTGACTCTAAATAGGGTCGGATTTCTGCTAAAGCCAATTCAATTTTACTAGTAAGTTCTGACACCATCTTTAATACGTTTTATTGTTTAGGAGGAACAACCATCCATATTTGTAATCTCTACCTTTGTTGTAGGGTCAATAGTTTCATTTCTAAGTGCTACTTGCGCTACTAAGTTTTTTGCTAATTCACTAAAGGCAACAGAAGATGGAGTATTTTCTTGAAGTGCAATTGGATGCCCAATATCGGCAGCTTCTCGAATAACTTGAACCAGAGGAATCTCAGCTAATAGGGGCAAATTTAAATCATCTGCCAGGTTTTTAGCGCCATCTTTCCCAAAGATATAGTATTTATTTTCTGGAAGCTCTTCAGGAGTAAAATAAGCCATGTTTTCTACCAAACCTAAAACGGGTACTTGTATGGTNTCCATTTGAAACATACCAACGCCTTTTTTAGCATCTGCTAAAGCAATGCTCTGAGGCGTACTTACAATAACAGCACCAGTTACTGGTACGGCTTGCACTAAAGACAAATGAATGTCTCCAGTACCTGGAGGTAAGTCAATTAACAAATAATCTAACTCTCCCCAATAGGCATCTTTTATGAGTTGATTCAATGCTTTTGTAGCCATNGGNCCTCTCCATACAACNGCCTGNGAACCTGACGCAAAAAANCCGATAGAAAGTAACTTTACACCGTAACTTTCAACAGGNATCATTACCGGTTTTCCGTTTACATTACTAGCTTCNGGNCTAGACTTTTCCACATCAAACATAAGATGTTGAGAAGGACCGTAAATNTCNGCATCTACNATACCAACCTTGTACCCTTGTTTATGGAGNGCTACTGCTAAATTTGAAGTTACAGTTGATTTACCAACACCACCTTTACCGGATGCCACTGCAATTATATTCTTAACACCTTCTAATTTTTTACCTCTTATCAAATTAGGGTTTTCCTCTTGTTTGGTCTCTACCGTAATTTTAACAACAATTTTAGCTTTTGGATATACCTGAGCGTGAATGGCTTTTAAAATATCTACNTCTACCTGCTTTTTTGCNTGTANTGTTGGGTTATGAATGGTTAGGTCTACGTTAACNTCATCTCCAAAAACTAGAATATTATTTACTAAACCACTAGATACGATAGAACNAGTGTCTCCTTTTACAAACACACTGTTTAGTGCTTCCTNTATTTGATTTTTCTTTATAACCATGATTTTGTTTTGCGTAACAAAGGTACAAAAATGAGAGACTTATGCCTCTGTTGGAACCCAAAATACATCCTTAAAATTTAGGATTTGATCCCCCTCAAATATATGGCCTTCACTTGCCAATAATTCTTTCATCAAATTACGGCCTTGAAAGTGATGTTTGCCAGTTAACAAACCTACTCTATTGACAACTCTATGAGCTGGAACATCAGTGCCATGGCTATGATTCATTGCCCAACCCACCAATCTAGCTGATTTTGCGGCTCCTAAATAGTTAGCAATAGCNCCATACGTAGTAACCTTACCATAAGGNACCAAGCGAACTACCTGATAGCATCGTTCGTAAAAAGAGGGCGNTTCAGAGAGTTTANCCATTTTTACTTAACTGGAATTTCAAATANGTAATGGTCATTCCCTTAGCTCGAAAAATACCTTCGTAGTTTGTTTTAATTTTCAATAATTGATTGCTTGCTTTTTGTCTGTCTATGTCATAGCTAGAATCTAATACAGTATGCCCAAAGCCTTCTAGTATTCCTAGAGTGTAACCATACAAAAATTGCGAGTCTGTTTTAAGATGAATCACCGCATCATCAGCTAAAATACACCTATACATTTCTAACATATCTGGAGCTGTTAAACGTTTTTTACGACGTCGGTATTTTATTTGAGGATCTGGAAAAGTGATCCAAATCTCACTAACCTCGCCTTTGGCAAAACAATTATGTATTAATTCTATATGTGTTCTCAAGAAACCAATATTGGTCATCTTATTTTCTGTAGCTGTTCGGGCGCCTCGCCACATTCTAGCGCCTTTAATATCGATACCAATAAAGTTTTTCTCCGGAAATTGCTTTCCTAAACCAACCGTATATTCTCCTTTACCACAACCCAACTCTAGCACTATTGGACGATCGTTTTTAAAGAACTCTTTATGCCATTTACCTTTTAAATGCAATCCATTTTCCAACAAATCGGTTCGTGGTGCTTGCACCATATTTTTAAAGGTTTCATTTTCAGCGAACTTCCTAAGTTTATTCTTTCCCACAGTTTTATTTTTTGCACTACAAAAATACGAATTCAATAAGGATTCCTTTTTCTATATTTGAAGAAACAACTAAAAAAAAATATGCGCTTTGTAAAATTTACGCTTGTTGGACTGATTGGTGTGACGCTAACCTTTATGAGTTTAGGATTTTTTCACNCCAGTTTTCAATACGAAAATACAATAGAAGTAGCTGCTTCTGTAGAACAGTCTTACAAAACCTTTACAAACGATTCTTTAAATGCCGAATGGCTCCCAGGCTTTATAGGTGTTGAGGTATTGAGTGGAGCTCCACTTGTCCCAGGATCTAGATTTTTAATAACGTTTGAGCAAGATGGCGAACGTGTGAGTATGGTGGAGGTATTGAGAGAAGTAAAAGAAAATGAGAAGTTTATTGTTGATATGGAGACAGAGGTATTTAAGGGGAAAGTAGCCGTTTATTTCGAAGGTGATACTCAAAAATCAACGGTTAAAGTATACACAACTATTGAGGGTTCAACGCTCTTTTACCGTTCTATGTTTTACCTTTTAAAAGGAAGTTTACAAAAACAATCGCAACTAAATTACGACTTACTTAAAGAGCTTATTGAAAGTAATTGATTTTGAATACCCAAAAAGCAACTATTTGGGAGGNCAGCTGAGNAAGTAATTTNCGCTATGCTTTTTTTAATGTNAAAGAAAAAGTNCAACCCTCACCTTCGGTACTTCTAATATTGATGGTTTGATTGTGCGCTTCTATAATGTGCTTAACAATTGACAAGCCTAATCCTGACCCTCCTTTATCTCTGTCTCGAGATTTATCTACGCGGTAAAAACGCTCAAATATTTTATTTAAATGCTGCGATGAAATTCCATTTCCATCATCAGCAACTTCAACAAGTACCTGTTCTCCCATTTCATAAGTTCTTACAAGAACTTCACCGCCTTCTCTCCCGTATTTGATTGCATTTACGATCAGGTTAATCAATACTTGTTTTATTTTCTCTATGTCAACCTGAACTAAAAAACGCCCTAATTGTTGTTGGTGTTTAACCTCCAAAGTAACATTACGTTTTTTTGCCTTCATTTCGAGTTGTTCAACAACTTCAGAGATAACTTCAATAATATCTACGGGTGTTTCTTCAATCTCTAGAGTTCCTGCTTCTAACTTGGTTATTTCGTCTAAATCTTCGGTGATGTGAATCATTCTCGAAACGCTTTTGCTGGCACGCTCTAAAAATTTACGATTGATTTGTTTATCATCTATAGCGCCATCTAGAAGTGTGTCTATATAACCTTGGATGTTAAAAATAGGCGTTTTGAGTTCGTGCGCTACATTTCCAACAAACTGCCTTCTATAACTTTCGCGAATCATTAATTTTTGAATCTCATTTTCGCGCTTAATATTCCACTCTGCAACATCTTTACTCGCTTGAGCCAAATCAACATCTTTAAGTTCCCCTGGCCTAGATTTGGAATCTTGTATGTTCTTATAGATTAGTTTTATTTTATTGTATATAAAATGATCTACCAACCATCTCACAATAATAAAACTTGATAGAGCTACAGAACTGACGAGTATAACAGAATTGGTGAATGTTAATGAAAAGTCAAAAATAATGATGTGAAAAATCATTACAAGAATCAATAAAATAGAAGAAACTANAGAAACCAACCAGGATTGATCTACTTGCTTTTTAAATTTAAAATAAAGCCTTTTTGATTTATTCATTTAATTTAAACTTATAGCCGACNCCTTTTACGGTTTCAATGTAATTNCGACCTANTTTTTCTCTCAATTTACGAACATGAACATCAATAGTTCTTCCTCCAACTACAACGTTATTACCCCATATTTTATCAAAAATTTCTTCTCTATTAAATACTTTCCCGGGTTTAGTTGCTAGTAAATAAAGTATTTCAAATTCTTTACGTGGTAGGGTTAGCGGCTCATCGTCTAGAGTAACTAAATACTGCTCTCTATTGATCGTTAAATCGGCTATTGTAATAGTATCTTTAAAAACAGCAGCAGATTCTAATGAGCCTTTTCTTCTTAAAAGTGCTTTAACCCTACTCACCAAAACTTTTGGTTTTATGGGCTTGTTAATATAATCATCTGCACCAGCATTGAGGCCTGCTACTTGAGAGTAATCCTCGGCTCGTGCAGTTAAAAAGGTTATAATAATATGATCGTTCTCAGAATTGGCTCTTATGTTTTCACACGTTTCAATACCATCCATACCTGGCATCATTACATCTAAAACAATAAGATTGGGCTTAAATACTTTAATGGCATCTAAAGCCATTTCACCATTGGTACAAGTAAACACTTCAAATCCTTCCTTTTTAAGGTTGTAACTTAAAAACTCTAGAATATCTTCCTCATCATCGACGAGTAAAACACGATTGTTACTTTGCATAGAATCTAATTTTTGTAAATATATAGTATTCTAAGAGCAAAAAAAAACCTCGAATTAACGAGGTTTTTTTCTTGTAAAAAATTACAGGCCTATTTTGGAGAAAAACTTCGCAATTCCTGATGCAAATTCTGAAGGAATAGTTTCCATCATAGAGGCCAACGAGAGTTGATCGTTGACACCAATAGCAATTGCAATAGAGATGAATAAACCAATCATAGCAAAAGAAAAATCTTTAAGTAATAACTTTACAGAATGAAGCAAACTGTGCTCTCCTGTTTTTCTGATGGCCATAGCTACTTCTCTACCACCCAACAAACCAATAAAGACCCATGTGGTACTCATAGGCACCGAGCTGTATAATTTAAAATAGAATAGAATAATGCAGTAAATAAAATCAACTATTGTAGCAAAACGAACATCTGTTATAACTGATTTTTCTGTTACAATTTTCTGTATTCTACCTCCTTTGTAATAAAACAGCAATCCTAAACCTATAAAGACAACCATTGCAAAGCCCATAAAGACTCCAAAAGACATATCCCTCGGTAAGTATACTGCAATATTTGCAGCGTCTTGCATCAACCAAACTGACCAGAGCGTTCCCGAGGTTATCCATTGCGCTATGGACCAACCAAATTTAGCTTCGCCAACAAAATACTTTTTAGCAAGTTTAGATATNGAAAGNAACACAACTACACCTAAAAAGAANGCTAANATATANCCACTCATACTTTTGGCTAACACCTTACCAATAGCAGCAGGAGCAGTTGCAAATGAAGTTAATAATATAAAAGTTGTGGATACCGGCATTCTTAAACGCGTGAGTATCAAAAGAAATATTGGGGCAGCAATTTGTAAAAAGTGAAATTCTGTTGGAGCTACTTCAAATCCTTTGGCCATTAAGCGACCGTGAGAAACGTCTCCTCCATAGTTAAACCAACTGTAACCGACGGTAAACAGAAATATGCCGCCAATAAAAAGCCAAAGANCCCACCATTTTTTATCTTGGTTAGAGGCTATAAAAGTACCTAAAGTTTGTATTGAATCGTTTGCGACAGCTGCGTATGCTGCAAATAAAAACCCTACCCACATGGCAATTTGAGGATAAGGAGTCGCAAACATCGCTAACATGAAAGCTGCGATAACAAAAGTCAAAAAAGACCGTTCGTCTTTTTGAATCCATAAAGAAACAGGGAAGCTGAATCTTCTAATTAGCTTTTTCATAAATATCGGGGAATTATTTACTTNCTAGTTAGCTAGGCAAGAACTGCAATAGCGTANACAGCTACTAAGATAGTTGCGTATAANAATTTGCTAATTTCGATTCTTGTGATTGTTGATGTGTTCATAATTTTGGGTTTTATTTATTTAACANTACAAATAAAGAATATAAACTCATNAATGCAGTTAAACTAAAATAAACCTAATGTTAAGTTTAGGTTAACCCAATACATTNNGTNATTTNAAGACAAANAACTNTAAATAAATAGTTTNAATNAAATAANNTNGTCTTCATNAGGTTTTTAGATGACTNAAATTTATAAANTTTNTNCTNAAGTCGTAATCTTNAGNNTGATAANNTTGAAANAGACATTCTTCTATAGAATNAAACAACTAAAGAGCTTTAATGCAGTTTANTATAGACTAGCAAATAAGCANTACTCGAAGNAATAAAATCTATTATTCGAATTAGAGCTAAATAAAAACGGAATTCTANTNNNTAGAATTCCGTTTTTATNCTTGTCATGAGAAATTATTTAAGCTAGAAATGGACGTCAAACTGCAAGCGATACAGTAAGTTACCAGTAGGATTGTTATCAATAGTTAAATAACTAATATCAGACTGTATTTTTAGCTTATGACCTTTAAAATATTTAGAAAGCCCTAGGGTATACTGAGTTTCTAAATCCTCGCCAGTAATGTTCTTGTCTAGCTTAATTGAAGTATAACGACCTGTTATTTCTATATTATTCTCTAAAATATATCCCGTCATTATATTTAAACCATTCCCTACCTGAACAACGTCTCCTGTTTGGGTTCCATCAGAGTTTTTTGCGATAGGATCAGCAGCGTCTCTAGAAGCATATTCAACCATTAAAGAAAGGCTCTGGTACTTAAACATAGCGTCAATAAAAACAGTATTTATATTTGTTTGATAGTAGATGTCCTCATCTTCACCTCCATCGATAAGCATATAACTCCCAAGATTAGATCTGTCCTTAACAGAATTATTCCTATCGTAAGTTACACCGACTGCAAGTTTTGGGGTTTTCTCTCTTTTCAAAGCNCCACCTGTATAGTCGCCTTTGCCAGAAAACTTACCAAAAGGTAAAACCTCTAACCTACCAGTCCATTGGTAACCTCCAAGATTGTCTTGTACAACATTTCTACCCTCACCTTGAGACATCGCAAGAGATTCTTGAACAATAAAATTACTCCCTAATGTGAAGTGATGACGAATTTGCATCCCCATATCTCGATCAATATTAAATCTTTTATTAACTAAAGACCGATCTACCAATTGTAAGTTTGCTGATGAGATAACGCGTTCTCTGTTTCCTGGTAATTTGGTTTGACCNNCCCATAAAGTGAAATTTTTATAAAAATTCCATTTAACAACAGCATCTAAAATCATTTTAGGAGCCTCATTATTGCGTGCATCAACTTTTCCTAAATCTTTATTAGACAAACCGAGTTCAATTTTGTACTTCACTTTCGGATTTAAAACAAAACCGCCAAACTTCAATCTAGCTCTTCTAATTAAAAATTGCGAATTACCGTTGTGAAGGCCATTCGATTCATCAACACTCCAATCTGCAATGTAAAGAGATTGCATTCGAGCAGCAAACTTCATACTGTAAGAACTGTCTGCGGCAATTACGTTGTAGAAACCATTCCCAAAGCTATTATTTACAACCTCCTGACCAAATGCAATGGAAGTAAAATTAAACAGTAAGAATACTAAGAGTACCTTTTTCATTTTTGACTTGTTTGTTTGTTTGCGCAAATATATATACCAAAAGTATAAATAGTGTTAATCGATTTTTAAAACAGTGTTAAGTTATNGTTAATGAAAGGCAAAAAAAAAGCCGCAATNGCGGCTTTTTTCTTACTCNAGTNCAAAGAGTTACATCACTACAATNGACNTACTAACAACTTGGCCATNCTGTAATTTAATTCTAATTAAATAAAANCCATCTTCGAGACTCGAAATNTTNAAACTTGTTTTNGAGTCAAACACAGGAACGCTAAATACTTGCTTTCCTTCCAACTGACAAATGGTAATTGATTCAGCTTTTAAGGAGCCTAAATTAACAGCAATAGTACTTTTTGCTGGATTAGGATAGATTTGTATTGAATTGACTAATTCTTCTAAACCTACAGACAATAGACATGAACCATCGTCAATTAAGGCATCGCTGTTGTAATTAGAAGCATCAAGATCTGTACAACCTGTTTCGATGGTTTGATCGCAATTGGAAATAAAATGAACTAAGTCGGAGCCTCCAAATTGGTTTTCTGAGGCAATTATTTCATCACATATAGAGATCGTGTAACCACCCCACTGGATTCCATCTCCATAAGAATCTTGTATTTCAAAGGTATAATGTTCATCACGATTCAAGCAAACTAATTCAGAATACGTTTGAAAATTATTTAGATTATTGGCTTCAACTTCTGCAAGTATATCACCAATCGAATTCGAGAGAATCCAAGAGGTTTCGTTTGCAGCATAATCCGTTTCAATAATAATCTCAACATCCATACTTTCTGCAGAACAATAAGGTGTTTCGAGCATAATTTGGCTATTTGTTGTAAAACCATCTAAATTAACAGCTTCTACAGAAATCGTATAACTTGTTGCTTGAGGAGCATCCGAATTTAAAGTAACTGGAACTGTTATTAGAATAGTAGAATCAATTTCTAAAGTAGTAAACGTTATGCTATCGGAGTGAATCGTAAGCGCTTCTATGTCTGAGGATACCGAAACGAAACCACCAGCACTTATTGCATGTCCAGTATTTTCCATGGCAAACACGACATCGACTGTTTCTCCGAAATTTATAACCGCATCGTCGTTTGAAAGGGTGTGTCCACTAAAATCTAATTTAGGTGCATTTACAAGCACACTCGTATAACTAGTCCATGCATTACCTTGAGAATCTGTAATTGTATAGCTTAACAAAACAACTTCTTGATCTGAAAAATTATTATTTAGTACTATTGTAACTGAATCGGATAGAGACAAATTTGACTGCCCTAGTAAGGAGTCAACAAAAATAGGATTGAAAGCAATCGTAACATTGGGGTTTGATGAAGCTACTTCAATATTTAAACCTGTAGCGACTGTAGAACCGAAGTTTTCGAGATTCATATTCAAAACAAATGTTTCATTTACTTCAAACTGATTCATTTGATCTGAGCCATTGCTTATTGAAATAGATGAGCATGTTACGTATGACATTTCAGAGCTAAATATATTTACAGCACCTATGTAAACTTGTTTATTTTGCTTTGTAGCCACAACTTCTAGAGCATCCATAGAAGCCAATGGATCGAATGATAAAGTTACACTACCAGATTGGTCAGTGTACTTTGCATCTAGCAGTACCCCATTTTGACTTACAGCAACGTATGTATATTCCTCTGAAGAGACCGCTAGTGATGTCATTCCAATAGGTACGGCTGATGGATGAGAAATTGAAAGCTCAGAAGGCACTCCATAATAAGTAAGTACGGATGGATCTCCCATTAAATGGTAGATTTCCCAATAATATTCAACATTACTACTAGCTGATTCGGTAACAGCCATGTTACCAGACTGCAATAATTGCCCTTGAGTAGTCACCCAGCTAGACGGCAACTCGTTGTTTTCATGAAAACTACAATCATAAGCTGCTAAACCTGTTTCTTCATAAGTTGGATTTACAGATATAGGGCCGTTTCCAACACTCCAGTAAAAATCTTCGTCCCAAAGGGTGTTATCAGTACCCCCAATGTAACCAACAGCGCCAGCATTGGGTTTTCTTAATAGCGCTTCGCCAAAACAAGTAGCTCCGTTAAAAACATTTGACTGACAACAATTTCCTACCATCAAACCATACTGCGATTCATTAGCTAAACCTGCCACATCAGGTACTTCAAAACTTGGATCACTCCAACCGCTAGGACCACAATGAGCCGTATAATTAGCAAAACCTAAACCTTTACTTACATGCTGGATAATTTGATTTTCTACTTCACTGGATTCTGTTTCAGGATATAGATAAATATGAGGAGTGAGATTGTGTGCTTCGTTGAAGTAATATTCAGACCCATAATTAATTTGACCATTTCCGTGAGTAGGAGCAAAATTCTGGTCAACACCAGCAACAAGTAGAATTTCGTCCAGATACCTTGGGTCTGGCATTAAAAATTTTTCGTAGGTAAGCGTTTTGTCAATTTGAATATTCAATTCACTCTGGTTATTAGCCGAAAAACGCCCAAATATCATTTCTGGAAAATAGTCTCCAGTAAATTCGCAGTAATACATATCAGACACATGATTACCAGCCTCAAAACTCGGAATTAGTTCATGATCTCCAACAATAAGAAGATAGGTTGGTGCAGGATTTTCGAGGGTAGCATTGTCGTAAAAAGATTGAATGTAAGCTTTCATGCTTTCTTTAGTACTCCCAACTTCTTCTTGACCTTTGTATGCTTCAATTACATCAAAGCCTTTTCGATTTTTCCAACGAATAAAAGGCTGTAAATCTTGTTCAAACTGAGGATCAGAAAGAATAATCATCCGTGTAGTATTAGAAGAGAATTCTTGATTTGAGTTGGAATTACTATTTAATAAATTTGAAAAATTTGCCTCAAAATCTGGAGTACGATAAGTACTAGAAGGGCTAGAAATGGTGTTTTCGAAATTTACATTCAGCTCAAGAGATTCTGTAATCTTTAACTCATTTGTTATAGCGTTGTATGCTATGGGTGCAATTTGAATTCTTGCAATAGCTTTACCCCTCATAACGCCAAGGCGTTCTATGGTAATTAAATTTTGAGCGTAATAGTTGTTTTTCGAATACGTAGCTTCGTTTAATACGAAAGATACTTCAGCACTTTTTTGGCTTTTAAACAAGGATGGCTGCGAAGGCAGAATAGCATCGGCAAAGCCCTCAGCAGCAAGGTCAACTATTTTCTGTTTTGAATTAAGTACTTCAAAGGTAATTTCACCGTGAAGCGGTACTTCAATCAATTTAGATAAAACGGGCAAATCTGGATTACCAATATCGTATGGTTTAGTTAAACCAAGGACTGATAAACGAGAATAGTTTGCTGAGTTTGCATATACTCGATCAACTTGAATTTCTCCAGAAGTGTATTCTAAATGAAAGCCCGTTGAAGTACTCGAGACCAATTGTACATGGGATGTCTGAGCAAATAAGTTGAATGCAATAAAAAAAGATACTATATTTAAATTTTTTAACATGGAGGGAAGATTTTATAACACACACAGCTAAAAATGTGCCAAAACCCTCTAAGATAAAAAATGCTTGAATTTATTCTAGCAAACTTGAATATTATTTACCACATCAATTAGACTCTTGTTGCTAACAGAATAAAAAGAGTTCTTACCTACTCTTTCAGAGTTGAGAATTCTTTTATTTTTCAACGTATTAAGATGATGAGAAGCAATAGCTTGTTCAATATCTAAAGCTGTAAAAATTTGTGTTACACAAAGTTTAGGAGATTCGGCTAACAATTGAATAATTGAAATTCTAATTGGGTGTCCTAAAACTTTCAATTTTGAAGCTGCGGTTTGTAACTCTTCCGAGTTTAAATTTACTTTTTTAGTTTTCATATCGAGGGAATTTATATATTTAATTTATTACAAATATACAACTATTTAATAAACTACATCTCTTTTCTCAAACGAGCTACTGGAATGTTTAATTGCTCTCTATATTTGGCAACAGTTCTCCTAGCAATTGGATAGCCTTTTTCTAAAAGAATGTCCATTAACTTAGCGTCAGTAAGAGGTTTACTTTTATTCTCTTCGCCAATAACCTCCTCTAAAATCATTTTAATTTCTTTGGTAGAAACATCTTCACCTTGTTCATTTTTCATAGACTCAGAGAAAAAATACTTGACTAAATAGGTGCCGTATGGCGTATTTACATACTTACTATTTGCCACTCTGGAAACAGTAGAGATGTCCATATCAACTTTTTCGGCTATATCTTTGAGAATCATAGGCCTTAATGATTTCTCATCGCCAGTAAGGAAAAATTCTTCTTGAAAACTCATGATTGAGGTCATGGTATACATTAAAGTTCTGTGTCTCTGACGAATGGCATCTATAAACCATTTTGCAGAATCTAATTTTTGCTTTACAAAAAAAACAGCCTCTTTCTGTGTCTTGTTTTGCTTTCCTTTGGTTTCTTTATACCCTTGCAATAAGTCTTTGAATCCTGAATTAATTCTGAGCTCTGGGATCATCCCAGTATTCATTACTAAATCTAATTGCCCATCAATAATAGAAATATTAAAATCTGGAATAATATGTTGTACAACAGTTGTTGATGAAAATAAAGCAGAACCGGGTTTTGGATTTAACTTGGAAATTTCTTTTAACGATTTTTTTAATAAATCTTCATTTATTGAAAGCTTGCTGAGTAATTTGTCATAATGCTTCTTAGATAAAGCGTTGAAATGATTTTTAACAATCTCTTTGGAAACAAGAACTACTTCGGTCTCTGCTTTTTTACTAAGCTGAATTAACATGGTATCTTGTAAATCGACTGCACCGATTCCTACAGGCTCAAAATCTTGAATAATACCCAAGACTTGTTTTAGTTCTTCCAAATCGGTCGTTATATTTTGTGTAAAAAGTAAATCATCTACAACTAGAGCTAAATCCCTTCTTATAAATCCATTATCATTTATACACCCAATTAAATAAACACCAATTTGATACAAATGATCATCTAAAACACGAAGGGCTAATTGACTTTCCAGTAACTGAGTAGAACTACTTCCCATGGCAACAGGAATCGATTTGTCTTCTTGGTCTGGACTTGAGTTATTTGCAACAAGACGATAACGAGGAACTTCATCATCACTTAAATATTCATCAACATTAATTTCATCTGCCGAAACATGCTGCACATCTCGATCTTCGTAATCTTCAAATTCTGGACTTTCGATCTCATCAACACCTTCTTCTATCGCCGGATTAGCCTCTATTTCTTCTTGAACTTTCTGCTCAAGCTCAATGGTTGGAAGCTGTATGAGCTTCATCAACTTAATCTGCTGAGGAGAAAGTTTTTGAGATAACTTTTGTTGAAGAGACTGCTTTAACATAGGTATTTAAAAGTCTGCGTTATTTGGTGTTCTTGGAAAAGGAATAACATCTCTTATATTACCCATTCCGGTAACAAATAAAACAAGACGTTCNAAGCCTAAACCAAAACCACTGTGCGGCACAGTNCCAAATTTTCTAGAATCTAGGTACCATGAAAGCTCATGTTCAGGAATGTCCATTTCAGCCATTCTAGATTTTAACACGTCCAAGCGCTCTTCTCGTTGCGAGCCACCAATAATTTCTCCTATTCCAGGAAAGAGAACATCCATGGCACGAACGGTCTTATCGTCATCGTTCATTCGCATATAAAANGCTTTAATTCCTTTAGGATAATCTGTAATAATTACAGGTTTTTTAAATTTCTTCTCTACTAAATATCTTTCGTGTTCGGATTGAAAGTCAGCACCCCACTCCTGAATTAAATATTTAAATTTTTTCTTTTTATTGGGTTTAGAATTCCTTAAAATATCAAATGCTTCGGTATACGTTATTCTCTCAAAATCGTTTTCTACAACAAATTGCAATTTTTCTAGTAAACTTAATTCTTGACGCTCTTCTTTCTTTTTGTTCTTTTCTTCCTCTAGTAAACGATGCTCCAAGAAAGCTAAATCATCTTTACAATGTGCTAAGGCATAGCTGCATAAATACTTAAGTAACTCTTCAGCTAAATCCATGTCTTCCTCTAAATCTGCAAAAGCAACTTCAGGCTCAATCATCCAAAACTCGGCTAAATGNCTNGATGTGTTNGANTTTTCAGCTCTAAACGTAGGNCCAAATGTATAAACTTTACCGAGTGCTAATGCAGCCATTTCAGCTTCAAGTTGNCCCGANACGGTTAAGTTGGTTTCTTTTCCAAAGAAATCTTTGGAATAATCTACAGCTCCAGTATCTGTTAAAGGTGTGTTTATTTTGTCTAAGGTACTTACCGCAAACATCTCTCCAGCTCCTTCACAATCTGAGCCCGTAATTATAGGAGTGTGAATATTGGCAAAGCCTCGGGTGTTAAAAAAATTATGAACCGCAAAAGTCATGGCGTGTCTAATTCTAAAGACAGCACTAAAAGTGTTGGTTCTGAATCTAAGATGCGCGTTTTCTCTTAAAAAATCCAATGAGTGTCTTTTCGGCTGAAGAGGGTATTGATCTGTATCGGCGGTACCCAAAATTTCAATTTTTTGAGCTAAAAGCTCTATTGACTGTCCAGAACCTTGAGATTTAACGAGTTTACCTACAACAGAAATACTAGCACCTGTAGTAATATCCTTCAACACATCTTCTGGCATTTCAGACTCGGCAACTACCTGTATGTTATTGATTGTAGACCCATCGTTTAAAGCTATAAACGACACGTTTTTACTGCCTCTTTTTGTTCTAACCCATCCTTTGAGGTTAACTAAATCAGTTCCGGCATCTAAAGCCAAGGCTTTTTGTATGGTAATCCTTTTCATTTTCTTTGTGTAAAAATATCTTTAGATAACAAATTTAAATTTTTACATTCGATATCACTACAAAACAATAGGTTATTTTTATTTTTTACTATTTTGGTATCGTTTTTGATAGGATGGCGAAAATTTAAACACCTAAATTTAATACGTTCATGCATTATAAATGATTGTAATAAAAGTATAATAAACAAAAAATGCATAGCTTCGATTAAAAAATTATCTAAAACTACTTGAATAAAATATTGAGCATCAAAAAATTAATTCTATAATATTATCTATATTGGACATAATTTAATATAACATGAAAAAACGAATTACAACTTTCCTCTTTAGTTTTATTTGTGTCTTGTCATTCTCACAAACTTTTAATGAAAATATTCTGTTAAAGAGTGATTCATTAGCGTTACATAAATCATTCGAAACGGCGGAAGAGTTTTTAGTAGACGAATTAAACAAAACAAGCAACAAAAAAACAAGTTTTTAATTCTTGCTCAGCTTTGCTCAATTTCTAAAAACTCCCATAAAATTGAAAAGATCATACACTACGGGTCTAAAGCACTAGACGAAAACTTTAATGAATTTATAAATCTAGAATCATACGGAGATGTATTATACAATTTATCGGTTGGAATGTACAGAATAGGGGACATAGATTCAACTTTTATCTATGCAGAAAAAGCACTTGCAAATAGACAAAAATACTTAAGCTCAAATCATCCAAAAACGATCCAAAACCTAGTTGCACTTGGTAATTTTCACAATAGAATTGGGAATTATGAAACGAATATTGATTACAAAAACAAAGCGCTTAAACTAGCGCTCAGCCTAAACCCTCTTGACTACAACAGTTTAGTGAGTACCTATTTCTCCCTTGGCTCTGGGCACCAAGCAATGCTTAACTATAAAGAGGCTAAAAAAAATTACGATACAGCGCTGAGCTATTTTAAAGATAGTTTAGCTAATGTAAAGAAATATCAGAAATTTCAATATTTTTTAAATACATTTTCTTCTTTTAGTTTAGTACATTTGTTAGAAATATACTAGAACTCTTCAAAATCGTAGTCATAAAATGAAATATTTACTTAAATCTATAAATAANCCCNAAGATTTAAAGAAACTTGACGTGNCTAATCTTGTTCAGGTTTCTGATGAATTGCGTCAATTTATTGTTGATAAAGTCTCAAGNAATGGCGGGCATTTTGGTGCAAGTTTAGGTGTTGTTGAGCTTACTGTTGCACTACATTATGTATATGACACTCCAAAAGATCAGCTTGTATGGGATGTAGGACATCAAGCCTATGGACATAAAATACTCACGGGGAGAAAAGACGTATTCCATACCAATAGAAAATACAAAGGGATTAGTGGTTTTCCTAAAAGAGAAGAAAGTGAATACGATACTTTTGGAGTAGGGCATTCTTCAACCTCCATTGGCGCAGCACTAGGAATGTCTATGGCCTCAAAACTTAAAGGAGACGCTACAAAACAACATATTGCAGTCATTGGAGATGGAGCGCTTACAGGTGGTCAAGCATTCGAAGCACTCAATCATGCGGGGTCAGCGAACTCAAATATGCTTGTTGTTTTAAATGATAACTGTATGTCTATAGACCCAAATGTAGGCGCATTAAAAGAGTATTTAACAGATATAACNACGTCNCACACNTACAATAAATTNAAAGATGATGTTTGGGATTTACTTGGTAAAATTAGCAAGTTTGGACCAAATGCTCAGTCACTTATAAAGAAAGTAGAAAATGCTGTAAAATCTTCAATGCTAGAACAAAGCAACTATTTTGAATCTTTAAATTTCAGATATTTTGGCCCTGTAGATGGTCACGATGTTGAACATATGGTTAAGATTTTAGANGACCTAAAAGANATTCCAGGNCCTAAAATACTCCATTGCGTTACNACAAAAGGAAAAGGATACAAGCCAGCAGAAGANGGAGACACTACAAAGTGGCATGCACCAGGNCTTTTTGATAAAGATACNGGTGAAATATTAAGTATTCANAAAACTAAAGAAGAGGCTCCAAAATACCAAGATGTATTCGGGCATACAATTATTGAACTCGCAAAAGAAAACCAAAAAATTGTTGGGGTTACTCCAGCAATGCCTACCGGTAGTTCTCTTAAATATATGATGCAAGAAATGCCTGACAGGGCTTTTGATGTAGGAATCGCAGAGCAACATGCAGTTACTTTTTCAGCAGGAATGGCAACTCAAGGGTTAATCCCTTTCTGTAATATTTACTCAACATTTATGCAAAGAGCATTTGATCAGGTGGTACACGATGTAGCGATTCAAAATCTTCATGTAGTATTTTGTTTAGACAGAGCTGGCCTTGTTGGTGATGANGGCCCGACTCATCATGGTGCATTTGACATTGCCTATTTTAGATGTATTCCGAACATGATTGTCTCTGCACCAATGAATGAAGAAGAGTTGAGAGATTTAATGTTTACATCACAAGAGAAAAANCATGGCCCTTTTTCAATTCGTTACCCAAGAGGAAAGGGCGTAATGCCTAAATGGAAAACGCCATTTAAATCTATTGAAGTAGGAACGGGTCGTAAACTAAGATCAGGAGAAAGTATTGCAATTTTGAGTTTTGGCCATGTTGGAAACTTTGCAAGTGAAGTCTGTAATGANTTCGATAAAGAAGGTTTACACATTGCTCATTACGATCTAAGATTTGCAAAACCTCTNGATCATAAGATGCTACACGAAGTGTTTGAGAATTATNNGCATGTTATAACCGTTGAAGATGGTTGTATTAGTGGAGGTGTTGGATCGGCGGTTTTAGAATTTATGTCAGATCATCAATACCATTCTTCTGTTTACAGATTGGGTATTCCTGATGAATTTATAGAACATGGAACCCAAGCGCAACTTCATTCAGATTGTGGGTACGATAAAGTAAGTATTGCTAACACAGTTCTAAAGATTCAGAACAAACTGAAACTAGCTATTTAGAATGAAAAATAGACGCCAAGTAACTTGTATAAAAAACCCAATCATTAAAATGATTGGGTTTTTTTTGAATAGGTAAATTTATTAGGGCTTCATAACAAAGTCTTCCATAAACTTTGTGGTATAATTACCAGACCTGTAATCTTCATTATCCATTAATTGCAAATGGAATGGAATGGTTGTTTTCACACCCTCAATCACAAACTCTCTTAAAGCTCTCTTCATTTTCTCAATTGCAGCTTCTCTTGTTTGAGCAACCGTAATAAGTTTGGCAATCATTGAGTCGTAGTGAGGAGGTATTGTATAACCAGCATACACATGTGTATCTACACGAACACCATGACCACCTGGAGCATTGTAAGTGGTTATCTTACCAGGGCAAGGTCTAAATCCGTTGTGTGGATCTTCAGCATTAATACGACATTCTATAGCATGAGCTTTAGGTTGGTAGTTTTTCCCTGAAAGAGGATGGCCTGCAGCAACTTTTATTTGTTCTGCTATCAAATCAAAATTAATAACCTCTTCAGTAACTGGATGTTCTACTTGAATACGAGTATTCATCTCCATAAAGTAGAAGTTTCTATCCTTATCAACTAAAAATTCTACAGTACCAGCACCTTCGTATTTAACGGCTTCAGCTGCTCTAATTGCAGCATCTCCCATACGCTTACGAAGTTCTTTTGTCATATATGGAGAAGGGGCTTCTTCGGTTAATTTCTGATGTCTTCTTTGTACGGAACAATCTCTTTCTGATAAGTGACATGCTTTTCCGTTTGAATCACCAATAATCTGTATTTCGATATGCCTAGGCTCTAAGATGAGCTTCTCCATATACATACCATCATTACCGAAAGCTGCTGCTGCTTCCTGACGAGCAGAGTCCCATGCGTTTTGGAAAGTATTTAATTCGAAAACAGCACGCATTCCTTTACCACCTCCACCGGCAGTAGCTTTGAGCATAACAGGAAAACCCATTTCAATTGCCAGAGCTTCAGCTTCTTCATAGGAGTCTAGTATACCCTCTGAACCTGGTATAGTTGGTACATCTGCAGCTTTCATTGTTGCCTTTGCATTTGCTTTATCACCCATCCCATCAATCATGTCTGGGGAAGCACCAATGAACTTGAGACTATTTTCCTCACAAATTTTGGAGAAATTTGAGTTCTCAGCTAAAAAGCCATAACCAGGATGAATTGCATCAGCATTTGTGATTTCTGCAGCGGCAATAATGTTTGGAATTTTAAGATAGGATTCTGCACTACTCGCAGGGCCAATGCATACGGCTTCATCAGCAAACTTTACATGTAAACTGTCTGAATCAGCAGAGGAGTATACAGCAACCGTTTTAATACCCATCTCTCTTGCAGTTCGCATGACACGAAGTGCTATTTCACCGCGATTGGCTATTAGAATTTTCTTAAACATATTCATTGTTTAGGTTCTACTAAATTAAGAAGGATCCACCAAAAACAATGGCTGATCGTATTCAATAGGACTCATATCGTCAACTAATACTTTCACGATTTTACCTGAAACTTCTGACTCAATTTCGTTAAATAATTTCATGGCTTCAACGATACAAACAACAGAGCCAACTGAAACCTCATCTCCAACACTTGCAAAGGAGTCTTTGTCAGGTGATGGTTTACGATAAAATGTTCCAATCATGGGCGACTTGATCGTAAGGTATTTTGTCTCGTCATCAGAAACTGATGGCGAAGTTGCTTCTGCTATCGGAGCAGGAGTTTGTGCTAAAGGCATAGTAGCAGATGCCATTGACAAAGGTGCCATTCCTGGAGCTGCAACAGGTATTTGCTGAACAATAGTTTCAACTTGTGTTTCACCTCTCCCTTTTTTTGGTGGTGTTTTGATCGAAATTTTCATTTCGCCAAATTCTAAATCAACTTCGCTAGCGCCTGATTTTGCAACGAACTTGATTAACTCTTGTATTTCTTTAAGATCTAGTGCCATAACAATAGTGTTAATATTATTTTCTTGTTTTAATATGCCCATTTAAGATAGATAGAACCCCATGTAAAGCCACCTCCAAAGGCAGCAAGTATTAGGTTATCTCCCTTCTTTAGTTTGTCTTCCCACTCCCATAAACACAAGGGAATGGTTCCATTAGTTGTGTTTCCATATTTTTGAATGTTTAACATTACTTTTTCTGTACCTACCCCCATTCTCCGAGCTGTAGCATCAATAATACGTTTATTAGCTTGATGTGGAACTAACCAGGCAACATCCTCACCAGTTAGATTATTTCGCTCCATGATCTCTGCCGAAACGTCTGCCATGTTGGTTACTGCAAATTTAAATACAGTTTTACCGTCTTGGTATATAAAATGCTCTCTAGCATCTACCGTTTCATGTGAAGGTGGTTTTACAGAACCACCAGCTTTCATTCCTAAATAGTTTCGTCCTGAACCATCACTCTTTAGAATAGAGTCTTGTATTCCAAGCCCGTCTTGTGTTGGTTCTAACAATACAGCGCCTGATCCATCACCAAAGATTACACAGGTTTGTCTGTCTTCATAATCAATAATGGAAGACATCTTATCTGCACCAACAACTA
Organism: Flavobacteriales bacterium; assembly: GCA_002685115.1. Taxonomy (GTDB): domain Bacteria; phylum Bacteroidota; class Bacteroidia; order Flavobacteriales; family UBA7430; genus UBA6772. The sequence continues at coordinate 1,065 of NYWQ01000010.1, read as the reverse complement.
CAATTTTTTTGTACGTTCCCGTTTCTATAAATTTCGAAGCTGTAGCAAGTGAAAAAAGAAAGCCGGAACATGCGGCCATTAAATCAAAACCAATCGCGTTTACGGCGCCTATTTTATCAGCTATAATACAAGCCGTTGAAGGGAAAATCAAGTCTGGAGTTGCCGTAGCGCAAATAATAAGATCGATTTCATCTGCCTTAATATTTTTCTTCTTCAACAAACCATTCACAGCCTGAACACCAAGATCTGATGAACCAAGACCTTCGCCTTTAAGAATTCTTCTTTCTTTTATTCCTGTTCGAGTGGTAATCCACTCATCATTTGTCTCCACCATGGTAGAGAGCTCTTGGTTGGTAAGTCTGTACTCAGGAACCCAGCCGTTAATTCCAGTAATTGCAGCAGTAGTTTTACTCATGCTTGAAAAGCTTTTTTAATTTTACTTGATAATTTAGCGTCTATTACATCTGCCGTGTGCAGAATCATATTCATTATTGCTTTTGCATTCGATATACCATGACCAATAATTACAGAGCCATTAACTCCTAAAATTGGAGTTCCTCCATAATTTTCATAATTAAATCGATCAAAATATTCATCGGTAATACCTCTTTTCTTTGTAAGGGCATAAAAGGCTTCAGCTTGTTTCAGCACTACATTACCCGTAAAACCATCGCAAACGATTACATCTGCACGGTCATTAAACAAGTCTCTACCTTCAATATTCCCTATAAAGTTATATTCTTCTGAATCTTTCATCAGGTTATAAGCTGCTTGGCATAAAAGATTGCCCTTTCCTTCTTCTTCTCCTATATTTAAAAGTGCTATTCTAGGATTCTTTAATTTATGAACATGTGTTGCATATAAGGAGCCTAAGCTGGCAAATTGATTCAAAACATCTGGCTTACAATCTGCATTTATTCCTACATCGAGTATTAACCCAATTCCTCCATTTTCTTTAGGGAGTACACTGGTAATGCAAGGTCTAATAACACCCGTAATTGACTTAATAGTATACAATGCTCCAACTAACATCGAACCAGAGTTCCCTGCACTAGCAAAACCATC
>NYWQ01000051.1 GCA_002685115.1 Flavobacteriales bacterium | reverse complement strand
ATAGAATAATATAATTATATTTGTAACTAATTCCCTCTCCTCATGTATAAATATCTTTCCCTCCCGCTGTTGTTTATTCTTTCGTCTTGTATGGATGAAAATTTAAACAAACTCTCAACACAAGTAATTCAAGAAACTCAAATTGCAGTTCCTATTATTGGAGCTTCAATTACATTATTTGACCTTCTCCCTTTAGACGACAATATAAGGATTGATGAAGATAATTTCATTAGAATCGTATATTCAAGAGAGAATTTTGCCAGTGTAAGTAGCGATAGTCTTCTAGATCTAGAAAATCAAGAACCATCGGTAAGAAGTATGACACTGGGTGCAATTGAAATAGAGAATCATGAAGATGATTTTAGAATGACTATTTTACAATTAAGCCAAAATATAGAAGACACAGAACTTGGAGGATACTTCCCCCAGGGTGTAGCATACTCAGATGCAAATGGCTCTGCATATTTCCCACCAATAGTTCCACAATCAGCTGGCTACTACTCTCGACCTGGCCCTGATGCATTTAAATATGTCCTCGTTGAATCTGGTACTATAGAAATAGCATTACTCAATGAAATGCCCGTAGAAATAACCCGATTAGAAATGACTTTAATGAACCAAAATGACTCATCGGTAATTGGGAAATTCTATTTTGAAAACATACCTGTAGGAGCAACTTATACAGAGGAAATATTTATTGAAGACCAAACTTTATATAGTAATTTATTAATGTTTGTAGATACTTTTAACATTGAAGGAAGTGGACTTAATCCATTTGATCAATCGACCTATGTTCCTTTAAGCTATGACCAAGGTGTAGATGTATTTGTAAAAACAAAAAACTTTATAGTATCAGAAGGCTTGGTAAGATTCCCAGAAGAACAAGGACCTAGCGACACTATCATTGTCGATTTAGAATTCGAAAATGATATGATTTTAAGTAAAATGAATGTGGATGAAGGCGACTTCAACTGCAGCTTCGAGTCTTCGGTAAAAACTGACATTGATGTGAATTTTACTATACCCCAACTTAAAAATGAATACGGAGAAGCGTTTCAATTTTCGTTTGTTGTTTCAAATACAGAAGAAAATGGCGCACAAAATAGTTCGTACGCCATGGATGGTTACAATTTTGATCTTTCTCAAAGCTTAAACAAATTAGAAGTATACTATTCTACAACAGTAATAGCAACTCCAGAATACGAAGAACATGTTGTATTTAGTGAAAATGACTCCATTCGAATAAGTATTGGATTAGACAATATGGAATTTAGCTCTATTGAAGGCTACTTCGGTCAAGTAGTCAAAACAATAGATGCAAGTGAATTTAGTTTAGAACTGAATACACTTCAAGAAATAGCAACTGGAATTGTATTAGAAGATCCTAAAATTACGTTTATAGCAGATAATAGCATGGGCATACCTTTTAGTATCAACTTAAATATGGAGGGTTTAAATAATGGCGAAATGGTTAGTTTAAATGGCCCTAACATAGAAATTGATGCCAACGGTATATCTTCTACTGAATACAACAATACGAACTCTCAAATTGTTGACTTTATAGCGCTTAACCCAGAAGTAATGATGTATTCTGGTACAGCGACCTCTAATCCGGAAGGAAACCTAGGAGAACTAAATTTTATAACACAAGAATCGGGCTTAGAAATAGGATTTGAGATGAACCTGCCGTTTCACCTTAGACTAAAAGAAACCAAACTGACTGACACTTTGGGTATAAACTATAAACTACCAAGTTCAGTGAGTGATAATATTGAGGAATATTTAGTTTCGGGTGAATTGATTTTTGCTATTGAAAATGGATTTCCTTTTGATGCTGAAGTTCTGGTCTATTTTAAAGACTCCTTGACGAGTGCTAAATTAGATTCATTAGAACTTGACTTAATTGAGTCTGCTGAAATAAATTCGGAAGGAAAAGTTGAAAACCCAAGCTATTTAAACTACTCCGTACAATTAAACGAAGAAAAATACTTAAATATAATTGATGCCAACCAGGTAATCATAAATGTTGAGTTTAGCTCTTATGAGTTCGAAAATACATCCGTGAAATTGTATACAGATTATGAAATTAACATTGGAATGGGAATACTTAGTGAACTAAACACAAACTAATAAAAACCTAGGCATCAAAAAAAGCATCATATTTAATGATCCTTTTTTTTTATGGAAACAAATCATACAAATCGAATAAACACAAACAATTTAATACAACACTATAATACAAGGAGTATAATAAAACTCGGTAAAATAAAGGCCTAAATTGAATGTATAAGAATACATCTACCACTGGATGTAATATTTAAAGAATAATAATAAAACCGCTTAAACCCACCTATAACTACTGAAACGTGAAGAACTGAATAGAGGTGTATTTGAAAAGAGCGAATACATAGATTAGGTATGGATGCTAAAACAAATCTTACAAAAATTTAGAACGAAATACGCTAAATAATAAGTTTGGAATATGAGAAGAACTTAAATTGAGAAAGACAGACTCAAACTGTAGCTATTTTGCAAATCACTCGACTAAATAATAGATTGTGGGATAAGCTAGACAATAAAAATACACCAAAATGATACACTTAGTTAAAGTAATAAAAAAGTGTGAAGCAAAAAAAAAGCCGAAACGTACGTTTCGGCTTTTTTTAAAATTGTATGAGTTAGGTACTACTTTTTCAACCAAGGGGTTGAGCTTGTAGATCCATTCGAAATAGTTTTAAGAATGTAAACACCTAATTCTAAATCAGCAACTTCAAGTTGGAAAGAACCATTACCGTTAGATTGTAGTGTTCTTGAAAGAACAACAGCACCTAAAGTATTTACAACATGAACGTCAACAAGATCAATTGAGTTATTGAACGTAATGTTAAGTACATCAGTAGCTGGATTCGGGTACACATTTACATTTGCAACCTCTAAATCGATAAGACTAAGAGTTTCTACAACAAAAGAGTTAGAAACCGTACAGCCTCCAATAGTAACCTCTACAACGTAAGTACCATTCTGAGTAGGTATTAAAGAACTACCCGTTTCAGTGGAAATAATAGAATCGTTAACAGACCATGCATAAGTTGCAACAGAATCTTCAGGACTTACATTCGTATTCAATGAATTTCCTAGGAATTCAATCACAATTTCAGCACCTAGGGTGAAACATGATGCATCATCTACGTTAGCTAATGAATTGTAATTACAAGCTAAACTGTCCGTACAACCCGAAACAATTTGAGTAGCACAAGAACCATCATCGGTGTTAGCAGATGCATCAAACTCAAGATAAATCGGGTCCGTACAACCTGCAACTACAAATGTAGCACAAGAACCATCGTCAGTATTTGCATCCGCATTATACTCTGTGTATAGATTATCAGTACAACCTTCAACTACTAATGTGGCACAAGAACCGTTATCTGTATTTGCATCTGCATTGAATTCTACAAATAGACTGTCTGTACACCCTCTAACAATTAGAGTTAAACATGAGCCGTCGTCTGAATTAGCAGCTGGATCGAACTCAACATATAAATCATCAGTACAACTAGAAACAATTTCATTAACACATCCCGCTGGATTGGAAACATTTGCAGCAGCACTGTACTCTAAGTAAGTTGAGTCCGTACAACCTTCAGAAATTAACGTAATACATTCATCTTGAATATTTACAGCTGCAGTAACGTCGTATTCTAGGTAATTGAGATCCAAACAACCTTCATTAAACTGACAAGNTGNNNCAGATACATTTGCTGTAGCATCGTAGTTTGTAGCATTAGATACAAGACACCCAAGAACTTTAGCAATACACAAAGTAGAATCAGATGTAGTAGCCAAATCATTATAATTTAAAGCAGCTTCATCAGTACAACCGGTAACTACAAGATTTAAACAAAGGGTTTCATTGGATATATTTGCTAATGCATTGTATTCAGTATAATCAATATTAGAACAACCTTCTAAAATTACAGTAACACATGATGAAGCAGCTTCGATAGAAGCAGCGGCATTGTACTCGATATAAGTATTATCCATACAACCAACTACCTTTAAAGTAGCACAAGATGCATCGTCTTTGTTTGCATCTGCATTGTACTCTTCGAACTGAATATCTGTACAACCCTCTACTATTAAAGTTTCACAAGAACCATTATCAGTATTAGCCAATTCCTTATACTCAAGGAATAGTACATCTAAACAACCTGTTACAACAGCTTCACAGGAAGCATCGTCTGTATTTGCAGCAGCATCGTAATTGAAAGCTAGTGCATCTGTACAACCGTTTGCAACAGCTTCACAAGAAGTATCATCTGTATTGGCGGCAGCATCAAAATTAAATGCTAATGAATCTGTACAACCATTTACAACAGCAATACAAGAAGCGTCATCTGTATTGGCAGCAGCATCGTAATTGAAAGCTAGTGCATCTGTACAACCGTTTGCAACAGCTTCACAAGAAGAATCATCTGTATTGGCAGCAGCATTGTAATTAAATGCGGCAGCATCTAAACAACCAGTTACAACAGCTTCACAAGAAGCGTCATCTGTATTAGCGGCAGCATCGTAATTAAATGCTAATGCGTCTGTACAACCGTTTGCAACAGCTTCACAAGAAGTATCATCTGTATTGGCAGCAGCATCAAAATTAAATGCTAATGAATCTGTACAACCTAAAGCAACAGCTTCACAAGTATCGTCATTATCTGTAGCTTCTACATTAAAGTTAAATGCTAGAGGATCTGTACAACCAAGAACAACTACTGGGTATTCACATACAGGCTCATCAGACGATGGCTCAACAAAGCCTACTAGATCAGCCACATATTGAGCACTTGATACATCTGCAAATGGGAAGTAATTTAACGCAAATGCATCAATACAAACCGCTGCAACAGATTTGCCGAAAATATCAAATTCACATGAAGTAGGATCTGTATCTGTGTTTGCTAAAGGATTGAAATTTGTGATAACTGCTTCATCATAAATACAACCAAATACAACAGCGATACAAGTATCAAGTGTGTTTGCAGTTGCATCGTAATTAAATGCAGTAGCATCCGTACAACCTAAAAGTACTGGAGTACAAGTGTCGTCTTCAGTATTAGCTGAAGCGTTGAAGTTAAAAGCTAAAGGATTGGTACAACCGTTTACAACAGCTTCACAAGAAGAATCATCTGTATTGGCAGCAGCATCAAAATTAAATGCTAATGCATCTGTACAACCTAAAGCAACAGCTTCACAAGAAGCATCATCTGTATTGGCAGTAGCATCGTAATTGAAACCTGAAGGATTGGTACAACCATTTACAACAGCAATACAAGTATCAAGAGTATTGGCAGCAGCATTGTAGTTAAATGCAGCAGCGTCTGTACATCCGTTTACTACAGCTTCACAAGAATCATTATCTGTATTGGCAGTAGCATCGTAATTAAATGCAGCGGCGTTTGTACAACCTAACACAACATCGATACAAGAACTGTCATCCGTATTTGCAGCGGCGTTATAATTAAAGGCGGCAGCATCTAAACAACCAGTTACGACAGCTTGACAAGAAGCATCGTCTGTATTAGCATCTGCATCGTAATTGAAAGCTGAAGGGTTGGTACAACCATTTACTACATCCAAACAAGAATCGTCATCTGTATTGGCCGCAGCATTGAAGTTAAATGCAGCAGCTTCAGTACAGCCGTTTAAAACAGCTTCACAAGAACCATTTTCTGTATTTGCATCAGCATTGTAATTAAATGAACCTACAACCATACATCCTTCAACTGTTGCAATACAAGAAGTATCATCTGTGTTAGCAGATGAGTTAAAATTATAAGCAGCAGGATCTGTACATCCATCTACAACAGCTATACAAGAACCGTCGTTTGCTGAAGCAGCTTCATTGTAATTAAAGGCATCTGGGTTTGTACATCCTCCAATAATGATACAAGAACCATCATCGGTATTTATATCTACTAGTGGATCTCCTATTGGAGTAATGTAATTTTCTGCAATGGAATTCATACAACCCTGAATTACTGGGTAACAAGAACCATCGTTTGTATTGGGAGCTGGATCGTAGTTAAATGCTGAAGCATTTGTACAGCCATTTACAACAGCGATACAAGACCCATCATCAATATTTGCGTTTGGATTGTAATTAAATGCAAATTCATCTGTACAACCAGCTATTTGTTGTTCTTCAACAACAATGGAATAATTATCAAAATCTAAAACGTTTTGTCGTGTAACCAAGTCGTTCGTATTGAAAACAAGTTCTGAACCGAATGCCTGAGCAGTTCCAGCACCACTAACCTTTACGGTTAAAGGATAAGATCCAACTTGAGCATTTGTAACTTGACCAGAAATGGTAATACAAGCATCTTGTCCTGCAAGAACAAATGCATTTTCTCCATCATTGTCCCAAGTCAATCCAGCAGGAAGCCCTAAAACATCATCTATAAATAGAGTATCTACTGATACAGTTGTAATTTCCAAACCATCATAAGAGATAGGTTCAGCAAAGGTAGTGTCTGTTGGAGCGATTAGACTTAGAACTACTTCATATGCAGTACTTGCATATACAGTAGGTAAATCATGGTTCTGGCTTGGACCTGTAACCACCCCATCAACATAGATGTATGGTGCAGATTGCTGCATATCTTCAGCAGGAACACACTGCGCAAGTGAAGCGCATGTACCGGCAATAAAAATTGTTAAAAATGAAAATAAATTTTTCATATCGATTCAGGGGTTATGGTTTCTAAAGTATTTGTATACAATATAAGTGGCAAAAATAATTAAATATCTTACAAAAACAACATCTACACTAAGGTTTTTTCACTGTTTACGTGAATAAGCTGAAATTAAGTACGAAAATCTGCATATGATAAACCAAAATACGATTTTTTTTAAAAAATAAAATACTAATCACCTCAAATAAATTGTATTAAAATAAAATATTATAAATATTTGGTTCGTGAAGCGATCAGTCTATTTGATCATGACAAAATCTTATTTCCATTAAATTTAATTTCACTTATTTTGTATAACTAATCTAGTGTATTGTTATACATTTTTATATATTTGAAAAAATTGATTCAACAAAAAAAGATGTCTAACACATTTGAATAATCAAACTCTTACAATTTAAAAGCTACACCAAATTAATTAGATGTATGGCAAAACCAAAGAACTTTACCTTAATACAGTTAGACCGCATTATTGAAATGGCATGGGAAGATCGCACTCCATTTGAGGCAATAAAACTTCAATTTGGCTTACCCGAAAAAGAAGTCATAAAGGTAATGCGCGGAAATCTTAAAGAATCTAGCTTTAAGCGCTGGCGTAAAAGAGTACACAGTGGCGTTAGTCAGAAACATTTACACAAAAGAAGTCCAGAGATTTCTCGATTTAAATGCACGCGACAAAGAGCCATATCAGGTAACAAGATAAGCAAACGCTAAATGGACTTACTAAAAAAACAGACGACTCAATTCCCCGTATCCTTTTCGGAAATTATGCAACGTATTCGGAATATTGATCCCGTGAACTACCGAGCATCTCGCAACTATATAAATGGAGCAGTAAGTTATTTATCTCCGTACATTTCTAGAGGCGTAATTTCTACCAAGTTTGTTTTTAACGAATTGTTAAAGAAAGGATACAAGCCAGTTCAAATAGAAAAATTTATACAAGAGCTAGCCTGGAGAGATTATTGGCAGCAATTATGGATTGCAAAAGGAACTGCAATTAATGAGGACTTAAAGCATACACAAGTTCCCGTTTCAAATTCAGGCATCTCAAAAGCAATTAACCATGCCGAAACAGGAATTGAAGCACTAGACAAATCGATTGAAGAATTGTACTCCACAGGGTATATGCACAATCATTTACGTATGTATACAGCAGCTGTTGCATGTAATATGGGACAAAGCCACTGGAAAGCACCTGCAAAATGGATGTATTACCATTTGTTAGATGCAGATTGGGCAAGTAATGCACTCAGCTGGCAATGGGTTGCAGGTGCAAATGCAAACAAAAAGTACGTAGCCAATCAAGAAAATATTAACAAGTACTGTTTCACAAAACAAAAAGACACGTTCTTAGATGTTCCGTACGAAGCCTTTGCCACTATGGAAATCCCAGAAGTATTACTAGAAACAGAAACCTTAAAGTTAAAAACACACTTACCCAACAACATAGCATTAAGTATTGATAAAGAGCTTCCTACCCTACTCTATAATTTTTACAATTTAGACCCTAAGTGGAAAAATGAGCTTTTGGCAAATAAAATTTTAATTTTAGAGCCCACTCATTTTGAAAAATACCCTATATCTCAAAACAGCCTAAATTTTATGCTTGAACTTGCACAAGAAAACATTCCAAACATCCAGGTTTACGTTGGCGAATTCGATCATCTAAAAAAAACACATCACCTAAAAGAAATNTATTACAAAGAGCACCCACTTAACAATCACTATACCGGAATAGAAGAACCTCGCGATTGGATGTTTGAGGTGCAAGGATACTACCCTTCCTTTTTTGCCTTTTGGAAAAAATGCAAAAAACAACTAAACTATTGAAAAAGCAACCGTTAAATATTGTTTGGTTAAAACGAGATCTCAGATCGCAGGACCACGAACCTCTTGCAAAAGCAGAAATGGCGTCCCTACCTTACTGTATTATCTATTTATTTGAGCCTGATCTGTTAAAACAGCCAGACACAAGCACCAGACATATGCAGTTTGTGTATCATTCTATTAAGGCGCTAAACAAAAGCCTAGTTCCATTCAACAGAGAGGTGATAAGTTTTTATGGAAACGCCCTTAATGTTTTTGAATATTTAAAAACAAATTTTGAACTAAGCACCATTTACAGCTATCAAGAAAGTGGTACAAAAGCTACTTGGCTTCGCGATAAAAACATCCATACTTTTTGCAAGCAAAATAAAGTCACATGGCAAGAGTTTCAAAGAGACGGCATTTTACGAGGCATTAAAAATAGAAACTCTTGGAACAAGCAATGGCATGCAAAAATGCATACACCCATCATTCAAAATCGTTATTCGGTTTCTACAGAAAAAAAAATCAAACATCCTTTTACAATTCCTCAGCAATTAGAAACTCAATTAAAGGAATACCCAAAAGAATTTCAACCAGGAGGAGAACAAAATGCTTGGCGCTATTTAAATTCTTTTACCCAGAAAAGAGGCTTTAATTACCAGAAACACATTTCCAAACCTACCCAAAGTAGACTATCCTGTAGTAGGATGTCTCCTTATTTAGCTTGGGGAAACATTAGTATAAAACAAGTCTTCCAATTTATTGGAACGCATCCAAACGGAACAAATAACAGCAGAGCCTTTTCGGCTATGCTAAACCGATTGCACTGGCATTGTCATTTCATTCAAAAATTTGAAGTAGAATGCACTTACGAAACCCAATGCATTAACAAAGGGTACGAACTCTTAACACATCAAAAAAATGAAGCCTTTATTACAGCTTGGAAAACAGGTACAACNGGCTACCCTTTAATAGATGCCTGTATGCGAGCAGTTNAAAAAACCGGATGGATCAACTTTAGAATGCGCGCTATGGTNGTTTCCTTCTTAACGCTTAATCTAGATCAAGACTGGCGAGATGGCGCCTACCACCTAGCCAAACAATTTTTAGATTACGAACCGGGAATACATTACCCTCAGTTTCAAATGCANGCAGGCACNACNGGAATCAATACCGTACGTTTGTACAATCCAGTTAAAAACTCGCAAGAACACGACCCGGATGGCGTATTNATTAAAAAATGGATTCCAGAACTCANCAATGTACCAAAAGCGCACATACACGAACCCTGGAACATGACCGCTATGGACGAAGTGTTTTGCGGGGTTTATATCGGAAAAGACTACCCAAAACCTATAGTAGACTTGCAAAAAAGTGCAAGCAGTGCGCGAGCTAAAATTTGGGCGCACAAAAAACATCCGGCTGTACAAAAAGAAAAATTACGCTTGCTGCAAACTCATGTGAATGCGAGATAATGAAAAAACAGCACCTACCTCATAAAATATGTACTGTTTGTAAAAAACCCTTTGCTTGGCGCAAAAAATGGGAGAAAAATTGGAACGAAGTAAAATATTGCAGCGAACGTTGCAGAAGAACCAAATGAAACAAATAAACATCGTCTTTCCGAATCAATTATTTAAGGAGTCCCCTTTATTTGAAAACCAAGGACCCATTTACCTAATTGAAGAATATTTATTCTTTAAACACTACCCCTTTCACAAACAAAAGATTGCCTTTCATAGAGCTTCCATGAAAAGGTATGCAGATTTTATACAAAGCGAAAAAAACATAGAAGTTCATTACATAGAAGCCACTCAAAACATTTCGGACATCCGTTTGCTTATTCCTCAACTAAAAGAACAAGGCATCGAACACATCAACTACATAGACCCGGTAGACAATTGGCTGCAAAAAAGAATACGCAAAGGACTAAAAGAAACTAAAATAAGCGCAACACAAGTAGCCTCCCCTTTATTTTTAAACACCAAAGAAGAGCTGTCTGCTTTTTTTAGGCCCGATAAAAAAAAATACCATCAAACTACTTTTTATACCGATCAGCGTAAAAAGAGAAACATCCTAATGGAGGCCAACGGAAAGCCAATGGGTGGAAAGTGGACATTTGATACGGAGAACAGAAAAAAATATCCGGCTAAAAAAACACCTCCTTCAATTCAGTTTCCAGATGTAGACGACTATTATTTGGAAGCCAAAACCTATGTAACACAAAACTTTGCACATCATTTAGGAAGCCTAACAGAATACGCTTTATACCCTACAAGTTTCCAGGCGAGCGAAGCGTGGCTCCAACAATTTTTTGAACAACGTTTTATGGATTTTGGGACTTACGAAGACGCTATTGTTACTGAAAATTCCATATTAAACCACAGTGTACTTACCCCAATGTTAAACGTGGGCTTACTCAAACCCAAACAAATTATTGACGCCTGCTTGGTCTATGCCAAAGAAAACAACATACCGCTAAACTCTACCGAAGGCTTTGTAAGACAAATTATAGGTTGGAGAGAATTTGTTAGAGGCATATACGAAAGCCGAGGAAGTGAGGAACGAACCACTAATTTTTGGAAATTTAAAAAAAAGATTCCCGCTTCGTTTTACAACGGAACCACCGGTATTCCTCCCGTTGACCAAACCATAAAAAAAATACTGAAAACCGGTTACTGCAACCACATAGAACGTTTAATGGTACTGGGTAATTTTATGATGTTATGTGAGTTTGACCCCGATGAGGTTTACCGATGGTTTATGGAACTTTTTATAGATTCTTACGATTGGGTAATGGTAACAAACATCTACGGAATGAGTCAATTTGCAGATGGTGGATTAATGGCAACAAAACCGTACATTAGTGGAAGCAACTACCTAATGAAAATGAGTAATTACAAAAAGGGCGAATGGCAAGCAACCTGGGACGGACTTTTTTGGCGCTTTATGCACCAGCACAGAGACTTCTTTTTAGCAAACCCAAGACTGGGAATGTTGGTGCGAATGTTTGATAAAATGCCTACTGAAAAACAACAAAAACACCTAGAAAGTGGAGCAGACTATTTAAGGCTCCTAAATTAAAAAAAAATGGGGGCATACAATAACAAAAAAAAATGCATTATACACATTATTGGCGCTGGTATTAGCGGACTTACAGCTGCCAAAGTATTAGAGGAAAAAGGTTTTTACCCAGTAGTTCTGGAAGCTACTGATCGGGTGGGTGGAAGAGTGAAAACAGATGTGATAAATGGCCATCAAATGGACCATGGTTTTCAAGTGCTACTTACTGGATACCCAGCAGCCCAAAGGTATTTAAATTACGAAAAGCTAAACTTGCAAAAAATTGCACCCGGCGCTGCAATTTTTAAGAACAAAAAACAAAAAATTATTC
>NYWQ01000009.1 GCA_002685115.1 Flavobacteriales bacterium | reverse complement strand
GCATTTTTCTTACGTGTGGTATCAAGATCCATTCGAGTAATCACACGATCTGGGAATAGTTCCTTTAATTCATCTTCAATTTTTTCGGTACCAAAACCTTTTAACTTCACATCTTGCTTAGAACAACTTTTACAATGAGAAGTAACTTTTTCTGAATATCCGCAATAATGACAGCGAATGTTTCTAGAGCTTTTATGGTAGGTTAAGCTAACATCACAATGCTTGCATTGTGGAACATGACCACAAGATTGACATTCTTGTTGAGGCGCATAACCTCTTCTATTTTGAAATAACAATACTTGTTCTCCTCTATCGAATGTTTCTTGCATGGATGTGAGAAGAGCTTCAGAAAAATGGCCATTCATTCGCTTTCTTTTGTATGCATGCGCAATGTCTACAATATGAACTTTTGGTAAGCTAAATCCACCAAATCTTTCTTTCAAAAAAACAACTCCGTATTTGCCTTTATGCACATTGTAAGCCGTTTCTAAAGAGGGAGTTGCTGACCCTAAAAGAACTGTTGCCTTGTAATGATGACCCATGTAAACAGCTACATCTCTGGCCTGATATCTGGGCGCGGGATCTTGCTGTTTAAANGAAGACTCATGCTCTTCGTCTACGATAATTAAACCTAAGTTTTCAAACGGCAAGAAAACGGAAGAACGAGCACCTATAATAATTGGAAAACGTAAGTTACTTTTAACATCACGCCATAATTCTGCTCTTTCGTTCATTCCAAATCGAGAATGATAAACACCAATTAAATCGCCAAACGCGTGTTTTAATCTCGAAACCAATTGAGTTGTTAGAGCTATTTCAGGAACTAAAAACAATACTTGCTTTTCAGTATCAATAGCCTGCTTTATCAAATGAATGTAGACTTCTGTTTTTCCACTCGAAGTTACACCGTGAAGTAAATTCACACGTTTGGAAGGTGATTTTAAACTTTCCAAAGCTAGATTTTGTTCTTCATTTAAAAGTGCTAAAGGAGCGCTAGAAATTTCAGCTTGTTCCAATCTGTTAATTTCAAGATCGTAAAGATGAATAATTCCTTTAACTACCAAGGCTTTTACAATAGCGGTACTAAAGCCGTGTTGCTTGCAAAAAACATGAAAGGGAATTTCAGCTTTAGATTCAGCTAAAAAAAGGTTTAAAAATTTTTCTTGTTTAGGCGAATGCCTGTGAGATTTAAAAATTAAGTGCGCTTTTTTTGGATGAACGCCATCGCACAAACNCATCATTTTTCTGAGTTTCGGCTTAAAACGTTCGCGAATTTCTTCTTCAATTTCAACCAACTTTAAATCCTGCATTNTTTTTACAAATGGTAGAATGGTTTTTCGTTGAAGTATTTGAGCAATTTCTTGAATTTTTAATCTTTTATGCAANAGTAATGCATCCATAATTAAATATTCAGAATCGCTTAANTTAGTCGTGTCNTCATNCCAANGAGGATGAATAACAATGTAANTTTCATTNGCGAGTTTAAAAGAGGACGGAAGCGCAGAATTCATCACTTCTCCAAGTGAACACATATAATAATCTGCTATCCATTGCCAAAAANTAATATGAGNGGAGGAAGCAATNGGNNATTGATCGAGAACNTCAATAACAAACTTGACTTCATATTCAGGTTTTGAATTATGGATNGCATCCACTAAACCNGCGTAAATTTTAGAGCGNCCAAAAGGTACAGCAACTCTAACCCCAACTTCAAGGGAAGAGACATGTTCGTTTCCAACTTGATAGGTGAATTTTTGCTTTAGTGGTAAAGGAAGAATTACATCGATATATGTTGCTTCCCCAAAAATCAATCTTTAGAGGATTTCACTTTCTTGGTCCCTCTGTACATTNCGTATTTCACGAATCTACATTCTAATTTTGCCTGAAAGATTTCAATTTTTCTCGAGGCTCTTAAACCAACGTGTTTTAAGCCCTCCAAGTGCGAAGTCAAAAACCAAGCTTCGGCTCCGGAATAACTTTTCTTTAATGTGTCTCCAATACTTTGATACATTTGAGGAATGTCAGCTTGAAGCCTAACCCCATAAGGTGGATTGAAAACAAGATGCGTAGGACCTTCAGGTTTAACCGTATCAAAAAAGTTTTCACATTTTAATTCAATATAATCTTCTAATCCTGCATTTTGTATATTAATTTTTGCAGAGGCTAATGTTTGAGGGTCTATATCATATCCAATAATCTTTCCGAAACAATCTTTCAACTTTTTGAGTTGACTTTCTTTGATTAGTTCCCAAAGATTTTGGTCAAAATCTGGCCAGTCCTCAAAGGCAAAATGAGCTCTATTAATATTAGCTGGTATGTTAGCGGCAATCATCGCGGCCTCAACTAAAAAAGTACCTGATCCACACATACCATCAACAAAATGCGACTTTTTATCCCAACCACTTACTAAAATTAATCCTGCTGCCAAGGCTTCAGAAATTGGTGCTTCATTTGTTTCCAGCCGGTACCCTCTTTTGTGTAAAGATTTACCTGAACTGTCCAAAGAAACGGTGCAAATATTTTCGTTTATATGTATGTTAATTCTAAGATTTGGATGGTCTAAATCTACATCAGGTCGCATGCCGCAATTGTCTCTAAATTGATCAACAATAGCATCTTTTGTTTTTAATGCTATGTATAAAGAGTGNTTAAAATAGGTGGAATTAACAAATGCATCAACAGCAAATTTATCATCAATTGTCATGTATTGATTCCAATCTATAGCGCGAATAGAATCGTAAAATTCTGTTTCGTTTGAAACTTTAAACGTTTTTATGGGCTTAATTATACGAACCGCTGTGCGCAGCGATAAATTCGCTTTGTACATAAAGCCAATATCCCCTTTAAACTTAACTGCTCTTCTTAAGGTTTTAATATCTTGNGCNCCCAATTGAAGAAGTTCNTTAGCAAGTACATCTTCCAAACCGTGATACGTTTTGGCAATCATTTCGAAATTGCTGTTNTTAGCAGCTTTTAATTTTGGCATACCTTTTAACCATTTAATTTAAGCAAATATACAAGTAAATAANAGCTCAAATATTAAGATTAACTTTTAAATTAATTGCAACAACCAATCAATTAAATTAATTTAATAGATATTGCCAATAAAAGTCTACTAAATTTTAGCTAGCTAATATAAAAATAACGAAATTTGTAGAGTGTATTTATAGCAATTAATCATTCATACTCTAGATGGAGAAACACAATTTTAGTGCAGGTCCTTGTATCCTGCCTCAAGAAGTACTTAAAACGGCTTCAGAAGCTGTTTTAAATTTCAATAATTTGAATCTTTCCTTAATTGAAATATCTCACCGAAGTAAAGACTTTGTNNCAGTTATGGANAATGCTGTGGCATTAGTAAAAGAATTACTTGAAGTGCCTGTAGGATATTCAGTATTGTTTTTACAAGGTGGTGCAAGTACTCAATTTTTAATGTGTGCTATGAACCTGTTAAAAACGAATGGAAAAGCAGCCTATTTGAACACTGGAACTTGGTCAGATAAAGCAATTAAAGAAGCTAAGAAATTTGGTGAAGTTGACGTATTAGCCTCTTCTAAAGATAAAAACTATTCCTATATACCAAAAGATTACGTTGTTGGTACAGATTTCGATTATTTACANTTNACCTCTAACAATACTATATTCGGAACTCAATATCAGGAATTCCCAAAGGTATCTGNAAACACCTTATTGGTNTGTGATATGTCATCTGATATTTTTTCACGTAAAATCGATACTTCAAAGTTTGATTTGATTTACGCTGGAGCTCAAAAAAATATGGGGCCTGCTGGTGCCACTTTAGTGATTGTGAAAGATGAAATTTTAAATAAAACAGGAAGNTCAATTCCTACAATGTTAGATTACNCTACGCACATTGCNAAGGAATCAATGTTTAANACACCCCCTGTNTTTCCTATTTACGTTTCCATGTTAACGCTAGAATGGTTAAAGAAAAATGGAGGAATTGAATGGATTGAAGAACAAAATAAAGCTAAGGCAGCTTTGTTGTATAATGAAATAGATACTAACCCAAACTTCAGAGGAGTCGCAGCTNTAGAAGATCGTTCAAAAATGAATGTAACTTTCGTTTTAACCGATGAAAGCAAACAAAGTGCTTTTGATNAACTATGGAACGATGCNGGAATTAATGGTCTCAAAGGACATAGATCNGTTGGNGGCTANAGAGCCTCAANTTACAATGCGCTTCCACTTAAAAGTGTTCAAGTATTAGTTAACATAATGCAAAAATTAGCTTAACATGTCTCACAAACTTAAACAACTTTTAGACAAAGAGGGCAATGCCATAAGCCCACAATTAAATGATGATGTTAAAAATTATTTAATTGATATTGATGGGACTATTACAGAAGATGTACCCAATGAAGAGCCAGAAAGAATGGTTACTTGCGAACCATGGCTTGATGCGAGAGTAATGCTTAATGATTGGTATGATCAGGGTCATATTATCACCTTTTTCACTTCAAGAACAGAAGATACAAGAGAGGTTACTTTAACGTGGTTAAATAAACATCAGTTTAAATTTCATAATTTACTGATGAACAAACCTAGAGGAGGAAATTACCATTGGATAGACAATCATATTGTTAGAGCTACTCGATTTAAAACCAAGTGGACTCCCCTAGTAAAAAAATCCAGTATGATAGAAGTATTTGAAAACGACATAGAAAAGTAAATGATGAAAATATTAGCAAACGATGGAATTGCAAAAAGCGGAATAATTGCTTTAGAAAGTGCAGGATTTGAAGTTATTACAGATAAGGTGGTTCAAGAGCGTTTAATCGACTTTATAAACGAAAATAAAGTAACAGGCATATTGGTTCGCTCTGCAACTACCGTTCGTAAAGACCTAATAGACAATTGCGCTAGTTTGAAGTTAATCGGGAGAGGTGGTGTAGGAATGGATAATATAGATGTTGAATACGCAAGAGAAAAAGGATTGCATGTAATCAATACGCCAGCAGCCAGCTCTGCATCTGTTGCTGAGCTTGTGTTTGCACATCTGTTTGGAATGGTTCGTTTCTTATTTGACGCCAACCGAAATATGCCGCTAGAAGGAGATACACGTTTCAAAGAACTAAAGAAAAGCTACGGAGCTGGAATTGAGTTAAGAGGTAAAAAAATTGGGATTATAGGTTTTGGGCGAATCGGAAGAGAGGTAGCAAAGATTGCATTAGGGCAAGGAATGGAAGTATTGGCTCACGANCCATTTTGCGAAGCTGCTAAAATTGATCTTGACTTTTACNATGGNCAAAAAGTATCTTTTGACATTAAAACAATTGACCTNAAAGAAGTCTATAAAAATGCTGATTTTATTACAGTTCACGTTCCGTTTCAAGGAGAACCTTTGATTACTAAAAAGGAAATTGAAATGATGAAAGACAATGTAGGGCTTATAAACGCTGCAAGAGGTGGAGTTATTGACGAATTAGATCTTTTAAGTGCTCTAGAAAGTGGTAAAGTGAAATTTGCTGGGCTTGATGTGTTTGTAAACGAACCTACCCCAAGCATTAAAGTTCTTATGTCTCATCAAATATCTATGAGTCCTCACATTGGAGCTGCAACATTAGAAGCCCAAGACAGAATTGGAACTGAACTTGCAGATCAAATAGAAAAGCTACTAAAATAAAATACAAACGTTCTCTTCAATGGAGAGCGTTTTTTTTAATCTCATTTTAGTGCAAAACAACCCATTGAATAAGAAAGAAAAATTATTCCGTATTTTTGAATTCAAATAATTAAACAATAACATGAAAAATTTACAAAAGCTGGGTTTCATTTTTGCTATTATTCTTGCATCATGCTCAACAGAAAAACAAAACGAAGAAACGAAAGAATTCTCATTTCAATCTGAAACATTTGCAGACCTGAAAATATTAAAATATCAAATCCCTGGATTTGATAAATTAAATTTGAAACAGCAAAAGTTGGTCTATTTTTTAGGAGAAGCTGGCTATGCAGGAAGAGATATTATTTGGGATCAGAATTACCGTCATAATTTATCAATTCGTAGAGCTTTAGAAAATATTGTATTAAAATTCGATGGTGACAAAACTTCTGACAATTGGACTAATTTTATAACCTACACCAAACGAGTGTGGTTTGCAAATGGTATTCATCACCACTACTCTATGGCTAAATTTATTCCTGAGTTTACAAAAGAATACTTCATGCAACTTTTAGTCAATACGGGAGGAACCCTTAATGAGGAAGCCTTAAAAGCCATTTTTAATCCTGAATTTGATAATAAGAAAGTAAACTTAGATCCTTCAAAAGGGCTCGTATTAGGTTCTGCAGTAAATTTTTACGCCGCGGATATAAATGAAAGTGAGGTTGATGAGTACTTTAATTCAATAAAAGATACCACCACAAATACACCAATATCCTATGGTTTAAATTCTAAATTAATTAGAGGTGAACAGGGACTTGAAGAACAAGTATACAAACTTAACGGAATGTACGGTGATGCAATCGCAAAAATAATTTATTGGTTAGAAAAAGCTATTACTGTTGCTGAAAACAAAGCACAAGCAGATGCACTAAAACTCCTTGTTGACTATTATACAACGGGTGATTTAAAAACCTGGGATGACTACAATATTGCATGGGTAGCTGCTACAGAGGGTGATATCGATTACATCAATTCATTTATAGAAGTATACAACGACCCTAAAGGTTACACCGGATCATTTGAGTCTATTGTAGAGATCACAGATTTTGAGGCATCTGCTCAAATGAAAGTACTTTCTGACAATGCACAATGGTTTGAAAACAATTCTTCTATCAATGAAGAACACAAGAAGAAAAACATCAAAGGTGTTTCGTATAAAGTTGTTTCTGTTGCTTCTGAGGCTGGAGACTCTTCTCCCTCTACACCTATTGGAGTAAACTTGCCTAATGCAAATTGGATAAGAGCTACTCACGGTTCAAAATCTGTTAGCTTAGGTAACATTGTTTACGCCTATGCTCAAGCTGGAGGAAAAGGAATGTTAGAAGAATTTTGTCATGATGAAGAAGAAATCAAACGTGCTAAAGAACACGCTAAACTTGCGGGTAAACTTCATACTGCGTTACATGAAGTCTTAGGCCATGCTTCAGGGCAATTAAATCCTGGCGTAGGAACGCCGAAAGAAACGGTTAAAAGTTACGCTTCTACTCTAGAAGAAGGAAGAGCTGATTTAGTTGCACTATATTTTTTACTGGATGAGAAATTAATTGAATTGGGCTTAATGGAAAGTCTTGAAACAGGTAAAGCAGAATACGACTCCTATATTCGTAACGGATTAATGGCTCAGATGCAAAGACTTGATCTTGGAGCAGATATAGAAGAATCTCATATGAGAAATAGACAATGGGTCTCTGCATGGTCATTCGAAAAAGGTCTGGAAGAAGATGTGATTTCGAAGGTTACAAAAGAAGGCAAAACCTATTTTGAAATAAACGATTACAAAAAATTACAGTCTATTTTTGGTGATCTTTTAAGAGAAGTTCAAAGAATTAAATCAGAAGGAGATTATGCCGCATGTCAAGCTCTACTTGAAGGATATGGTGTAAAAGTTGATAAAGAAATTCATAAAGAAGTTTTGGCAAGGGTTGAAAAATTAGACATCCCTCCTTACGGTGGTTTTATAAACCCTACATTAATCCCTATAACAAACTATGCAGGAGAAATTACTTCTTTTGACATAACCTATGCTGCAGACTTTACAAGTCAAATGTTGGAGTACGCTAAACGTTACAGTTTCTTACCAGATTATAATTAATTAGTCGTGAAGGCAGCTTTTAGCTGGCTTCGTAACTAGAAAATATGAATAAACAATTCCTAGAGAATATTAAAATTGCATTACAGTCAATTAAAGGACATTTAATGCGTACAAGTATTACAGTGTCTATTATTGCCATAGGTATAGCATCACTAGTAGGAATATTAACAGCAATTGATTCTATAGACAATGCAATGAATGATAATTTTGCAATGATGGGTGCTAATACATTCACCCTTCAAGATCAAGCAGGAGGTTCGAGGTCAAGAAGAGATCGTAAAACTACAAATCCAAAAATTGAGTACAAAGAAGCACTAAAATTCAAAGACACATTCAATCCTGTTGCTTTAACATCTATATCCTACAGAGTATCTGGAACGGCTAGTGTGAAGTATCAATCTAATAAAAGCAATCCCAACATTCAAGTTTTGGGAATTGATGAAAATTACTTAAAAGTAGCTGGCTATGAAATACTGTACGGTCGTAATATAAACCAACACGATCTAAGTTTAAACAGTAATGTTGTAGTAATTGGTCAAGATATATTCGAGCAACTATTTTATTCGTCAAAAAATGCACTAGGCAAAGTTATTTCCGTTAACAATAAAAGAGCTACAGTTATTGGAGTACTCAAAGAAAAAGGATCTAGTATGGGTATGGGTGGAGATAAAATTTGTCTATTACCTATTACCTATTTAAGAAGTAATATGGCATCCAACAACTCTATTGCTATAAGTGTAATGGCTGCAAATAATTATGAAATTGAATCGAATATTGGTTCCGCAATTGGTAAGTTTAGAAGTATCAGAAGACTAAGACCTAAGGAACTACAAAATTTTGATGTTACAAAAAGCGATAGTTTGGCAAAATCGTTAATGGATAATTTGAAATACGTGACAAGTGCAGCAACTTTAATTGGTTTCATAACTTTACTTGGAGCTGCCATTGCTCTTATGAATATTATGTTGGTAAGCGTAACAGAAAGAACCAAGGAAATAGGGACAAGAAAAGCAATCGGCGCTACTTCAAAAACCATACGGCAACAGTTTTTAATGGAAGCAATTGTTATATGCCAGATTGGAGGATTATTAGGAATTGTTTTGGGGATTTTAATTGGAAATATAACCTCTTACACTATGTCTACAGCCTTTATAATTCCATGGATTTGGTTAATTTCTGGAGTAGTACTGTGTCTTTTAGTCGGATTGGTTTCTGGAATATACCCAGCTATTAAAGCCTCTAAACTAGACCCTATAGAAGCACTACGGTACGAATAGATTTAATGTGATGACAATAATTTATCAGCAAAATAATTCAACATGTTTTCAACTTCTTTTACATCATCCTTAACCACTGTAATATCCGTTAAACGAGGTAAATGCCTTGCAAAATAAATATGGTTGTTTGACATTTCGAATAAATTAGTTGCTAAAGCATAAGGATACTTAAAATCTGATCTTATTTCAATAATTACTTGTGAAACTGTATTGGCCAATTCTTTATAGCTGGTAAAAAAACCTTTGGAATTTTCATTATCAACATCCTTCGTGTGGTAGGCCTTTCCTCCTTCAGCAATAACTATATTATGGAGTTTACTTTCATTTACGTAATCAACNGTTGGATTTTCCTGAGATGCNGAAACGAAAGAATGAATAATGATTTTTAGTTTCTTATGAGGGTCGTCAACATTTGTGGTGTTTATTTTGATGAGGTAATTAACCCACTCCCAATACCAGTTTACTAGAAATATTAACAAAATATGTTTATTTTCGAAATAACGGTAAATAGAAGCTTCAGTTGAATTGATTTTTTCTGCTAACTTTTTGAATGTAAATGCTTCAAAGCCGAACTCATCGATTANAATAATACTGTATTGAATGATTTTTCTACCTAATTTAGAGTCTTGTGGTTCTTTNAGGTACAAACCCTCGTTAAGAGCTATTTTAATTTCTACACTCATTTTAAGTACGTTANNTCAAAATTAGGTATGTAGTTTTACTTTTNATTTTNCAAAAATAAACAANTNAAACTTATNNNATAATAGTATTACTATCTTTTTAAGAAGTTTATGTATTTTATTATAAAGTATTAGTATATTTGCATAGAGTAAGTAATTAAAAACTATACACAATGAGTTTATTTTCCAAGTTAAAAACTGATTTACCAGCAAGTATTGTTGTTTTCTTTGTAGCCTTGCCCCTGTGTTTGGGTATAGCATTAGCCAGTGGTGCTCCTCTTTTTTCTGGTTTAATTGCGGGAATAATAGGTGGGATAATTGTTGGCGCATTAAGTGGGTCTAAAATTGGTGTTAGTGGACCAGCAGCAGGATTAGCTGCTATTGTTTTCACAGCCATAAGTAGTCTTGGTAGTTATGAAAATTTTCTTGTAGCTGTAGTTTTGGGTGGTGTAATTCAACTAATATTTGGGTTATTAAAAGCAGGTATTATTGGATATTATTTTCCATCATCCGTTATAAAAGGGATGCTTACAGGAATTGGTCTTATTATTATTTTAAAGCAAATTCCTCACTTTTTTGGTTACGACCCAGTACCCGAAGGTAATTTTGCTTTTTTTCAGCTAGATGGCGAAAATACTTTTTCTGAGATTTTAAAAACTTTAAATTACATACATCCTGGATCAGCATTAATTGGATTCATTGGTCTTGGCTTACTCTTACTTTGGGATATTGTACTGACTAAAAAATCTAAATTATTTCAAATAATTCAAGGTCCTTTAGTAGCCGTTGTTGTGGGGNTTGTTTTTTACGTAGTAACTAAAGGAAACGGTTTATTTAGTATTGCAGAAACACATTTAGTGAGTGTTCCCATCCCTAAAGATCTAACATCATTTATAGGCCAGTTTAGTTTCCCTAATTTTAGTGCTATTACGAATCCAGAAGTTTGGGTAGTAGCGTTTACCATTGCATTGGTTGCTAGTTTGGAAACCTTATTGTGCGTTGAAGCAACAGATAAACTAGATCCTCATAAAAATGTAACCCCTACAAACAGAGAGTTATTGGCACAAGGTACTGGAAACATTATCTCAGGTTTAATTGGGGGTTTGCCAATAACTCAAGTAATTGTTCGCAGCTCTGCTAACATTCAGTCGGGTGGTAAGAGTAAGATGTCAGCTATATTTCATGGATTTTTATTACTTGTTTCTGTAATGCTAATTCCTAATCTATTAAATAAAATACCTTTATCCGTTTTGGCAGCAATTTTATTAATCGTTGGTTACAAACTAGCCAAACCTGCCCTATTCGTTAAAATGTATAAATTAGGTTGGAAACAATTCCTTCCGTTTACAATAACTGTATTAGGTATTGTTTTTATCGATTTACTTTACGGAATTGGTTTAGGCTTGGGCTTAGGAATTGTAGTTATCCTTATTAAAAGTTATCAAAACTCACATTTTTTACACAAAGAATGTGAAGACTCTGATGAAGTTAAAATTAAAATGACACTTGCCGAAGAAGTAACATTCTTCAATAAAGGATCTATTTTAAATGAGTTAAATAATATAGAGGAAAATGCTCAATTAGAACTTGATGTTCGAAAAACAAAATATATTGACAACGATATAATCGAGATTCTTGATGATTTTGCAATAAAAGCAAAAGAAAGAAATATAAACATTAAGTCAGTTGCAGAAAAGGAAGAAATTGAGAATCCAACGAGTTACATCGAGTTTTTCAGACTTAGCATGTAGAAGAAATTTTAGTACTAAAAAAAACATACTTAAAATGAAGACGCAAACCAAAGAGTCACAAAATCTAATGACACCTGAAAGTTCATTAGCAACTTTAATTGAAGGGAATAACAGGTTTCAACAAAATTACAGAGCAGACAGAGATTTACAACAACAAGTTAAAACAACA
>NYWQ01000050.1 GCA_002685115.1 Flavobacteriales bacterium | reverse complement strand
CAAGAAATGAAATTTATTACCTGTGCGGAAACTTCAAATCGGGGGTTTCTTATTCTAGTGTCGTAAGACAACTCGATACCGCTAATTTGTCGGATTACGAGATTGAAAAATCCGAACAGGGCAAGCGAGTTACACACAGCAGCGCGCTTCACCTAAATTTGGTTCGCTGTGAGATAACCTTCACTGAAGACGAAAAGGTAAGTCACGCGACTTATAAGTAACGATCTTCAATCAACAATCTTATTAAAATGATTCTATTAAAAGAGGCGATATCTCTTTTTTTGTAAAAGGAATATCATTACGATAGTGATTATGAAGTTGGTTTGTAGTAACCGTAACAGTGAAGGAAAAGAAACCCCACCTGTTAAATATATTCCGTAACGGTGGAATAGATAAAGGTGTCTACAAAGAATGCACACAGTTTATCCTGATATGATCAGTTATCTTTCAAGACACAGAGAGGAGTTTAATGGAAAAGAAACATCTTGATTTAGTGAGGGTGACTTTTTGGAAGCATTAGAAAATTTTATAATACATAAGCTTGTTCAAGAGGTAATCTTTAACAATAATAATTTAGATTTTTCCAGCACATACAAGAAACTTAAACCAAAAGAAAAAGAACGCTTTCATGAAACGATTCTTGAAAATAAACTTTCATCTAATTTTATAAAATATATAAAAAATAAAGAATGCTCAAATCGAATATGTAAAAGTTTCTATGAGAAGTGCAGATTACAGGCTAGTAGATTTCAAATACATTCCTTTCAAGTTATAAAAGAGATTCATGAAATTAACAGTCTTTTTATCAATGAAGGTTTAACACCCATATACCTTAAAGGAATTGCATTACAAAAGGAGTACGACGATATTTCGCTTAGACCAATGGTCGATGTCGACATTCTTTTTAAAAAAGAAGAGCTTTTGAGAGCATATGAGATTTTGCATAAAAAAAATTTTTTGAGCTCTGATGAAAAGCAATATCTAAACAAAAATAATATTAATCATTTTTGCAAGCGGTTCTACCATATTCATATTGTTACAAAGAATAATATCTCAATAGAGCTCCACTATAGGGTTACAAGAAATAATGACTTTATTAATTGCCCTATCTCACAATCTTTTTTTAACGATTTTCAATCTATCGACTACTATTATGAAAAAATAAATATACCGTCAATTGAAAACATAATTATTCATGCACTTTGCCACTTTTCAATAAACACATCTTTTAAAAAGCTTTTACGAACACTTGTTGATATTAAAAGCATCAGTGCCAATCATAAAATTCAATGGCAAGAAATAATACTAAAATATGATGATATAAAAATAAGAAAAGGCATCTCCTTGGCGTTAGAGCTAATAAGTCTTAATCAAGGAACTATTCAAAACCTAGACAGAACTAGGCTCATGCTAAAAGAATATTTTCCTGAAGAGAAATTAGTGCAAGAGGCGCAACATAAACTTTATGATGTTAGCAGAACAATATCTGCAGAAAGTTTTTCAGACCGTCTTAAAGACCCAAAAAACCTAAAGGCTCTTCCAGGAATACTTTTCCCATCTAAAAAGCTACTAATGTATAGGTATAAGATCCTAAAACCGGATTACAAATCTTATATCAGATACTATAAAGATCAACTATCAAAGATTCCCTTGGTTTTAAATAGTAAGCAAAAAAGTGGTTCTGATAGTCATCTCAATCCTCTTAATAGTTGGCTTAATAAAAATTAGGTAAAACCTATTGGTTTTATACCACCTTGTATGTGATATGAATACAATAGCGCCTCTATGTGTTGATTCACAATCTCTATCTCTGCAGACCTCTTATGCTTTCGATAAGAGATTCTAGTGATGAAAATGATTTATCTCTTTTATAAATATAAGTACTTACATTTTTAAGAAAATTTGCATTAGCAGTTAACAAATCTTTTTCTTTTGATCTGCTTAAAGAGAGCAAGCTTGGGGATGAGCTAAGCAGCTTCGCCATAGCAGTAAAAAAACTTATTTTCTCAAAAAATGAACCCGAATCTGCCCACTCAGGAAAAATACAAAAATCTATTTTTTGTGGTGAAGTCGTAAATGATGATTTGTCCAAAAGATGGCCTCTTCTAGAATTGATATCTCGCGGAAAATTTATACCACTAGATTTACTTAGACCTATGTATGCATTTGCTTCTGGGGATATTTTGATTAGTGGGTAAGCAGGGGAAATATAAGCCGCATCATCATGGATCGAAATAGCAGCAGTATCTTCGGTAATTAGCTTGCCCCCTTTTTTCACTAAGTAACTAACAAGTGTTGATTTTCCTGACATGCTTGGTCCAGGAAATAAATAAACTTTATTCTCGAACACAACTGCACTGGCATGCAAAAGAAAATAGCCTTTTTGGTATAAAAGGCACGCCATTGGATAATTTAATAAAGCACGTAAAAAATCTTCATTGAAGTCTTCTGTGAGAGATGAAACTCTCATTTCATTCCCTTCAAAAAACTCAAATAACGCAACATCTTCTCTGAAATAATAACCGTAACTCTTATCAACACTAGTTTGATGATTTATATATTGGGCAGAAAACTTAAAAGAGGTTGGTTTGATTAGGTCTATTTTTGCTGTAGTTTCTGACTGCAAACATTTGTACCCGACAAGTCCGATTAATGACAGGTCAAACTCAGATTCGATAATTTGGTTGTAAGCTGAATAGTACAGATAGAGACCTTATTGATAGGCGTAAGATACAAAGAATATCTTAAAAGAAAGATTTGTGTTTGTAAGTTTTATGTAGAACGCAGAAGATTAAAAAGTTCGTCGCCACCACCAAATTCATTTATAGCCCTAATAATATCCTGAGCCTCGCCTAAGTCCTCTACAGCCGGCTTTTCCCAGGTATCATCAGTTTTAGTCAATTCGGCATCCATAGCTTAGATTCTTAAGTTATTGCAAATTTTTAAATATTTAGTGTAACTTACGGTGCTAATTTAATCTACGTTGATAGCAGAAGATCAAACAATTCGTCGCCACCACCTGCTTGGTTAATTGCCCTAATTATATCTTGAGCCTCACCTAAATCCACTACAGCTGGCTTCTCCCAGATTATATTAAGCTGATTATTATCTTTATCCATAAATACAATTCCTGCTATTAAAACACAATTTAGTATCTTTTTTAAGATTTTGGGGCTATTTGAACCTTGACTGAAGAATGTTATGAAACGCCAATTGGCAAATTTTTTTGTTAAATGCTCTTATTGTTGCGAAGCCAGCGATTGGCTGAAAAAAAACCAAGNAAAGAGGTTACTTCAAAGTCTGTAATTTCATTTTTGCTCTTCAAGAGATTTATAGACCCTGATATTCTTTCTTGGTTAACAATATTTTCAAGTAAAGGGTGAATATCTTCTAATTCTTTTTTAATTTTCTTAATATCGTTTTCTTCAATATTATTAATTATTCCATGGAGTAGATTAGCCTTACTGCGCCTTTGTGATACTAGGTCAGGCACCTTTCCCTTTAAATAACTTCTTAAAATATATCGAGATCTGCCATGCCTAAGTTTCCAACGGCTTGGGAGGGAGACGCATAAATTAATTAATTCCAAATCATAAAACGGGCTTCTGATTTCAATATCATAATATTTAAAAATTAGGTATCGATATTCAAATGCAAGAGCATGAAGGGGGCTTTTCAATTTATCTAAGTGACTATCAACAGCAGTTTGGAAGTAATCATTGCAAAATTTTGAATCAAACAAGACAGAATCCTGAACAATAGATGAATTTTTTTTTGATTTTTCTCTTAGACCCCATTTAAGTAAAATATTATGGCCAATGGATTTAACAAATTGTTTTAATTTCACTTTATTAAAAAGGGCATATCTACATAACTCATATAGAAACCCAATGATATTTAGCGATCTCAGAAGCTCTTCGAACCTTTCAAAACCATGAGAAACAACTGTATCACCGTCATTCCCATCAAATATGATTCCTATGTTTTTAGATTTTGCTTGAGCCGCAATCTTTTCAAATAGATAGAGATTTGGAATATGAATAGGCTCGTCGAAATAGTTTGCTTGTTTTTCCAAGCTTTCCAATGGAGATATATTTTCTAGAGATACGAAATTATGATTGTAACCAGTTACGCTTTTTACAGCTGCTTGATAATTTGTTTCATCAGTTAAAGGCAGAAGTTTTTGAGGCAAGTGTTTATAATTAGCAGAAAAGGTTTCTACGCCTTTTATTCCTAAGTTTTTCATTCCAATTGCAATAGCGCTTGAATCCAGGCCTCCACTTAACCTCAATCCAATTTTCTTTTTCTCAATCAATGATCGACTTATTGCATCTTCAAATTTTTTTGTAAAAGCTGTTAGCGGTCTTTGATTAACCTTTGTGTTAGAGCTTGAAACATGAGAATAGGCTGATATGTGGGCGGCGCCACTATTGAGATAAAGGATATGTGAGGCTTCCAGGCGATCAATTTCTTCGTAGAATGTTTTATTCCCGGCGTTAACTTGTAAACTTAAAAAATTGACCATTGTTTGCATATTAATGTTTAAGATCACAAGCTCGCTGTCAGCTAAAAGGCGGAGATTGGTCGAAAAAGCAAAAAAATTTTTATGATTTATTAAGTATAAGGGCCTAGCACCGAAGTGATCTCTAACCAAAACTAGCTGCTGCTTATTTTTATCAAAGATACTTATAACAAAGTTTCCTAAAAATTTTTCTTGAAAGTTAGTAGGATTATCTTTATAAATTTTTGCAACACCCTCAGCTTGAGAGTGATAAGCATTATTGCTGATAGAGCAGAGCTTTGAAATATTAGAAACAAAGCCACATAACATAACTATTAATTGATCATCGTCGAAAATAGAAATATCGAAATCTGTTTCAAAACTAAAATGACTATTTTTATGGGCTAGATTTTTACTTAATAGGTTGCTCATATCAGGCAAGTCAAATTTATCCCGTTTTTTGATTATGCCAAAGAAGTTGCTCATTTCAGTAAATGGTTAAGATCGGTTTATAAAGATCCTGGTTTTCTGCTGCAGCAAGAATAACTTTATTATCAACTTCTATCCATGCGTGTGATTGAAAGTGGTCATAGTTTGAAATGCCGATAATCATAACCATTTTTAGATAATCCGGCGAGATTATTTTTAACGCGGCTGCCTTAATCAAGCAGGTACATCCTGGAATAATTAAAGAAATAATTTCAATTGCTTTTACATTTCGAGAAAGACTTTTGTTACAAATAAAAAAAGTATTTGAACTTTTGCTTATTTTTATGATTCTGTTTATCCCTCTAAAGCTCAAGGATAAACGAAGAAATATTATAAGCACCAAGGACTCTATCAAAAGAAAGGCTTTTTTTAACATATATCTAACTTTTATTCTTTCGTAATGAGCTTCCTCATAAGCAAATCATTAACGAATTCTTGAACATCAGATTCTATGCTGGCTGAATCAAACCTTTGTTGTAATTGCTCTATCAAAATTTCGATAGAAGGATTTGTGCGCTGAATTTCTTCCCATATGATGATGCCAACTAAGTTAAGATTATGATACATACCTGTTGATAAATTTAAGATAATTAGCTCATCATCTAATCTTTCTGCGACGCAATCCTTTGAAATGGATAACTTATTTTTCATCGATTAATATCTCCCAGAAGTTCCAGATAATTTAACAGAGTCACAAGTCTTAATTATTGTAAACATCCCTAGGCTAAAAAATACAGCTGAAAATAACAATAAGTAAAAAATTAATTGAAATGAAATTAGCTCAGGGGAGTCAAAAATAACGACTTTGCGAATAACATCTAAAGAGTAGGTTGCAGGAATCAGGCTAGAGATATACTGAAGGGCTTGCGGCAATACAGTTGTGGGGAATAACACCCCAGCAAATAGAGTCACTGAAATGTTAACTAAGTAGTTAATAGGATCACCTTGTTTGAATGCTAATACAAATGAGGCCGCTAATAAACCTATGCCTAAAAATGGAATAACCGTTAAAATGCTAAGCATAATCATGCTGGCAATTGTGTAAATTGAAAGGCTAAAGTCATAAAATAAACTGGCCAATAACATATATAAAAATACCTTTATTAAGCCTACACAGCCAGGAAAAATCATACTAGTAATAACAAAATACTGTGGGCTGACTCTCGCATTTAGCACAATATCAATATAACCAAATGCTTGAGCTTCTCTGATTGATTTAGTTGCCGATCTCATACAGGTACCAATAAGATCAACGATGCTAATGCCCAAGATAACAAACAAAAAGTAGTTATTGCCATAAGCTTCTAGGTGCGGACTTTGTGACAATGAAAATGTTTTTGAAATGAAAAAAAAAGTAAAAACTGTTATCAAGATGCCAAAGAATTGCCCATAAAAGGAAACTTTATAGCTATATGCCCAAAGAAAATCTTTTTTTAATTGCGCCAGCCAAAAATGCCTCATTTCAGCTGCACCGTTCCTTCGGACTCGATTGGTAATTTGGCATGACTGCAGATGATAACTATTCTATTATCACTTTTAACAAAATCTTCCAGATAGCTGGCAACATTTTTCACTCGATTATGGTCTAGGTTATTCAGCGCCTCATCCAATAGAAGTAATTTAGGTTGCTCAAGCAACCCACGAATGATGCCAATCAACTGCATTTGTCCAACAGACAGGGAAGAGAAAACTTTATTTTTTAAGTGATATATTTCAAATTCTTCCATAAGTAATTGAATCATTTCAGAGTTCACAGTTTTCATATTTAATGCAAGAAAATATTCAAGATTTTCTTTGACAGTTAATCTGTGNAAAAAAGANCGATGATTNGCATCAATATAAGTGGAACAATCTTCATGCNTNGNGCCACAACTCATNCTTATNATNCCTTGATCTTGAGTAAGAATNCCCCTTACCATCTTCAGNAGTGTTGTTTTNCCCACNCCATTTGGTCCCTCTAGCATATATATGCTATTTGCTTTTAGATCATAGCTAAAGTCTTTTATTACTGAAGAGCCATCAAAAGATTTGCTAAGTTTTTGTAATTGCAACATTTTTTGATTATGGCATGTTTTAACTGGGCATCAACAGACTGACTAAAATATAAAACAAGAACAAATGCTTATCCCAAAAGATTTGGAGGTTTTTTGGTAAACAAAATTATAGAATCGCTTTGCCCCAAATCTC
Source organism: Flavobacteriales bacterium (assembly GCA_002685115.1). GTDB lineage: Bacteria > Bacteroidota > Bacteroidia > Flavobacteriales > UBA7430 > UBA6772. The sequence continues at coordinate 41 of NYWQ01000050.1, read as the reverse complement.
AAGTAATGACACAATTCAATATAGATATAAACAAAATTTTG
>NYWQ01000008.1 GCA_002685115.1 Flavobacteriales bacterium | reverse complement strand
TTTCTGCAGACGATTATCAAGATTCTAATTTAGAGATATTACTTGGTTACATCATTTTAGGACACGAAAACTGGAAAGATGCAAGTATTAAAATTTACTCGATATACGAAAAAGGTACAATTGAAAATCAAAAAGAATTGCTGTTAAATTTAATCCAAAAAGGTCGATTACCAATATCCCCTTCAAACATAAACTTGATTGAGCGAGACACAAATAAGAGTGTGAAAGCTATTATTAATGAACAGTCCGCTTCAGCAGACTTTACTATGATTGGATTTGATGAAGAGATTTTAGAAAAGGAAGGAACTAGTTACTTTGAAGGCTATAACAAATTAGGTAACATTCTTTTTGTAAACTCTATGAACAAAAAAGAAATTAAGTAAGTACTTTTGCACAAACTATAGATTTGAAAAAAACAGTTAAGCCCTATAAAGAATCTTCCTTATCAAAAAAGGAACAAGTAGCCACAATGTTTGATAACATTGCAGGAAACTACGATTTTCTAAACCACTTTCTTTCTCTTGGAATTGATATATTCTGGAGAAAGAGACTTGTAAGAAAACTTCAAAAACAAAAACCACAAAACATTTTAGATGTAGCAACTGGAACTGCAGATTTAGCCATTGCTATGATGAAAATCAAACCATTTAATGTTGTGGGAATAGACATTTCCAATGGAATGCTAGAAGTTGGAAGAAAAAAAATTAAACAACAAGATCTAGAAAAAACAATACAGCTTCAGCAAGCCGATTCAGAAGACCTTCCTTTTAAAGATGCTACCTTTGATGCCGTAACTGTAAGTTTTGGAGCAAGAAACTTTGAGAATCTGCAAAAAGGTCTTTCTGAGATGGCTCGAGTTCTTAAACCTGGAGGTAAAATTTACATTCTCGAATTTTCGAAACCGACCCTATTTCCATTTAAACAACTTTACGACTTTTACTTTAAATTTGTTTTACCCTTAATAGGGAAACTCCTTTCTAAAGATAATGCAGCCTACACATATCTTCCTGAATCTGTAAAAGCATTTCCACACGGGAAAGAATTGAATTCTATTATTGAAAACTGTGGGTATACAAATGCAAAAAACCACCCATTAACCATGGGAATTGCCTCTATATACACAGCTCAAAAATGAAAAAAATAAGTTTACTCACCTTCCTAACTTTGATGAGTTTATCCGTTTTTGCTCAAAAGCAAAAACTCATTGCTCAAAGTCAATACGACTATAAAAAATTCCATTTCGGAATGGCTTTAGACTTTGGATATTACAATCTAGTAAACGATCTTTCAAATGACTTTTTAAGTAACACAGACCTTTTGGGCATAGAGACCGATGGTGACTTTGGTATGGGGGTTTCGTTTATCTTACCAGATCTTAGATTAGGAAATAAACTTAACCTGAGGCACATACTTACTGTAAAAACGATACAAAGAAACATTCAATATACTTTTAACCCAATGTATGAGGGCCCTTCAGTGGTTGTTAAAAAAGTTGAATCTTGGTTTGTTGAATCTGCACTACATTTAAAATACAGAGCAGACAGGATAAACAACAGTAGGGTATTTGTTTTTGTAGGCCCAAGTTTTGGCGTAGACATGGCATCTGAAAAAGATGTAGAAGATGAAAATATATTTAAACTAAACCGAGCAAACTTTGCAGTAGAAATTGGTGCTGGTTGNGATTTCTACTTTGAATATTTCAAATTTGCTCCTCAAATTAAATATTCCTACGGTTTAACAAACTTAATTGTTCAAGATGGAACTGTTTTCACAAGTCCACTAGAAGGTTTTTACTCAAGAGGACTTCAATTTTCCATCACATTTGAATAAATGCAAAAAGAAATAACCATAAGTGTATCGCCAAAAGCAGCAACTGAAGAGGATTCTATAAAACACAGTGCTGCCAGATATTTAAATATTAGCACTAAAGAGATTAGTGAAATTGTAATTCAAAAACGATCGATAGACGCTCGTTCGCGAAAAATAAACGTCCACTTAAAAATAACCGTATTTACAGCAGGTGAAAAAAATTCACCAACAAACTACAACAAAGTCTNCAAAAATATAGCTTCTGCAACTCCAATTATTATTGTTGGATCTGGACCTGCAGGATTATTTGCAGCTTTAAGATTAATTGAGTTAGGACTTAAGCCCGTTATTATTGAGCGTGGAAAAGATGTGATTCAAAGACGAAAAGATCTTGCTAAAATACACAATCATGAAGTTAACCCCGATTCTAATTACTGCTATGGTGAAGGTGGGGCGGGAACCTATTCTGATGGAAAACTATACACGAGATCTAAAAAAAGAGGAAGTGTACAGAGAATTCTAGAAATTTTAGTAGCGCACGGAGCTGTAGAAGATATAATGATAGACTCACATCCGCATATTGGAACAAATAAATTACCTAAAATAATAGCCAAAATGCGAGAAAATATTCTCTCCGCAGGAGGCGAATTACATTTTAATTGTAGAGTAGAAGACCTTATACTAAAGAGTAATAAAATAGAAGGAGTTGTAGATCAAAACGGAGCAAAGATTTTAGGCCACTCTGTGATATTAGCCACAGGACATTCTGCAAGAGACATTTACTATTTATTAAACAAACATAAAATTATACTTGAGGCAAAATCTTTTGCACTAGGCGTTCGAGTAGAACACCCTCAACCAATAATAGATGCCGAACAATATAGATGTGAAGTAAGAAGTAGGTATTTACCAGCAGCATCATACAAACTTGTGCAACAAGTAAACGGAAAGGGTGTCTTCTCTTTTTGCATGTGCCCNGGTGGACAGATAGTACCTTCNGCTACAGCTCCAGGAGAAGTAGTTGTTAATGGAATGTCTGCTTCAACACGAAGCTCTAGATATGCAAATTCAGGAATCGTCGTTTCGATAGAGCCTGAAGATCTAAAAGCATATGCGAAATACGGTGAGTTAGCTGGCTTGGTCTTTCAACAAGAAATGGAAAAAATGGCCTGGGTTGCAGGTGGTAAATCTCAAGCCTCACCTGCACAAAGAATGGTAGATTTTACAAACAATAAACTTTCTACTCATTTAAATGAATGCTCTTATATCCCTGGTATAAACTCTGCTCCTCTTCACGAATTGCTACCCCCGGTAATAGGAGATCGACTAAAAATTGGCTTTAAGGCTTTTGGCAGAAAAATGAAAGGCTATTACACCAATCAAGCCAATATCCTTGGTGTAGAATCTAGAACATCCTCACCTTTACGAATTCCTCGAAACGATGAATCGTTAAATCATCCTCAGGTCCTAAACCTCTACCCTTGCGGTGAAGGAGCAGGTTATGCAGGAGGTATTGTATCTGCAGCTATAGATGGAGAAAGATGTGCGGAAGCGATAAAAAACACCTTCTAAGAAAAAGAAACTTACTTTCCTATAAATTAAACTTGCGAGTTATACAATACGGCCATTTTTTATACTTTTAAATTTAAAAGCAAGCTATTGTTTGCTTAAGTTTGCTTTTAAAACTAAGAAATGAAAAAAGTTGCCTTACTAATACTTGACGGATGGGGACACGGAAATNAAACCAAGTCTAATGCAATGAAAAATGCNAANACTCCATTTGTTGACTCTCTNTATACAAATTACCTAAATGCTGAATTATTAACAGACGGAGAACACGTAGGTTTACCCGAAGGTCAAATGGGAAACTCTGAAGTAGGGCATTTAAACATTGGAGCTGGAAGAGTTGTTTTTCAGGACTTAGTAAAGATTAACCATGCNGTTAAAAATGATACTTTCAAAGACAACAAAACACTNATGCATGCTTTTNNGTATGCAAAANCAAATCAAAAGTCGGTTCATTTTATGGGCTTACTTTCTGATGGTGGCATTCACTCACACGAATCTCACTTGCACCATTTGTGTGAATTAGCAGATAAAGCTGAATTAAATAAAGTTTACATTCATGCATTTACTGACGGTAGAGATACAGACCCAAGAAGCGGTAAATCGTTCATTGAAAATTTAGAAGCTAAAACAAAAAANCTGNCGGCAGAATTGGTCAGTGTAATTGGAAGATATTACGCTATGGATAGAGACAAANGATGGGAGCGCATAAAACTAGCATACGACTTGCTGGTTAATGCCAAAGGTGAGAAAAGTACTTCCATAACAAAGGCAATACAAACATCCTATGATAATGGAATTAGTGATGAATTCATAAAACCAATTTCAAAAACAGATCATAATGGAAATCCGATTGCCAAAATTAACGAAGGCGATCTGGTTATTTGCTTTAATTTTAGAACAGATCGATGTAGAGAAATATCACAAGTTTTGACTCAAGAGGATAAGCCTGAGCTAAATATGTACAAGCTCAACCTAAACTACATAACGATGACTATGTATGATCAGTCGTTTAAAAATGTATCCATATTGTTCTACAAAGACAATTTAAAAAACACTTTAGGAGAAGTATTGTCAAAAAATGGCAAAACTCAAATTCGAATTGCAGAAACTGAAAAATACCCTCACGTGTCTTTCTTTTTCTCTGGGGGTAGAGAAAAACCATTTGATGGAGAAAAAAGAATTATGATACCCTCACCAAAAATAGCNACNTATGATTTAANNCCAAGTATGAGTGCTCAAAAAATTACGGATGCAATCATTACTGAAATTGAGAGCACACCAAATGACTTTATCTGCCTAAATTTCGCTAACCCAGATATGGTAGGTCATACAGGCGTATACAAAGCGGTAATAGAAGCTCTAGAAGTTGTTGATAAATGTGCAAAGCAAGTAGTTGAAGCAGGTTTAAAGCAAGATTACGCCTTTGTTATTATTGCAGATCACGGCAATGCAGATTATATGATCAACCCAGATGGGAGCCCAAATACAGCGCATACTACAAATCCAGTTCCATGCTTTATATTGAATACTGATTTTAAGGAAATAAAAAATGGTAAACTCGCAGATGTTGCACCTACAGTATTAAAGATTATGGGAATTCAAATACCAAAAGAAATGAATAACAACCCAATTATCTCTTAGAGATATTCACCTTTCTCAGTAGCTCGATAAATAAGAGATGGTCAAAACATAGTAAAGGAAAGAATCAAAAATACGATCGAAATAAAAACAGCTCATTGAAGTGTAAAAATGAAGACTTGTAAACTTTAGAAAACATTGCCTATTTTTGAATAATGAAAAAAAACAAACAGATACTTAAAACAATCGTATCCAAAGTAAAGAATCCATATCTAATATTGATTTTTTTATTTGTTATGTGGATGCTTTTTTTTGACAGTAACTCTTATTTAAATCACTTACGTTTATCCAATTCAATAAATCAATTAGAAAAAGACAAACTTTATTACAAAGAAGAAATTAAAAAAGATTCCATAGCACTAGATAAACTTTCTAATCCTGAAGGACTGGAAAGGTATGCAAGAGAAGTGTATCATATGAAAAAAGAAAACGAAGAAATTTTTCTTATTTCTGAATAATAGATAACTACATGGAAAAACTATTTAAAGAATTTAGCCCTAAAACTTTTCTTCAGTGGAATAAAAAGGTCATTGATGATCTTAAAGGGCTAGACTATGAAAAACTCATCTGGAAAAGTCCAGAAAAAATTTCAGTAGCACCTCTATACAATGATGAGTCTGTAAAGAAATTTGAAGGAGAGACCACTCACCATCATTCTGACTGGGAAATTGAGCAGAAATTTCTCAAACCAACTAATAAAAAAGTACTTGATAGTTTAAATACAGGTGCCACTGCCCTATTGCTATATAATTTAAAAAGCACGGATTTAGATAGCATTCTAAAAGAGGTGCTAATTGAGCATATACAAACCTCTATTCAATCTGAAAATATAGAAGATGCATTAGAATCTTTCGTAAAACTCTTAGAAAAAAGAAAACTAGACAAAACAAAAATTAGAGGTAGTTTACATTTCGACCCTTTAATGAGTTGTCTGAAAAATGGAACTATTGACTCTAATTTCTGGATTAAATTCAATCACATACAAGAAAAATCGAGTGCTCTAAAATCTTTCAAAACACTATGTATTCAAGGTCATGAATACCACAATTCTGGAGCTACAGCTTCACAGGAGTTGGCTTTTACTTTAGCCCAATTAAGCGAATATTTTGCGCACTATAAAAATTTAAAAGCAACTAAAATTCAAATAAGTTTGGGTATTTCTACAAACTTTTTCTTTGAAATCGCGAAGTTTAGAGCCATCAGAATATTATGGAGCCAATTACTTGATGCTTACAAAAAAGAACACACTCCATCAGATCTTAGAGCCGAATCAGGATTGAGAACAAGTACCTTGTACGATGCACACATAAATATGCTTCGCTCAACAAGTCAATGTATGTCTGCTGCGCTAGGTGGAGCAAACACAATAAGTATTAATAATTTAAACGCGGCTTATAAAGAAGAAGATGTATTTGGCTCAAGAATGGCAAGAAACACTTCATTAATACTAAAAGAAGAAGCCTACTTAAATAAAGTAAGCGACCCAGCCTCAGGAAGTTACTACATTGAAGAACTTACCAATGAAATGAGTTTAAAAGCCTGGTCAATTTTTAAAGAAATTGAAACGCATGGAGGTTGGATAGAAGCTATAAAATCAAACAAGATCCAACAAATGATTGAGGAAAGTGCCTCAAAACAAGAAGCGCTTTTCAACGCTGGAGAACTAAGTTTAATTGGCACCAACTTACATCCAAATGGTAAAGATAAAATGCTTAACGAATTGGAAATCTCATTTGTAAAAAACAGAACAAAACCGACCGAATTTAAACCTCTACTTTCAAAACGCTTGTCTGAGCAGATGGATACCATACGATTAAATGAAGAAAAAAATGCTTAGACCCGATTTCTCAAAAATAGAACTAAGCCTAACGCGAGAACAAGTAAAAAGAGCAACTTTAACTTGGCTCAGTCCTGAACAAATTGAGCTAAAAAACAAGTATCAATCTTCAGACATACAAAATACAGAACATCTAAAATTTATTTCTGGAACGGCACCCTACCTCAGAGGTCCTTACTCCACAATGTATGTTATGAGGCCATGGACAATTCGCCAGTACGCAGGTTTCTCAACAGCTGAAGAATCGAACGCATTTTACAAGAGAAATTTAGCTGCAGGACAAAAAGGACTTTCTGTAGCCTTTGACTTAGCGACTCATCGAGGTTACGACTCCGATCATGAAAGAGTTGTTGGTGATGTAGGAAAAGCTGGAGTAGCTATAGACTCTGTTGAGGATATGAAAATCCTGTTTAATAATATACCTTTAGATCAAATGTCTGTTTCAATGACCATGAATGGAGCTGTGCTTCCAATTATGGCATTTTATATTGTAGC